>JAGWXJ010000018.1 GCA_018969935.1 Alphaproteobacteria bacterium | reverse complement strand
GGCCTCGGATGTTATCATCGCCAGCTGGATGGCGCCCTGATCGATGATGCGGATGGCATCCTTAATCAGTGCGGTTTCAGGGATGCAGTATTTCTGCCAGTTGAACATCAGGCTTACCCTTGATTTATGCATTTGATTTACTTGAAAAAGCGGCGTTTTGTCAAACTTTACAGGCCCCTGCCGCTTTGCTATCACCATGGAATGTCACGAATTCGCGTCATTGCCCGCCTTGATATCAAGGGCCCCAATCTTATCAAAGGTATCCATCTCGAGGGACTCCGCGTTATCGGCGACCCCTACGAATACGCCAAAAAGTACTATCAGCAAGGTGCCGACGAGCTGATTTACATGGACAGCGTGGCCAGCCTTTATAACCGTAACAATCTGACACAATTTGTGGAGAAGGCTGCCAAGGGCATTTTCGTGCCAATGACCGTCGGGGGCGGTGTTCGCTCCGTTGATGACGCCATGACCCTGTTTCTGGTGGGGGCCGATAAAGTAGCCATCAACACCGCAGCCGTTGCCAACAAACAGCTTATCAGCGATATGGCCAACCGTTTCGGTTCACAGGCCATGGTGCTTTCGATTGAAGCGAAATCCAAAACAAGCGGCGGGTGGGAAGCCATGACCGACAACGGGCGCGAGCATACGGGCCTTGATGTTGTTGAATGGGCCAAGGAAGCCGTATCACTGGGCGCCGGTGAAATATTACTGACATCGATTGACCAGGAAGGCACGCAAAAAGGCTTTAACGTTGACCTTGTGCGCGCGGTTGCCAAAGCCGTGCCCGTCCCCGTGATTGCCAGCGGCGGCATGGGCACCCTTGCCCACGCAAGTGACGTTGTTGAAAAAGGCGCTGCGGATGCCATCGCGGTTGCGCACATGCTCCATTACAACAAAACGACCATCGGCGCCGTGAAGGACCATCTGGCCCAAGGGCATATCGAAGTTTCGCGGAGGGCCGCATGAGCGCCCGCATCCATATCGTCGATTACGGGGTGGGCAACCTTTACAGCCTTGCCAATGCACTGCGCGAGATTGGCGTCGAGCCCCTGCTTTCAGCCAGCCCGACGGAAATTGCAAATGCCGAGCGCGTGATATTGCCCGGTGTTGGCGCCTTCCCCGCCACGTACGGCACCTTCAAATCACGCGGGATGGAAGACGCCATCCGCAAGTACCTTGAAACGGAGCGCCCTATGCTGGGTATATGCGTGGGCATGCAAATGCTGATGACCCGCAGCGAGGAATTCGGCGTAACCGAAGGCCTAGGCATCATGCGCGGCACGGTCCAGAAAATTGCCGACCATGGTACGGACGGCAAGCCCCACAAAATTCCGCATATCGGCTGGACGGACGTGCGCCCCGTTGACGGCGGCACTGCATGGAAGGGTACGATATTTGACGGGATAGCGCCTGATACGTCGTTTTACTTTGTCCACTCGTTCACCGCAAAACCGGAGGACGAAAGCGACAGGCTGGCCGATGGTTTTTACAACGGGCAGCGCATTACCGCATCGGTTACGCGCGGTGCCGTTACGGGCACGCAATTCCACCCTGAAAAAAGTGGTGAAGCGGGCCTCGACGTGCTTCGAAACTTCGCGCGGTTATAGCCATGAAAATCTGCTTCTATACTGCCACCCGCGCTGAATACGGTATCTTAAAGCCGATCATGCGGATGGTGCAGGCGCGCCCCAACCTTACGCTGCAGATTATTGCAGGCGGCACGCATTACGCCCCTGCCTTTGGTGAAACCTATAGAACCATCGAAGCCGATGGGTTTAGAATTGATGCTGCCGCACCCATGGATACCGGCGATGACACGCCCACAGGTATTTTGCGCGCTATCGGGCAAACCGTAACCCGTGTTGGTAGCGCCATACAGAAACTTGGGCCTGACGCACTTGTGCTGCTGGGTGACCGCTACGAGCTTGTGGCTGCCGCGCAAGCCGCCACCATCTGTCGTGTGCCGATTGTGCACCTGTTTGGCGGCGAGAGCACGCGCGGCGCCTTTGACGAACAATTCAGGCATGCGATTACAAAGATGGCGCATATCCATTGCGCGCCTACTGACGAAGCAGCCGCACGCATACGCCAGATGGGCGAGAACCCGCGCGATGTTTTTGTAACGGGCCACCCCGCCCTTGAGGGGATTGCGGGCATGGACCTCATGGACCGTACCACGCTTGGCTCCAGCCTTGGCATGGCACTGGATGGCCCGGTTTACGCGTTTTGCTACCACCCTGAAACACTGTCGGACACGCAGGACATAGATTGCGTGCTTGAAGGCGTAACCAAGGGTATTGGTGATGCATCACTGGTGATGACGCAAGCCAATGCCGACCCCGGCCACGCAGCCATCAATGCCCGCTTGCAGGCATTTGCCGCGAGCCGCCCACGGACAGGCATTTACCCGTCGCTCGGGCAGCAGCGCTATTACAGCCTGCTAAAAATTGCGAATGCGCTTATTGGGAACAGCTCCAGCGGGATCCATGAAGCGCCGAGCTTCGGGTTATATACCGTCAATATCGGCGGGCGGCAGGACGGGCGGACGCGCGCCACATCGGTTATCGATGTGCCAGCCAATGCCGATGCGATTGCGGCAGCCCTTGCGAAATGCAAGGAGCGCCCGCGCGAGGCGATTATCAACCCGTATGCCAAAGACAATGCTTGCGCGCTTGTGCTGGCCGCCATTGAAAGCCTGCGCGACAAGGCTGATATTTTGCGCAAAACATTCCATAGCGTGAAGGCATGAGTTTTATCTCCGGCCATTTCCGCGCATTACGCGACCGCGTGATGACTTACCGCGACGATTTTATCCGCGCCAACACACTTGCGCGCCTTAATGCAATTGAATCGCGTTTGAAACACCATTTTGAGGCCGCGCAAGGTGATGATGTTTATGTGCTGCGCGCGATTGCCCATTACCAAGGCCAGTGCAGTATCCGTGACCGCTTCAGCCTTTGGGTAATCGAGGCTGTTGCGGCAGGATTGCTGTTATGCGCGCCGTTTGTGTTTTTAGCAGGTGCCTTCAAACCCAAGCCAGCGCCGCAAGGCGCCCGCGCCTTTTTTATGCTGCTTGCGCCCGTCAACGACACTGTGGCCAAGCTTTATAAAGTGCCCGAACAGCTGAAGGACACACCAACCGCCAAAACCTACGTGCCGCGGGTGTGGCGCCTGAATGGTGATGACCGGCGAATAGTAACGCGGCTTTGCGTCCAGCTTTTCAAAACGCGGTGCCCCTTCCCCCTCCAGTACGTCTGGAAGGCTTTGAAGGATATGACACTGGCCCGCAGCTACCTTACCGCATACCCACAGGCCGAATACGCGCTGGTGGCAGGGGAATACAGCTGCGGTATTACGCTTAACGCCCTGCAATTCAGGCATGCGGGCAAAGGGTTTTACAACATCATGCACGGCGACAATGCCAGCACGCCCATGGAATGCTTTTTGAAAGCCGACCGCTTTTATGTGTGGGATGACCATTTTATTGGCCTGTTGCGCGAGCAGCGCATTGATGCCGAGTTTGTAGTATCCCCCAACCCTGATTTTGTTTTGAAGGCAGGGGAACGCCTTTCAAAAACGGGGATTGGCGTTGTGGTACCGATGATCAATTTCGTGCCCGCGCAGTATGCAGGTGTTGATGATTTGCTGAAAGACCTTGGACGCGTACTAGGCACCACGCAGGGCCTTACCTTGCGCCCCCACCCTGCCTACCCGCAGACTTTTGACGTGCTAAGCGCTGCCATTGCCAGCCCGCACGGCAAATCAGAACCCACAGCGCAAAGCGCCCATGACTTCATTTTAAACCACGGCGTCATCATCGGATATTACTCAACGGTGCTGGTAGAGGCCGCGCATCTGGGGGTGCCGACAATCATCCTTAAAAGCCCCGGCTCGGTGGCGCGGGCGGAATATCACGGTATCTTCAAAATGGCGCATGTGCGCCATGTATCGCTTGCCGACTTGCCAGCCACCCTTGAGGCACTTATAAGCGCAGAAGGTATAGATAACAGAGGCACGCGACATGTCGCTTAAAGGCAAAACAGTCCTTGTTACGGGTTCTGACGGTTTTATCGGCTCCCACCTGACGGAACATCTGGTGCGGATTGGCGCCAAGGTGCGCGCATTCACGTACTACAATTCCTTCGGTTCGCTTGGCTGGCTTGAACATGCGCCTGCGGACATCAAGGCCTCTATTGACTTCCGCGCGGGGGATATCCGCGATGCGGGTTCCGTGCGCGATGCAGTCAAGGGCTGCGATGTCGTGCTGAATCTGGCAGCACTGATTGCCATCCCGTATTCCTACAAGTCGCCGCAGTCTTATGTTGAAACGAATATCACGGGCACCTTGAACATCGTGGATGCCGCGCGCGATTTCGGTGTATCGAAAGTCGTACACACTTCGACCAGCGAGGTTTACGGCACCGCACGTTTTGTACCGATTACGGAAGAGCACCCGATGCAAGGGCAATCGCCGTATTCCGCTACCAAAATCGGGGCTGACCATGTGGCGCTTTCGTACCACAAATCATTCGGTACGCCTGTTGGCGTCATCCGCCCGTTCAATACCTACGGCCCGCGCCAGTCGGCGCGCGCCGTCATCCCGACCATCATATCCCAACTGCTTAAAAACAGCGGGCCTTTGAAGCTGGGCGCGCTTGCACCTACGCGCGATTTCAATTTTGTCAGCGATACGGTGCGGGGTTTTGTGGCGTTTGCGGAGAGCGATAAATCTGTTGGTGAAGTCATCAACATAGGTTCCGGCTTTGAAGTCAGCATCGAGGATACGGCCAAGATTATCGGTGAAGTGCTGGGCAAGCCAGTGGCCTTTGAAACGGATGCGCAGCGCCTGCGCCCTGAAAACAGCGAAGTGGAACGCCTACTTGCCTGCAATAAAAAGGCCAAGGCCTTGCTAGGCTGGGAGCCTGAATTTGCAGGTCGTGACGGTTTCAAACGCGGGATTGCGCTGACAGCCGAGTGGTTCAAGAACCCCGAAAACCTGAAAGCCTATAAGGCGGATATCTATAATGTCTAAGGGTGTGCAGGATATTGTTGAGGTATTGCGCGGCATTCTGCCAGAGGGCCGCACCTACCCGCTGCATGAGCCTATTTTTACGGGCAATGAAAAGAAGTACGTCGATGACTGCATCGACACGGGATGGGTTTCGTATGTCGGATCGTACGTAACGGGCTTTGAGGAAAAACTGGCTTCGGCCATGGGCGTGAAGCATGCGGTTGCAACCGTCAACGGCACTACCGCGCTGCATGTGGCGCTGATGCTGTGCGGCGTTGAGCGCGACCACGAGGTGCTTTGCCCTGCGCTTACGTTTATCGCGTCGGCCAACGCCATCAGCTATTGCGGGGCGGTACCGAACTTTATTGAAGTATCGCGCGATACGCTGGGCGTCTGCCCCGAAAAACTTGATGCATACCTAAGCCAGATAGCCCGCAAAGACAGCGCCGGCCATGTGGTTAACGCGCAAACAGGCAAGCGCATATCGGCCCTTGTGCTGATGCACTGCTTTGGGCACCCCGTGGATATGGATGCGTGCCTGCAAGTAGCCGGCAAGTACGACATTCCTGTTATCGAGGATGCGGCGGAGTCGCTTGGGTCCTATTACAAAGGGCGGCACACGGGGGGGGACGGAAAACTCTCCATCCTCAGTTTCAACGGCAACAAAGTTGTAACAACGGGCGGGGGCGGCGCCATTGCCACCAATGATACGGCCCTTGCACAGCGCGCCAAGTTTTTGACGACGACAGCCAAAAAGCCGCACGCTTACCTCTTTTTGCATGAGGAAGTGGGTTACAACTACCGCCTCCCTAACATCAATGCCGCGCTTGGCGTAGCGCAGCTTGAACAACTCCCTGCCTTTCTGGCCCGCAAGCGGGCACTGGCGGCGCGTTACCGCGAAGGGTTCAAGGCCATCGGCAACACGGCCCAGTTTTTCAACGAACCCAAGGACTGCGAGAGCAATTACTGGCTTAACGCCATACTGGTGCCTGACCGCGCCACGCGTGACAGCCTGCTTGAAGCGAGCAATGCCATCGGCATCATGACGCGCCCCGTGTGGGAGCCTATGCACACCCTACCCATGTACAAGCATTGCCCCCGTGCGGACCTGACGCTGACGGCGGAGCTTGCGGACCGCATCGTCAATATTCCATCCTCGGCAAATCTTTAGTTTTTGCGGTGGACACGGTGGGCCACGTTTACTAAAGTGTGCACCGCAATCCTTGCTAACCTATTGATTTATTTATGTCAGAGCCACAAAAAGCCGCGTATTACGATTTTTCGGCCATACCGCCTTTGCCCGTTTCAGAAAAAACGAAGCCGTGGATGCTTTTCCACGATATCGCCGATGCCCTGAAGAACTACGATACATGGCTCTATATGGCGTGGAGCGATATCAAGCTGCGTTACCAGCGTACAGTGCTTGGCCCCTTCTGGATGGTGCTGGTATCCTTCATTTCCATTATTTGCATTGCGGGCCTTGGCTCGTTGCTTTTCAAGGTACGATTTAGCGATTTCTTCCCGTATGTCGCCAGCGGCATGGTCATCTGGCAGTTTATCTCGCTGCTGATAACCGAGTCCGGCATGGTTTTCCTGCAACACCTTGGCATCATCAAGAACGTCAATGTGTCGCTTGTATCCTTCTGCATGCGACTGTTTGTTAAGAACGTCATCATCCTTGCGCACAGCCTTGTCGTGGTTTCGCTGATTCTGATTGCGTACCATGTGCATGTCAGCTGGTCCTTGCTGCTGGTTGTACCGGGGCTACTTGTGGCTTCATTCACCAGCGTGGCCCTGAGCATCATCTTCGGGTTCATGTGCGCGCGCTTCCGCGACCTGCTTTTGCTTTTGCAGGCTATCATCGGCATTCTTGCGTTCATGACGCCTGTCATGTGGCAGCCTGACATGCTTGGTAGTAAGGCCTACCTTGCCTACTTCAACCCGCTAACCCACTACATCGACATACTGCGCATGCCGCTTTTGGGGCAAACACCCCCGATGATGAGCTACGCCGTAACCCTGAGCATGAGCGGCCTATTGCTGATTATCGCCGCATGGGTCTACCAAATTTACCGCAAACGACTTGTGTACTGGCTGTAAGACATGACTGCAGGCATCGATCTCGACAACATCACGCTGGAATATCCGGTTTACAACTACAGCTCGCTTTCCATCAAAAGTGCGCTGATATCCAAACTGGCCAGTACCGGCGTTATCAACCGTACAAGCACATCGACCGTGCACGTGAAGTCGCTTGATAACGTATCCTTGCGCGTGCGCCCGAATGACCGCGTGGCCATCATTGGCGGGAACGGCGCGGGCAAGACCAGCTTGCTTAAGGTGATTTCAGGCATTTACGACCCCAGCCAAGGCCAGCGCCGCGTGCAGGGGCATGTAACCACACTGCTTGGCACGGGCTTTGGCCTTGATGACGAGGCAACGGGATACCAGAACATCATTCTGGGCGGTATCGCGCTTGGTTACAGCCGGAAGGACATGATCGAAAGCTTCGATGAAATTGCATCATTCACGCAGCTTGGCGACTTCCTGAACATGCCTTTGCGTACATATTCCGCTGGTATGCGCGCGCAGCTTGCCTTTGCCATTGCCACCTGCCGCAACCCAGAAATCCTGCTGATTGACGAAGGTATCGGCGCGGGTGACGCGCAATTCATGAAGCGCGCGAACGAACGTATCGAGAAGTTTGTAGGCGCAAGCAGCATCCTCATCATGGCATCGCATGCCGAGGAGCTACTGGACCAATTCTGCAACAAATGCCTTTACCTGCAGGCAGGCAGACCCATCTTTTACGGCGATTACCACGAGGGCATGGAAATGTACCGGAGGGACTACAATCTTGCGTCCTGACCATGCCTGATAACAAGCTCATCACCCTTCTTATTCAGGATAAGCTTCACTTCAAGAAGCTGAGGGAGATACTGCCCGTCCTTCCTGAAGGCTATGATTTCGAATTCCTTGTCGATGACATGTTCGCCCGCGCGAAAATGCCCGAAGGCGATATAGGCGATTACCGTTTCATCATGCTTTCGCGTTTCGGGAGCGAGGCTGTCCTAGACGGCATATCCGAAACCACCCTGCTTCAGGACTTCAACTATTTTCTTGCCCGCTTTATCGACAATCCGTTTTTGAAGCCGCTGAAGAAGCCGTACCGCGTGGTCTATGCCGCGTTCATCAAATTCATGCAGAAGCATCTGCCGCTTCTTTTCATTTTTTTGTCTGAATCCAAGAAATACATGCAGGCGCATTTCTGGGAAGTTGGCGAGCAGGCGGTCCATACCTATGTGTCTGCCAAGCGCCCTGCCATCCTTATTCTGGCGGAGGCCAATGTCCAGTTTTCGACGGAAGCGTTTATCAAGATATTCCACAGCTACGGAATAAAATCGGTCATCACGCCGTACACGTTTTGCAAGCCTGACGAGCCCGCGAATTATTACATGGATAACCCGCTATTTCAGGCGCGCTGGTATCACCGCAGAAAACTGCCGAACAAGTGGTTCCATACCTACCGCGGGCATGACCTTGTGCGCATGCCTTACCTGATGGCCACCATGTGCGAAGAGCGCGGCTACAGCCCCCCGCAACCGTGGGTGCTGGAAAGCAGCACGGCTGATGCCATACAAGTGGAATCGGCGGCCATGAAGCGCCATTACGTATCGCAGAATATTCCTGATTCCCAAATCAAGGTGGTTGGCGACGTTACGCATGACCTTATTGCTTACACCTTACACAACCGCGCATCTGAGCGCGCCCGTTACGAGCGCGAGCATGGCGTAACCATCGGCAGCAAAAAAGTCATCCTGTTCGCCGTTTTCCCCGACCTGTTCAACTACAACGCCGAAGCCAAGGACGATTTTGACAGCTACGATGAAGCGCTGACACGCCTTGTAGACACGATGTCCGGATGCAATGACTGGATTACCATTCTGAGCATACATCCGCGCTATGATGCGTCCATTTACAAAAAATACGAGCGCGGGAATGTCAAAATCCTGAAGTGGATGACGGCAGAGGCTATCGGCATTTGCGATCTTTATATCGCCAGTATTTCAGCGACTATCCGATGGGCGATTGCCGCAGGCGTGCCGGTCATCAATTATGACCTTTATAAGCTGGACTATGCCGATTACTGCGATGTACCTGCCGTCCTTACGGCGCATACATGGCCGGAATTCAGGACGATTTTCGAGAAAGCCACGACCGATGAAGGTTATTTGAGGACGCTGCAGCAAAGCCAGCGCGCATCGGCCCCTGATTGGGGTGCCCTTGATGGCCAGTTCAAAGCACGTTTCCAGCAATTGCTGCTGGGCTATATCCAAAACGAAGAAGAACGAAAGGAGGCCGCATGAAAGCCGCCGTATCAGGTTGCGGGCGCATGGGCGCACGCCATGTACAGGCCCTCATTGGCCTTGGCATTACCGTTGTAGGGGTTACAGACGTAAGGCCGGAATCCGCACAAGCCGTTGCCAAGCAGCATAACCTGCCTGACAGCGCTGTGTTTGCCGACACCCCTTCCATGCTGGCTGCCACCAAACCGGATTTTTATGTGATTGCGACAACCGCACCATCGCACCAAGAGCTAGTGACACTTGCCCTTAACAACGGGATTAAAAAGATACTGTGCGAGAAGCCACTGGCCACCAGTGTTGCCGCTTGCGAGGCCATCATCAAATTGGCTGCCGAAAAGAATGCCGATGTGGGCGTAAACCACCAGATGCGCTTCATGCCTCAATACATCATACCCAAGCAGATGATGGCATCGGATGAATTTGGCGGGCTGCAGTCCATATCCGTCAGTGCCGGCAACTTCGGCATGGCCATGAACGGGACCCACTACATTGAAATGATGCGCTTCATGTTTGACGAAGGACCTGAAAGCGTGTCGGCATGGTTTGACGATGGCTTTGTGCCCAACCCGCGCGGCCCTGAATTCCTTGATAAATCGGGCCTGATGGTTGTACGCACGCAATCGGGCAAGATGTTTGTGCTTAGCGCCCGCAACACACAAGGCCACGGCATGTGCGTGACGTTTGCAGGCCGGTATGGGCAAATCATGATCGACGAGCTGGCTGGGCAGATGTATTACACGCACCGTGCCAACGCCGATGACCGCGCGCTGCCGACCACCCGTTACGGCCAGCCCAGCAAAACAGAAGCCAAACCGATACAGGGGGTCGATATCATCCCCGCCACGCAGGATATGATGAAAGCCCTGATAGACGGCAAGGGATACACGACAGCGGCCGAGGCCTGCCTTGCCATCCGCACCCTTGCGGCTGCCTATGCATCGGCCGAGGCAGGCGGCGCCCCAATCAAAATCAATTCATCCGCACTTGATACGATGGTGTTCCCATGGGCATGAAGGTTGCGTTTATCGGCGGCGGTTATATGGGACGCGAGCATATCAAGGCCTACAAGGATATTGCAGGCGTTACGCTTGCGGGTATTTACAACCGTACGACCGAAAAGGCGCAACAACTTGCGCAGGAATACGGCATTGAAACAGTCGCGCAATCAGTTGATGACCTGTACGCCAACACCAAAGCCGACCTTGTCGTAATTTCCGTTTATGAAACCGCGATGCTGGATATCGCGATGGCCGCGATGAAGCACCCTTGGGCGCTATTCCTTGAAAAGCCACCCGGTTATACCGTTGCCATTGCCCAACAGATCGCCGATGCCGCTGCCAAACACAGCAAGCCTGTCATGGTAGGGCTTAACCGCCGTTATCTTTCCAGCACGCAGACGGTTATGGCATCGCTTGCCAAGCTTGAAGGCCCGCGCACCATGACGGTATTCGACCAGCAAGGGTTTGCCATTGCGCGGCAGCACAACCATGCGCCTGAAGTCGTTGCGAACTGGATGTATTCCAATTCCATCCATCTGCTTGATTACGTGACTCTGATGGGCCGTGGCAACATTACGGATGTACAGGTACTTGACGCATGGAACCCCGAAACATCCAAGGTTTTACGTGCGCTTATCCGGTTTGATAGCGGGGATAGCGCGCTATATCAGGCCATATGGGACGGGCCGGGGCCTTGGTCCATTGCCGTTGCCACGCCTGCCATGCGCTGGGAGATGCGCCCGCTTGAGAAGGCGACCTTCCAGAACCGCGGCGAGCATAAACTGAATGAAACGCCCATGCATGAATGGGATACGCAATACAAACCCGGTTTGCGCCTGCAAGCCGAACGTGCGCTTGCACGTGTACGCGGCGAGGAAAGCGACATACCAGACATGCGCGAGGCCATGAAAACCATGCACCTTATTGCGAGGATTTACGGAGGATAGGATGCGTACCGTTCTCGAACCCGCCAAGGATATCATCAAGGTTGCCGTTATAGGCGACAGCCTTGCGCTGACGCGCCCCACCGAGGGCCTGCCTGTCGAGAACATTTACCCTACCAAGCTTGCCATGCACCAAAATATCGTGGTGTTCAATCGTGGCAAATCAAATGCCGATACGGATTACTTTGTTGAAGCGGAACAGCTTTACCATTCCATCCGTAACCTCGAATGCGATTACTATGTTATCCATCTTGGCATCTGCGATTGCTCGCCGCGTATTTTCTCAAAGACAGAGAAAATCGTACTGCAGCTGGTGGCAAGCCTGCCCTATATCGGCAAACTTTCCCGCGCGTGGATCGGCGTCAAATCACGGGCGCGCATGTACCATACAAAGCGCCGCCGTATCCAGAACGTTACGGCCAAGAATTACCGCACGAACCTATTGAAAATCCTCGAAACCATCCGCGAAAGTAAAAAGGTAAGGAAGGTCATACTTCTGAACATTGCGGCGGCTGGCCCGCACCTGACGGAACGTAGTTACGGTGTTGCCGAGCTAATAAGCCAATACAATGACGTGCTTGCTACTGTGGCGCTTGAGAACAAGGATATCGTTACGGTTGTAGACGTACATACCTACAGCAAATCAGCGCCCGAGCGCGTGTTGCCCGATGGCCACCACGTAGACCACGTGACGCATGATTACATTTACAAGGCTGTTTACGACATCATTTGCAAGACAGAAGCGGGCCTATAAATAAGCATCGCCTTTTTTACGTTTGCGGACTGCTTTGGCAGGCGCCCCATAAGCGACAACCCCTTTGGGCAAATCCCTATCGAGATAGCTTTTTGCACCGAGCACGCAGTCATCGCCGATGCTGATGCCGTGTTTTATAGCCGCGCCGATGCCAATAGCTACGCGTGCGCCGATTGTTACGTTACCGCCAGTTGTGGCAGCGGGTGCCAATGCCGCAAAATCGCCCAGTACGCCATCATGGTCGAGCGATGCCGCAGAGTTGATAATACAAAAACGCCCCACTTTGCTATCGGCGCCAACATTGGCTTGTGCCAGTACAACAGTACCCGCGCCCAGTTTGGCCGAGGGGGATACGTAAGCTGTTTTATGCACGATGGTCGGGAATACCAGTTTGGCGTATTTGATAGCGACAGCTTCGCGCTTCGCATTGTCGCCCAATGCCAGTGCGTATACGTAACCAGCGCCCTTGGGCATCGAGGCTTGTACGGGAATACCCAGCATTTTTTTCGATTTGGCGTCAGGGGCTACGAAGCAGGCGATCTTATAGCCAGCAGACATTGCAGCATCGGCCACGCTTTTGGCATGGCCGCCGGCACCGATAATAACGAGGGATTTCAGCGCTTTTGGCATGGTATGCCTTATAAAGTGGTGGCTGAGGAGGGATTTGAACCCCCGACCAAGGGATTATGATTCCCCTGCTCTACCGCTGAGCTACTCAGCCACACAAAACAAGCCCTGCATGTGGCTTATTTTTGTACCTTTTGTCAAGACCGGACTTGCGGAAACATAGCCCCTTACGGCCTTGAAACTTTTGGTTGGGGCAGTTTTGCAGTTCTGTCGATATCGTTAATACGGCCCTCGGAAGCGGCCTGCGCGTTATCGCGGCAAGCGTTTGCTAGAACCGCCTCGCCTGATCCGTCGAGAAGTTTACCAAGGAAGCTCCAAGCTTCGGCATTCCCGATATCGTTATCCAAGGCACGGCGTGTGTGCCTGAATGCCGCGGCCCTAAAAGCGTATTCCAGTGCGGCTTTTGCGGTGTCCAGCGCCAAATCGGCATTGTTTGTGTCCATAAGGGCTGCACGTTCGTACATGTCAAAGGCCTGACCACGCATGAAGTGTGCGGTTTTGCCTTCACGTTTGGCTGCGTAATCCCTTGAAATGGCCTGGAATGTTTGCGCCAGCTTTACCAGCTCGTCCTGCGTGCGATTGGCCGCCCTTGCGAAGGCGACGATCAGGGCGTCGGCCTCGGCAGATCTGCCCCTGTCGCGCAGATCCTGCATATGGCTGATGTTTTGGTTCAAAATATCTGACATGGGTGGTGCCTCTGGTTACCAACTTTAAAAGGTTTGATAAGGCAGCATTAATGCTTATGTCAAATTATGCATTGAAATCGAGGCTGATGCCTTTTGATGGCTGGGCCGCAAGGACCCTTACAGCCGCAAGGTTACCAACCTCGATAGAGGCTACGTTGTTTTTGCAAATAGCGGCCTTTGCATGCTCGTCGGTGCTTTCATAGAGGCTGGCCATAACCCGCCATGCGGTTTTGTTGCCAACATTGCGTGCAATTGCCGTACGCGCGTATTCAAAGGCTTTGGCGCTGAGGCCCATTTCCAGAGCCAATTCAGCCGCGCGGGATACGGGGCCGTCGAGCGATGCATCGAGGGCGGCAGCCGTTGTAAAACATTCAAGGGCCTGATTGCGCAGCGTAAGCAGAATGCCGTGCGTGCGGCGGTTCATCTTGCGGGCTTTGCTTGCGAAAATATCAGCATGTGATTGGAAGACAGCCGCAAGCTGCAGCTGGGAATCCAGATCGGTGCGGGTTTGGCCTGCACGTTCAATCATCATTTCACGCGCTTTGTCATGGCGGCCTTCAGCCGTGTGCTGCATGACTTCAAGCAACAGTTCTTCGGTTTTGATACTCGTGTCGTTAAAGGCCATGGTTCTATCCCCGCATTTAGTTAACTGGGGGACCATAACCAATCGTCTTTTCTTATGTCAATAAATTAGGCAGCAGGCTGCGGGGCAGGTGCGCTGGGTGCACTGTAAGCCTGTAACCCATCTGCTTTGCCAGTTGCTGCAACGCCAGCGTTCGCACGGCACAACTCGGCACGAAGCGTTTCGCTGTTCAGGTCGTGCAGGATGGCGAGGTATGTCCAGCCATCAACGCTCAGGGGGTTGATACGGACCGCTTTGCGCGCATAGTCAAAGCCGGAAGCGGGCATGTTGAGTTGCATGGCGATTTTGACAACCTTGAGGGCTGCGGTTTCATCGTTCAGCGCCAGCGCGGACGCCCTTTTGTAGCAAATCATCGCTTTATTAAGCAGGAAAGGGTAGCGGCCAGCTTTGAAGAATTCTGCGCTTACCCTACGGCCTCTGGAAGCGCGGTAGTCTGTTGCGAAGTCATTGAAGGCATCGCCCAGCGCCATCAGATCATCGGCGCCAAGGTCGGTACGGCTATCATGGTGGATCAGCAGGTCAGTCGCCTCGACAAACATGCGCTCATGTTGCATGGCGCGAGCGCGGTCTAAAACGCGTTTAATTTTCATATCCATCTCCTAATGTCGGTTATTTCATAAGAGTGAATTGTTGAATTGTCAACTTTAGGCCGCTGCCTTTATCCAGCCGCCACCCAATACACGGTCACCCGCATAGCAAACAGCCGCCTGCCCCGGTGAAATGCCGTATTGGGGGGTTTCGAGGGTCAGGGTTGCCACACCTTCATTACCTACACTGAGGCGTGCGGGCAGCGGCGCCGATACAGAGCGCAGTTTTACCGTGACCGGCATATCGTTGCCCGCGGCTTCCATGAGCCAGTTGGATTGGTGTAGCGAAACCGTAGCGCAAGCCAATGCCTCGCGCGGGCCTACCACTACCTGTGATTTTTCGGCATCCACTTTCACAACATAGAGCGGGCTATTGCCTTCGGTGTGGCCGCCGCCGATACCGATGCCTTTGCGCTGGCCTACGGTAAAACCAACCACACCTTCATGGCGGCCAAGCACACGGCCATCGATGTGGACGATATCGCCCGGCTTTTGCGCTTCTGGCCTGATGCGTTTGACAACCTTTGCGTAGTCACCGTTGGGAACGAAGCAGATATCCTGAGAATCAGGTTTTTCTGCCGTTATCAGGCCGAAGCGGCGTGCGTGGTCACGCGTGACATCCTTGCCCCAGCCACCTAACGGAAAGCGCAGAAAATCAAGCTGCTCCTGCGTTGTGGCAAACAGGAAATAGCTCTGGTCCTTGCCGGCATCGACAGCGCGATGCAGCTCGGCCTTGCCGTTGTTTAGCACGCGGCGAATGTAATGGCCCGTAGCCATACAATCGGCATTCAGGTCTTTTGCTACGGCCAGCAAGTCACGGAATTTGACGGTCTGGTTACAACGCACACAAGGGATTGGCGTTTCACCGCGCAGATAGCTATCGGCGAAATCCTCCATAACTGCGTCGCTGAATTTGCTTTCGTAATTCAAAACGTAATGCGGAAAGCCACGCGCCTGCGCCACCATCTGGGCATCGTAAATATCCTGCCCTGCACAGCATGCGCCCTTTTTCTCGAGGGCCAGACCGTGGTCGTAAAGCTGCAAGGTTACGCCTACAACATCGTACCCTTCCTCGTGCAGCAGACTTGCCACAACGGATGAGTCAACGCCGCCCGACATGGCAACAACCACGCGGGTATCCTTGGGGGCTTTGTCAAAACCGAGCGAATTCATGGCGCTAGATATAGGCAAAATGGCTGGAAAAGGCAAAAAAACCTGCGCATTTGACAAAAGGGCCTATCAGGATTACTGCGGTGCAATAACTATAAAGACACAGGGACATTCTATGACAATTCTTTTTTACGGCCCCGCGCAGGCCCATTTAATCGAGCACTTCAAGGCATCGGCCCAAAAAACACCGTCGATCGAGTACCCCAGTTCCCAACCAAGTTATCTGGTTTTGCGCCAGCATGGCCGTATGGCTGCCGTTTTGCGCGTTGACGATTTTCTGGTACGCCAAAACAACCCCGAGGTGACGCACCGTATTGATGCCCACCTGACCGAGCTTAGTGTTGCCAACGGCGTCAATCGGATATCGGCCATCCGCCAACTTACATCGGCATTTTATGACCTGATGAACGGTAACCATTCCAGCAGGCCACTCGAGATCCATCTCGGCTTTGCGCAGAACAGCGAGGAAGCGAACGCCGCGATTGAAACAATCAAGTCTACGTACGTAGGAAGTAGTTACGGCGTGACATTTTGCGCACCCCGCCTTGTAGCGGCCTAGCGCCCAGTTTCTGACACCTTTTTACCTTGCACATTCCTTATGAATGCCTAAGCGGAACCACCTTGGGGGCGTTAGCTGTAAGTATACAAAGGAGCTGACGATGCGACACCGCAAGACATACTATTCCCCCATTGCCATTACGCGTATTGAAGAAGCGCGTAACGCCATACGCGCCCATGACTACGTGGCGCTGAACACCATGCTGGCACAGGGTTTGAACCCCAATATCCCCGCATCCGACGGGCGTTACCTTGTGCATGATGCCGTCACGTTTGATGCCGGCGGCACCGCGCTTGATATTCTGGCGCATTACCACGCCGACCTTGATGCCCAATGGGCCAATTACCTGAACTGGACGCCTGCACACATTGCCTGGTACATGCGCCGCAGCGACATCGTGGAAAAACTGAAAAACCTTGGCGCCGACCTTGAAATAGAGGATGCACGCGGTTGGTCTGCCTCCCGTGCTTTGCCTTGCCCCATTACACGCAAGGAGGCCGAGCTGAAATTCAGCAGCTTTGCCAATATGCTAGGGCACACACACGACCATGCGCAGGTTTTTGCCTAAATGGCCGTACGGTGCTAAAAGCACCGCATGGTCCGAATAGCCAGCGCTACACCTGAAACGATTGCCGAAGCTGCCGCCGTAATCAAAAACGGTGGCCTGCTTGGTTTGCCGACTGAAACCGTTTACGGGCTTGCTGCCAACGCCCTAGACGGGCGTGCGGTTGCACGCATTTTCGAGGCCAAGGGCAGGCCAAGCTTCAACCCGCTTATCATCCACGTAGCGAAACCCGAGGATGCCATGGCTTTTGGCGTGTTCAATGATGCTGCCAAGGAAATGATGGCTGCCTTTTGGCCCGGCCCATTGACCATGATTTTACCACGCACGGCCGATTGCCCCGTATCGGACCTTGCGAGCGCGGGCCTGCCCACGCTTGCCATACGCTGCCCTGCACACCCTGTTGCCCGTGCAGTTATCGAAGCCGCAGGGGTGCCTGTGGCTGCGCCATCGGCCAATACATCTGGCCGGCTTTCCCCCACCACGCCACAGCACGTTGCCGAAAGCCTTGGCGATGCCGTGGACATGATACTCGCCGCAGGCGCTGCCAGCGTGGGGCTTGAATCTACCGTGCTTGATTTGACGGGTGAGGCGCCCGTGATTTTGCGGCCGGGGGCCGTAACACCGGAAGATGTAGCGCGCGTACTGGGCATAACACCCGCAATTGATGACGGCCAGCATGAAGCGCCGAAATCACCGGGGCAGTTGTTGCGCCACTATGCACCCCGCACACCTGTGCGCCTGAATGCGACAACACTTGAAGACGGCGAGGCCTATCTGGCTTTCGGGCCAAGCCTGATGGGGCGCAATTTGCCTGACATGCACAAACGCAACCTGAGCGAACAAGGTGATCTTGCCGAAGCTGCGGCCAACCTGTTCGGCTACATGCATGCCTTGGATGGGGCCGGATGCAAGGGTATTGCGGTTGCACCCATACCCGATACGGGGCTTGGCATAGCCATCAACGACAGGCTTGTACGCGCCGCGCGCGGATAAATAAAAAAGCGCCTTGTTGAGAGGCGCTTTTTTGCATGAGAAAGCATTTAAGGCTTACTTCACTTTATCTTCTTTGAAGTCCACGTGGGCACCGAGTTTGCCCGTTGTCGCGTTTTTCGCGCGCGGATCGTATTTCTTTTTGACCAGCTTTTCAGTCTTGGTCTTTTTGTTGACCTTGGTCACGTAGTAGTAGCCCGTACCAGCGGTCGACACCAGTTTAACCTTAACGGTTGCGCCTTTTTTTGCCATGGCTCGCCCTTTTCAAAAATTTGTTCGGCCCCGCTTATCGCGCACCTAGGCCTTCCAGTCAAGAAAAACCCTTACCAGAACTTAAATTTGCTCTTTTTTTCTTCGGTTTTCGGGGTTTCTGTTGCCTGCGCAGGGGCTTCAGAGGCTGTTGCAGGGGCCGCAGCCGCAGCATCTGCTGCCGGGTTTGCGGCTTTAGGGGCTTCCACAACCGGTGCGGGGGCTGCCGGATCTTCAAGGCCGAGAACGCCATCCAGTTTGTAGATGACGGCGTTGCCTGCCGTGAGTTCCTTGTCTTCGACTTTCATGCCGTTGACCGTGAGCTTGCCGTCCTTGCCAACAACGCGCAGGCGCTTGAGGGTGGTGGACAGAACCTCGGAAGTATTGTTGTCGAGAGCGGAGCGGGTCACCAGACCGTTTACGATATGGTAATTGATAATATCAGCCAGCGCGTCCTTGTTACTTGACTTTTGGGCTTCATCGAGTTTTTTCTCGGCTTTATCAAGCGCTTCATTGGTGGGCACGAAAAGGGTGAACGGCGCAGGGTTATCCAGCACGGTTTTTTCGAAGCCTGCTTTTTTCATCAGGTCGACGAAATCTTCCAGATCATCTTCATCCGAGATGACTTCCTTGAGGGTTTTTTGAACCGGCGCTGCGGGTGGCGCATCTGTCGTGGCTTCCGTAACTTCTTCCTTTACGGCCTCAACGGCATCGGCTGCCTTTTCTTTTGCGGCTTCTACGGCCTTCGGCGTTTCTTCTTTTACAGCTTCAACAACTTCAGCAGTTTTTTCCTTCGTTGCCTCAACCACTTCAGCCGTTTTTTCCTTGGTGGCTTCTACGACTTCTGCGGTCTTATCTTTGGCTGCTTCGATAGCTTTTGGTGTTTCTTCTTTTACCGTTTCAACGGCTTTTACGGTTTTATCCTTGGCCGCTTCAACAACTTCGGCAGTTTTTTCCTTAACGGCAGTTACCGTTTCTTTGGTTTTGGTTGCGGTTTCGGCGGATGCCGGCATTGCAGCGGCAAACAGCGTAAGTGCGGAAACAGACAGAAGAAGGAAATAGCGCATGGATCACTCCGTTAGGTTTTGACGGTTCTTTTTAGCACTTCATTTGACCAAGTTTAATACCTGTTTTTGTCCCTATTATGGCGTTTGCCTTTGCCGCCACCGCCACCACCGCCGCCCCTGTCATTACCGCCCCTATGGCCGCCGCCCTTATGACCACCGCCACGTCTGTCATCACGGCGCTTTTTATCGCGTCGGTCGGCACGGCCTTTTGGAAAATGCGGAATGTGCGTACTACCGCCCATGAAGCCCGGCACGTCCGCGCCGTCTTCACCGTTCACCAATTCAAACACGCTCGAGCCTGTCAGCCTGTCGGCTTCCACCACCCTTACGACCACCGGCGCACAGAGGCGGAACAGCCGGCCCGTGCGGCGACCTATGAGCGCGTGATGTTCTTCCGAGTGGATATAATAGTCCTGCGGTAACGAGCGTATGGGTACAAGGCCATCGGCACCCGTATCATCGAGCGACACAAATAGGCCAAAGCGCGTGACGCCAGAAATACGCCCTTTGAAAACCTCGCCCATGCGGCTGGAGAGCCATGCGGCCGTGAACCTGTCTACGCTAGCGCGTTCGGCTTCCATGGACGTGCGTTCGGTTTGCGAGATGTGGTCGGCGGTTTCCTCCAGCCTGTTTACCTCGGCCTGTTCGAGCCCGCCATCACCCAGACCATACGCCTTGATGAGCGAACGGTGGACGACCAAATCGGCATACCGCCTGATAGGGGATGTGAAGTGCGCATATTTTTGCAACGCCAAACCAAAGTGGCCGATGTTATCAGGCGAGTATACGGCCTGCGATTGCGAGCGCAGGATAATCTGGTTGACCAGCGCGGCGTAATCCTGCCCTTCCACCTTTTTGAGTATGGTATTGAACAGGATGGGTTTGACCACGCTGCCGCGCGCCAAGTTAAGGCCGAAGCCTTCAAGGAAGTTGCGCGCGGAATCCATTTTCTCGGAGGAGGGGGTATCGTGGATACGGTATACGCATGGCGCGCCCTTGGCTTCCAGCGCCATGGCCGTCGCCACGTTGGCCAAAATCATGAACTCCTCGATCAGCTTGTGGCTGTCATAGCGCGGGCGTTTGGATACGCCTGTCATGTTGCCTTTGGCATCGACGGTGATTTTACGTTCGGCGACATTGATTTCCAATGCACCGCGGGCGACGCGTGCACGGTCCAGCACCTTGAAGGCTTCGTATAGAGGGCGGATAACGTTTTCGAGTAGCGTTTCGGTTGTTGAATCGGTTTTACCGTCCAGTGCATTCTGCACCTGCTCGTAAGTCAGCCTTGCAACCGAACGCATGAGCCCACGCACGAATTTGTAACTCTTGATCTGTCCGCGTTCATCGATGTGCATGTGAACAGCCAGACACGCGCGGTCTTCCTTGGGCCTGAGCGAGCACAAATCATTCGAGAGTTTTTCCGGCAGCATGGGCACCACGCGGTCGGGGAAGTATGTGGAGTTGCCGCGCTTGTACGCTTCGCGGTCCAGCGGGGTGTCATGCGTGACGTAGTGGGCCACATCGGCGATGGCCACTATGAGGTGGTAGCCATCGGCCTGTTTTTCGGCGAAGACAGCGTCATCGAAATCGCGCGCGTCTTCACCGTCGATGGTGACAAGCGGGATATCGCGCAAATCGGTACGATTGCCCAACGGCGGCACAACCATGTCTTGCGTCTGGTTTATCACGGCTTCGGGGAAGTTAGGGCGGAGGCCGTGTTCGTGCAATGCAATCAGCGATATTGCCTTCGGGTCATCATCGTGGCCGATGATAGCGTGTAGCTTGGCCTGCGGGCGTTTGAGCAACCTGCTTTCATCTACGAAAGCTTCGACCAGCGCGCCGTTTTCAAGTTCGGGCAGTTTTTCGGCGGGGACAATGAGCATGAAGTCATCACGTTCCCTGCGGCTCACAGGTTGCAGCCACCATGCCGCACCCGATTTTTTAACGCGGCCAAGCACCAGACGGTCCTTCACGGAGCCCAAGCGGCGCATGATCCGTGCCGTCACAACACCGTGTTTGCGGTATTTTAGCTGGGCCAGAATGCGGTCACCCGCGGCGGGGGCGCTTTGGCCTGCCTCGGCAGGCTCGACAAGTATCCTTGCAGGAATGGATTTTGATTTTTCTTCCTCGACCGGTTCG
>JAGWXJ010000154.1 GCA_018969935.1 Alphaproteobacteria bacterium | reverse complement strand
GCTGAACGACGTACGCCACATCCTCGAAAAACATTACCGCGACATGCAGGATATCGAGTTTACGGTCCAGAAATCCAAACTCTACATGCTGCAAACCCGCAACGGCAAACGCACGGCGGCAGCGGCCCTTAAGGTCGCTTGCGATATGGTCAAGGAAGGCCTGATAACGCAGGAAGAAGCCGTGCTGCGCGTGGACCCCTCGGCGCTTGACCAGTTGCTGCACCCCACACTCGACCCCAAAGCCAAAAAACAGATTATCGCGAAGGGCCTACCCGCAAGCCCCGGCGCTGCCCAAGGCAAGGCCGTGTTTACCGCCGATGAAGCCGAGGCATGGGCCAAGCGCGGCGAGGCCGTTATCCTCATCCGCGTAGAAACATCCCCTGAAGACATCCACGGCATGCACGCAGCGCAGGGCATCATCACATCCCGTGGGGGCATGACCAGCCACGCCGCTGTCGTAGCGCGCGGCATGGGCCGCCCATGTGTTGCGGGTGCAGGCTCGCTTGCCATCGACACCAAGGCCAAAACCATGCGCGCTGGCGATGTGGAAGTGAAGGAAGGTGACATGGTCACCATCAACGGCGCTGCCGGCGAGATTATTCTCGGCGCAGTGCCCACCATTCAGGCCGAACTCTCGGGCGATTTTGCCATGCTCATGGGCTGGGCGGATGCCGCGCGCCGCATGGGTGTGCGCGCCAATGCCGAAACGCCTGATGACGCCAAAACCGCTCGCCACTTCGGCGCCGAAGGCATCGGCCTTTGCCGTACCGAACACATGTTCTTCGACCCGACCCGCATCCAGCGCGTCCGCGAGATGATTTTCGCGGAAGACGCCGAAGGCCGTAAAAAGGCCCTTGCGCACTTGGCCCCGATGCAGAAGGGCGATTTCAAATCGCTGTTCAAGATCATGCTGGGCCTGCCTGTTACCATTCGTCTGCTGGATCCGCCGCTGCACGAATTCCTGCCGCATACGGATGCTGACATCGATGTGTTCTGCAAGGCGGCCAACCTGCCTGAAAAACGCGTGCGCCAGCGCCTCGGCCAGTTGCATGAAGCCAACCCGATGCTCGGCCACCGTGGCTGCCGCCTTGGCATTACCTACCCCGAAATTTACGAGATGCAGGTAAGGGCTATCTTTGAAGCCGCTATGGAAGTGGCGAAAGAAGAAGGCAAGACCGTCACGCCCGAAGTCATGATCCCGCTGATTGCGACGCGCAAGGAACTGAGCATTCTCAAAACCATGACAGACCGCGTAGCCGCCGAAGTCGGCATCAAGGATTATATGGTCGGCACCATGATCGAACTGCCGCGCGCAGCCCTGATGGCCGATGAAATCGCCAACGATGCCGCGTTCTTCAGCTTCGGCACGAACGACCTTACGCAAACAACGCTCGGCCTTTCCCGAGACGATGCAGGCAATTTCCTGCCAGCCTATCAGGATGCAGGCATCTACCCGCGTGACCCGTTCGCAACGCTTGATACGCAAGGCGTCGGCCAGCTCATCGAAATCGGCGTGCAAAAAGGCCGCAAAACCCGTGATGGCCTCAAGGTCGGTATCTGCGGCGAACACGGCGGCGACCCTGACTCGATAGCGTTCTGCGAAAAAACGGGCCTCGATTACGTGTCCTGCTCGCCCTTCCGCGTGCCTATCGCGAGGCTTGCGGCAGCCCAGGCTGCCATCAAATCCGGCACCGGCAAAACCGTGCAGATGAAGGAACGGAAAAAAGCGTAATGGATCACAGCCTCGCAAAAAAGGCGTTCGAGGAGATACAGGCGCGCCCTTATAGTCTTTCACCGGCAGCGGGCGTGCCTTCAAACAATTGCTACTTCAAGGGTGTCGAGCTCATTCAAAGGCTTGCGGTTATGGGCTATGCTGTTCGGGGCCGAGTGGGCGAGACGTACTGGGATAAAGCTATCATTCCCGCGCCGATTGTCGATTTGCTGCCCGCTGATATTCTGGTCACGCATTTTTATCCTGAAGTTATGGTGGATGGCGTCTGGCGTATCGTCGATCCAAGCTTTCAGCCGTCATTGGCAAAATATGGATTCAACATCGGCGCGTGGGAGGGCACTGAAAGCACTTGCTTCCCAATCACCAAACTCTATACGCAGGAAGAGGCTCTGGCCTATCAGCAGAAATGGTTTGACCCTGTGTACCAAAATGATTTCTTTGAACGGGGTGGCCCCTGTTGGCGTGCTCTTGACCAATGGTTTGCAGGACTAAAATGACAAAAGATAAGCCCGATGGTGTCATGCTCCGTTTCTTTCTGGATACGGAGTTCGATGACGAAAACGACGACATGCGCCTCGACCTGATAAGCATAGGCTTGGTCAGCGAGGACGGCGGGCGCGAATTTTACGCCGAATGCAACGCCTACGATGAAACCCGCGCCCATGCATGGCTGCAGGAAAACGTCATCCCTCATCTGGGCCCGCGGGAACAGCGCTTGCCCGTTTCCAGCATTCGCGAGGGGCTTAAAAAATACTTCAGGGCAGCCGTAGAGGGCGCCGAAGGCCGTGTGACCAAAGTCCAGATCTGGAGCAAAAACGGCTCCAACGACAACACCATTCTGGGCCTTATCTTCGGCGGCCTGTCCAAATACTACGCCTTCATGAACACGCTGGGCGTGGAGCGTACCTATTTCAACGATACCGACATGCTCCGCCGCGATCTGGGCGACCAGAAGGTAAAGACGGAGCGTGACCCCAAGCACACCGCCCACCACGCTATGGGGGATGCCCGCCATGAACGGCGTGAATACGGGGCCTTACAGGACGCTATAAAAGCTAAAAAAGCTCAGCCGGTTTAGGCGGCGTCCTCGTCATCCTGCAATTCAGGCACCACAAGCCCCATGCGGGCAGCTGCGCGCAGGCTGTCATGCCGTAGCATGGCCAGGCCCATATCGCCGTTGCTGGACCGCATTTCGCCAATCAGGTTGCCCTCGGGGCTTACGATATCCGTAAACGGGGATAGGGGGGTACCCGTAATGGCAACAGGGTAAAGGCCCTTTTTCGATAACCCGCGGTGGTGCATACGGCTCGTCAGTTCCTGCCCCATGTAACACCCCTTGGTATAGGAAACCCCGTTCAGTTTTTCGAGGTTGATGTCCGCCGCCGTGTCCTCACCGATGGCAATATCGCGGCTCCCGTTAGGGATGCCATATTGCAATAACAACCTATAATAGAAATCCGATTCTACTTCTATAGCTGCGCTTAATTCATTTTTATCAATGGGTTGCTGAAATATCTTGCGACATCCGATTTGCTGATGGCGCGGGTCGCGCTCATAAGAGAACGCTTTAAGTGCATCCTCATTCCCCCACAGGGTAACAACCTGAATCGGCTGCACATTCAGTGCCACATTACGGCGCAGCTTGAAGGTACTAAGGCGTTCAGCCAATACATCAGCCCGCGTGGCCTCGCATTCAAGAATGTACCCATCATCCTGTTTCCAAATCAGGAAATCAAAATCGATCTTACCCTGCGGTGTGAGCATCGCGCCGTAAGTGACGTTTTGTGTGTCCAGAACGTTCATATCCTGCGTGAGGAGTCCCTGCAAAAACACGTTTGCATCGGCCCCGCGCACA
>JAGWXJ010000017.1 GCA_018969935.1 Alphaproteobacteria bacterium | reverse complement strand
GGTAAAAGCCAGGGTGCTCATGACAAAGGGGAAGGCGAACTTTCCGATGCGGCAGCCGCACTTGACTGGATGCAGGCACTCAACCCCAACGCCCCGTATGTGTGGGTAGGCGGTTTTGCTTTTGGTGCATGGATCGGCATGCAGCTTCTGATGCGCCGTCCTGAAATCCGCGGCTTTATTTCGGCAGTTCCGCCAGCCAACGTCTACGACTTCAGCTTCTTGGCCCCGTGCCCCACTTCCGGCCTGATTATCAACGGCGACAACGACAATATGGTGCCGCCTGTCCAGATCCAGAAACTGGTTGATAAACTGCGCACGCAAAAAGGTATCAAGATCGACCACCGCATGGTTGGTGGCGCCAACCACTTCTTCAAGAGCCGAATCGGCGAATTGGTGGAAGCGATGCATGACCACATGAACCTCGCGCAAGCAGGTAAAATTGTGGACCCGGCAAAAATGGCGGAATTGCTGCTCGCCGAAGCCGCCTAATTGGGAAAAGCTTAACCGCTTGATAAAACTGGCATTCTGCCCGATTTTTGCCTTAAATCAGGGCGAAACTGGAATGATGTCACACATGATAAACATGCAACCTGAATGGTCTGAAGCACATACCGTCCTCGAGATGGCTGACCTCGTGCGCCGTGAAGGCAACCGCGTGTATTCCAGCGCAGGTATGGCCGAGGGTTGCTACCATTCCATGCTTTGCGGCCTGACTGTTTCTTTCCAGCGTGGCGGCACGGTACGTGCCATCAAGGCCCATGACCTTGAAATGGATGTCCAGCTCGTTGAAACACAAATCGCAAACAACGATGGCATCGAACGCAACAGCGCAGTCAAAATGTGTGTGATGGTCACATACAAAAAGGGCACGCCCGCTATTCTGGCCGCATGGCATCGTCATCTCTGTGCCTTCCGCCAAAGCATTCGAAGCGGCAGCCGCGAAACAGTAGTAGCTTAAAGCCCCACAAAATTCCTTCCGTCCGCCCGCCCCCACAGGCGGTTTTTTTATGTGCGGTTTTTATTGCAGGAATAGCTGCTCGGTCTTGGCAATCGCCTCGGGCAACTGGGTGATGACAAGGTCATCCATCTGGTCGTATGTCAGCTCGCCTGAACGGCAGCCCTTTTCAATGGCGGCAGCAACATCGGCAATGGCCTTGAGGCCGAAGTTGCTGTTCATGCCCTTGAGTTCGTGTGCACACCCGCGCAGCGTTTCCGTGTCATCGTCATTGAAAGCGGTCTGCAGTGTCGGCAGTACCGAACGGTTATGTGCAAACACGCCTGCCAGCATCTCGTTAAGCTGTGCATCGCCAAGCGAGTTCTTGAGAGATCCGAAAATGGCTTTGTCCAATAGCGCGCTGCCATCCAGATGTTCCGGTACGGCCATTGCGGGCGCAGCCGCTTGCGCAGGTTGCTCGTGTTCGGGCACAGGCAGGGCATCGCTCGGGTCCTCATCGGGGTCACGGCTGGCATGCGAAGGCGCAACATACTCGACCGAGCCAGAGAAGCTGTCTTCATCAAGTTCAGCGTCCGATAGTTCCCACGATACGGTCTTGGGGGCTAGGGCGGGGGCGGCAGGCGCAACGGCTTTGGGCTTGCCAAAATCCAGCAGCACGGCTCGCAGGCGCTCGGGGTCGATGGGTTTTGCAATGGTGTCGCGCATGCCGGCGGCCAGATACCGTGCGCGGTCTTCGTCACCCACATTACCCGTAAGGGCAACGATAGGCGTGGCGGCCACGCGCGCATCGCTGGAATTGCGGATGTGCTGCGTGGTTTCAAC
Organism: Alphaproteobacteria bacterium; assembly: GCA_018969935.1. Lineage (GTDB taxonomy): Bacteria > Pseudomonadota > Alphaproteobacteria > Micavibrionales > UBA1664 > UBA6145. Next base: position 19,868 of record JAGWXJ010000017.1, on the reverse strand, counting down.
GCCGTTCATCTCCGGCATCTCGATATCCATGAACACAAGGTCGAATGCGCGTTCATGCAACACCTTAAGCGCATCCTGTCCGCCGGATACCGATGTAATGCGGTGCCCGTCGCGGCCCAAAAGCCCTTCCATCACCTTGCGGTTGATGGCGTTGTCATCAACAACCAGCAATTCCATTTGCTGCGCGATATGCGTACCGCCTGCGCCTTCTCCGGCACGGCTGTCGTCTTGTGCGGCCTGCTGGTCACCTGCGGGCAGCAGCAACGTGAAATAGAAGGTCGTGCCTTGCCCCTCAAGGCTGGAGATCTTGATGTCACCGCCCATGGCCTCGATAAGGCGCTTGCAAATGGCAAGGCCAAGGCCCGTACCGCCGAATTTGCGGGCAATACTGGAATCTGCTTGGCTGAAGGGGTTGAACAGGTTTTTCTGCGCCTCGTCCGAGATGCCGATACCCGTATCTTCAACCGAACAGTAAACAGGCAGGTCATTGATGTGTTTGCCCGTGGCAAGCGTGGGGTCACCCGCCTTGAGGCGGATGGTAACACCCCCGCGCAACGTGAACTTGATTGCATTCCCGACAAGGTTAAGCAGCACTTGGCGAAGGCGTGTCGGGTCGCCTTTCAGGAAGCGCGGCGCATCAAGGTCGATATCCGTTTGCAGGTATATGCCTTTGTGCGCGGCATGGCCGTTCATCAGCATGGCAACGCTAGCCACCACGCGGTGGAGGTCGAAGTCGATGGATTCAAGGTCCATACCGCCGCCCTCGATTTTCGAGAAATCGAGAATATCGTTCAGTAACGCCAGCATGGCATCGCCGGAGTCCTGAATGGTCTGTGCAAAATCACGCTGCTCGCGGGATAGCTGCGTATCCAGCATCAGGCGCACCATGCCCATGATACCGGTCATCGGCGTACGGATTTCATGACTCACGACGGCAAGGAAGGCTGATTTGGCGCGGTTTGCTTCGTCAGCCGAGATCTTGGCGATGCGCATTTCCTCGGTACGCTCGGCCTCACGGGCGCGCAGGTCTTCCATGATTTCGCGCTCGCGTTCGATCACGCGCAGCAGGCGCGCTTGGTCAGCGGTCTCGCGGCTTTGCTTCAGTTGCTTTTGCGTTTGCTGGCGCTGGGCCTGGCGGAGCACTTCACGTACCAGCCACGTATTGCTGGCACGTATGTAGGCTACGCCGGAAAGCATCATCAGTACGCACACAAGCGGCATGAACAGCCACGGTGCCGATACAAAAAACGGGTCAACGGTATTGGTCAGGATGACGAGATAGGGAAGGCCCTGCCCGAAAGCCATGGCAATCCATGCAAGGCCCATGGCAAGGCCCGCCCATTTAAGTTCGCGCTTCACGGTAATGGCTTTGAAGATGGCCGTCAGGTAGCAAACCGCCGCAGCAATGCCGATGACGCCCACACGCATGACGCTGCCCTCGGGCGCAATGAACGAGAACAGGATGATGGAAACAAGCGCAACGCTCGCGCAGATGTAAAGGATGATGGAATCGCCCGCATCCCCTTCTTGTGAAATGACAACCGATTGCGTGGCGGCAACGGCAAGCAAGGCGCCGGCGGCCATGGCAATGCCCTGCAAATCGGCGCTACCGGGTATCGCTGCAAATATGTTGCCGCCCGAAAGCCAGTACCAATATCCCATCGCGGCAAAAAACAGCGCATGGGGGAAGAACCCGACGCCGCGGCGTAACATCATGCCGCCCATGAAGAAGATAAAGCACCCGCCAATCAAGAACAGATCCATATTGCGCAAAAGGGAATCCGAAAGCGGGTCGGCATTCGCGGTCACAAACGCGGCTTCCACAATGCGCGGTGCAATGACAAACGGCGCATGGTCACTCGGCGTAATGCGGACGATGATGGTCGTCGTCTGTCCGGGCAGGATTTCCAGCGGCATGGTGCGCGGGGCGTAGGTGCCCGGTTGCTGCCCGTCGACAATCAGGGTGCCGCGTTGCCCGTTCTGGATCATGAGGGCGGATGCCATACCCGTGCGCCCAAGGCCAAGGGGGCCAAAATCCAGCACCCAGTCGCTACGGTGGCTATCGTTGCGGATATCGAAGATCAGCCAGTGAGGCACAAGGTCGAAGCTAAGGTTGATAGCCTGCCCCGAAAGGCGTTCGCCGCGCAGTTTGTTCTGGTGCCTTAAAAAAATCTCGCGGGCTGAAAGCTCTCCGCCAATATCGCGTGTGTGATACGTGAACGGCGCAACATCGTAACTTGTCTGCTTGTCGGTCAGTACGATTTCGGTAACTGGCTGTGCGCCAATGGCGTTGGCAGGCTGCGTACCCGCAAGCGTCGCAAGCAGGAGAACGGAAGCAAAAACGCGGGCTATGACCTGCCTAGGCGACAAGCGCGGCAAGTAGGATGAGCAAAACGGCAACTGCACCTCCAGCAATGACAGTGGCCTTGGTAAATACATTCCACATGGCCTGTGCGCGGGCAACGGCCTCGGCGTCGGCTACAGGGGTGGCGTGATGGTCGTGGTGCATGGTCGTCTCGTGCGATTCGCGTTTGGCGGATTCATGATGCCTCAGGCTTCCGGCCCTTTCAACCCGTCCTTGGCGGATAACCACATGCCCGAGGGCAATAGCCGCAACTGTTTCAGGGTATAAAACGTGCTCTTGCGTCAAAACGCGGGCCGCCAGCGTATCGGCTGTGTCGCCTTCCAGCACGGGCACCTGTTTTTGGGCAATAACGGCGCCTTCGTCCATGGCTGGCGTCACCACATGGACGCTACAGCCGTGGGTCTTCTCGCCGGCCGCCAGTACGCGCTCGTGGGTATCAAGCCCCTTGTAGGCAGGCAGAAGCGATGGATGGATGTTGATGACCTTGTCCTTGAATTTATTAAGAAAACGCGGGGTCAGGATGCGCATGAAACCGGCAAGGCATACAAGGCCTGCGCCGCTTTGTTCGACAATACTGGCAAGCGCGTCCTCAAACCCGTCCTTGTCACCTTTGAAATAGGTGTGGTCGCAGATCATGGCGGGGATACCCGCCTCGGCTGCGCGGGCTAGGCCCTGCGCTTCAGGGTTATTGGAAATGACGACGGCAATCTCGGCAGGGAAATCCGCAGCCTTGGCAGCGTCAATCAGGGCTTGGAGGTTTGAACCACGTCCGGAAATAAGAACAGCAACTTTGAGCTTCGACACGGCTTAGTTTTTCCAATGGGTTTCGCAGTGGTCGATAATCACGCGCTCGTCACCCGAGGCAGCCTCGACCGTCCCGATTGCGTAAACGGTTTCCCCCATATCCGTCAAGGTTTTAGCGATGGTTTGTGCATCGGCAGCGTTAACAATAACCACCATACCGATCCCGCAATTGAAGGTACGGGCAAGGTCGGTCGCTGTCAGTTTGGCAACCTTCGCCATCCACTGGAATACCGGCAGCAAGCGCCACTTGCCGGCATCAAGGCGTACACCAAGGCCTTTGGGCAGTACGCGTGGGATATTCTCAAGCAAACCGCCACCCGTGATGTGCGCCATCCCTTTAATGGTGGCGCCGTTCTTGATGGCATTGATAAGCGGGCGTACGTAAAGCCTTGTGGGCTCAAGCAAAACATCAGCCAGTGTACGTTGGCTGTCCCACGGGCAGGGAGCTTCCAGCGCGACACCTGAATCAGCAACAATCTTGCGCACGAGGGAATACCCGTTGGAATGCACCCCGCTGGATGCAAGGCCAAGCACAACATCGCCCGCCTTGATGGTTTCACCCGTAATCTGCTGCCCGCGCTCGACGGCGCCCACGGCAAACCCGCCCAAATCATAATCACCCTTGGCATACATGCCGGGCATTTCGGCGGTTTCGCCGCCAATCAGGGCACAGCCGACGGCTTGGCAAGCGGCGGCAATACCGTTGACCACAGTGGCTGCATGCGCCACATCCAGTTTGCCGGTGGCAAAATAATCGAGGAAAAACAGGGGTTCGGCGCCCTGCACCACTAGGTCGTTCACGCACATGGCCACCAGGTCCTGCCCGATGCCTTTATGGATGCCCGTATCAATCGCAATTTTCAGCTTCGTGCCTACACCGTCCGTGGTGGCAACCAGTATGGGGTCCTTGAAGCCCGCGGCCTTGGGGTCAAAAAACGCGCCAAACCCGCCAAGACCGGCCATAACGCCGGGGCGTGACGATGATGCTGCGGCAGGCTTGATGGCCTCCACAAGGGCGTTGCCGGCGTCGACATCGACGCCCGCCTGTTTATAAGCTTCGCCAGCGTTGCCTTTCATGTTGAAGCCAATCCTTTCAAAGGTCTATAAAGGGGGTACAACCACAAACTGTTGACCCGTTATGCGCACGATGTTGTATCGCTTTTTTTTGGCCCCGTTAACGATAATTTTTCTGGCAAGCTTTTTTATGGCTATGCCGCACCCCGCAAACGCGCAGGATGACAGCGTTTACACGGTAAAAGGCGTGCAGGTGGACGTAAGCGGTACATCCGCCCTCGATGCCCGCAAAAAGGCATTTACCGAGGCCCGCCGCAAAGCCTACGGCATGATGGCCGATAAAATCCTGAGCGCTGAGCAGCGCCCCAATCTGGTGATGCCCGATGACAAGGTTCTCGCATCTCTCGTGCGCGATTTTGAAATCGTGCAGGAGAAAATGACGACCAAGCGTTACGCGGGCACACTCGATATCCGCTTCACGCCTGCGGCTGTCAAACGCACGATCCAGATTGCCGATGTGCCTCAAACACAATCCACGGATCAAACCGCGCAGGGCGCGCAACCAGTGGATGCGCAAACGCAAACATCGGCAACCGCCGCTGCAACGTCAGCACAGCCAGCTATCTCCGCAGCTGATGCCGAAAACTATATCTACTCGCCCTCCCGCAAGGGCGTGGTGCCAACTTCGGCCCCCAAGGAAACACCATCGGCGCGAAAGTCCGATGTCGTGCTCGTACTGCCGTGGTACGGGCCCATCGGCCGCCAAACGCTCTGGGGGCCAAACAACCCGTGGCGTGCAGCGTGGGAAAGCAATGGCGCTTTGGAAAACGATAAAACACTCCCTGTCGTGCTGCCTGTCGGCGATGTCGAAGACATGCGCGATTACGCACCGCCTCAACCGCTTTCCCGCCGCGGGAATGTCGAAGCCCTCATGAAACGCTACGGCGCAACGCAGGCGGTACTGGCACTGGCCGAACAATCGGCTGGTGGCGTACTCATATCGCTCTACCAGTTCCAGAATGGCGTTCCCATTCCCATGGGCCGCTTCGGCCTTGAAGGTGCCGCTGGTGATGAAGCCGCTCTCAAGGAAGCGGTCGCAAAATCCGTGGCATCGCTCAAAGTCATGCCGGGTCTGGATTTGCCTGTTGCATCAACCCCCGTGTCCATGACGCCTGAAACCCGCGCGCCAATACAGCCCGCCCAGCCTGAAGGCGGGCAGTACCGCACGCTCGCCCGTTTCTCGGGCCTCCAGCAGTGGGTGGCCATGCGTCAGGCGCTTGCGCGCGTACCGGGCCTTACATCCCTCAATGTTCGTGCCATCAGCCCCTCGCAAGCCAATGTCGATTTTGCATTTGCAGGCGATAGCGCGGTGCTCATGGGTATTCTGGCCCAAAGCGGGCTCGACCTTGAACCCGCACCCGAAGGCATCTCAACGGCTGACCGCCCCGCGCAATACACGCTTGGCTTCAAGCGGGGCATGTAAGCGATGCGTCTAGGCTCGCTCTCCATTTTCTGGATTGTCGTGGTTGCACTTCTTGGCAGCTTTCTCTGGCTGTTTCAGGGCATCCTCACGCCCTTCGTTTTGGGGATGGTCATTGCCTATCTGCTCAACCCGCTCGTCAAAAAACTGCAACAATACGGCTGGCCGCGCTGGGCTGCCGTGCTCACGCTTTTAACGTCGTTCCTGCTGGTCATGGGCCTTGGTATCGGCCTGCTTGTACCCGTTCTGATGCGCGAGGCTGCGCAGCTCGCGCAAGACATCCCTGCTTGGTTAAACGCATCCCAGCAGTGGGCTACGGCAACCGCGGCAAAACTGGGTATCAGCAACCCCACTGACACGGCGGCCGTGGTCCAGAACATTCAGGATCAGGCAGGCAATATCCTCAAGGCCAGCCGCAATATCCTGACAGGCGTGGTCGCTGGCGGCGCAGCCATCCTCTCGTTTTTCAGCTTCCTGTTCCTTATGCCCATCGTGGCTTTCTACATGATGCTGGACTGGCCAAAGCTCGTTGCCCGCTTCAATGATTTGCTGCCCCGTGGCAAAGCCCCCACCGTCAACACACTTATGGGCCAAGCCGATCAAACGCTCGCAGGCTTTATCCGCGGCCAGCTTACGGTGTGCATGCTGCTGGGCCTGTTTTACGGTATCGGCCTCTCGCTTATCGGGCTCAAATTCGGGTTTGTCATCGGCCTTCTGGCAGGCATTTTGTCTATCATGCCTTATGTGGGCTCTGGCTTCGGCCTTTTGGCCGCCGTTGGTGTCGCATGGTTCACCACCGGCGATCCCGTGATGGTCCTCTCGGCACTTCTCGTCTTTGCTATCGGCCAGTTCATTGAAGGCAATTTCCTGACCCCAAAACTGGTCGGTGAAAACATCGGCCTGCATCCGCTGTGGGTCATCTTCGCACTTATGGCGGGTGGTAGCCTGCTTGGCTTTACAGGCCTCCTGATTGCAGTACCCGTGGCCGCTGTCATCGGCGTACTCGTCCGTTTTGCTATCGCCGAATACAAGAAAAGCCATTACTACACGGCTGGTTGAAGGCACCACATGTCCGCCCGCGCGCACCAGATTCCCATGAGCTTCCCGCACAGCGCCTCCATGGCGCGGGAGGATTTTCTGGTATCCGAATGCAACCGCGATGCGCTGGCATGGATAGACCGCTGGCCGTACTGGAATGCCCCTGCGCTTTACATTTACGGCCCCGAAGGCAGCGGCAAATCCCACCTTGCCAATATCTGGGCAGCTACCGTTGGCGCCAAGGGCCAAGTGGTTGACGGCCTTGATACCATTCTTGGCAACAGGCCTGAGGAAGAAGCGCTGTTCCACCTCTACAACCGCGTCCGCCAAACCCCGGGCAGCTTACTGATTACAGGCACAAAACCGCTGGCCCTCTGCCGCTTTGAAATCCCCGATTTGGCATCGCGCCTCAAGTCCTGCCCGCAAGTGGCGCTGGGCCTCCCCGATGAGGACCTTCTGCGGATGCTTCTGGTCAAACTCTTCTCGGATAGGCAGATGCGCATCGATGCAGGCGTCATCGAATATTGCGTGGCCCGTATGGAACGCAGCTTCGCCGCCGCCCGCGACGTAGTCGATAGCCTCGATAAAATGTCGATGGTTGAAAAACGCCCCGTTACTACGGGCATGGCCCGCGCGGTGCTCAACCCCGCGCAAACGGCATTCGGTTTTTAGCAGATAAAATTAGCGCGGCTCGCGCGCAAGCAGGTGGCGGGCTTGGTTTTCAAGGCCCAGAAGGCCCAGCGTGTCATGTGTCGCCATGTATATCGGAATGTGTTCAACCAGCTCCGACATGCGGCCCTTGGTTTTGAATTCCTTCAAAAAGCGGGATTGCTCGAGGTAAGTGCCAAGCTTGGCGGGGATACCGCCAGCAATGTAAATGCCGCCCTTGGCATTGAGTGTAAGGGCAAGGTTGCCCGCAATCCGGCCCAGAAACGCAAACATGTGGTCCAGCGCTTCTTCGCAAATGGCGCAGCTGTGCGAAAGGGCGCGCGCGCTGATTTCCGCGGGGCCAAGGTCCTCTGTTTCGTGCAGCTTGCCGTCTAGGACGCGGATGGCGTTATAAAGGTTTTCAAGCCCTTTGCCCGAGCATACGCGCTCGGCCGAAATATGGTGGTACTTCACATGCAGTTGCTCGAAAATCGCGAACTCGCGTGGCGTAGTGGCCGGCATAGTCACGTGCCCGCCTTCGCCGGGTACGGCAACATAGCGGTCACCCGCCCATACAAGCGATGCAACGCCAAGGCCGGTACCGGGGCCGATAACACCGATGGGCCTTCCCGCGCGCGGCTCGTCACCTGATACTTTTTTGACGATGGCGGAATCTATACCGGGGATGGAATAGGCAACGGCTGCAAAATCGTTGATGACATCAAGGATTTCAAAACCAAGGTCTTCCTTCACCTGCGATACGCGGAAGCTCCACGGGATATTGGTAAAGTTGATGGTATCGCCCTCAACAGGGCCGGCAATCGAGAAAATCCCGTATTGGGGCTTTGCATCGGCGGTCTTCAGGTATGCCTTTGCAGCATCGGTAATGCTGACGTAATCGCTGCACTGCAGGTAAACCACATTGCGCATACCGTCATGATCCACAATGCCGAAACGCGCATTGGTTCCGCCAATATCAGCGATAAGGACGGTTTTGGCTTTGGTCATGAAACCTCGGGGGCTTAGGCAATCGCGCGGATCGGGCGCAACACGGCACGTGTCTGGCGTGCGTTTGTGTTGGCCGGAAGGCCGGAAGTACCGTAACGGAGTTTGTTAAGGCGGTCGCTACGGTCAACGGGGAAGTTGTTGGCCTTGGCCCAAACAAAGGCTTCCAGCACAAGCTGGAGGTCTTCAGGCGCGGCAAGGTTGGCCGTTGCGTTGTAACCGAGCGATGGCAGCTTGCTGCCAACCGAAATCGAGATACCGCCGCGTTCGCGCGCGCAATCAAGCATCGGGCCGTCAGGGCCTGAATCGCCCATGGCTACCGGCAATACGTCACGCAAGGCAGGCTGTACCATAAGGGTACGGATGCAACGGAGTTTGTCGCCAAGGTTTTCAGGCGTAACTTCAAGTGTACAGTTGTAAACGGCATCGTTCACGTGTGCGACAAGCGGGAAGCGCGAAGGATTCTGCGCGTTGTATTCGGCAACAAACTGTTCGGCCACCGGCTTCAAAAGCGCAATGGCGGCAGCTTGCTTGGCAGCATCTTTTTTGCCGGTCAGGGCAACGGTACGCGCCGTCACTTTGGCTTCTTCAACAAAGCAGCCCTCGAAAACGGTCGGGTTCTCGGCCATAACACGCGCAAATGCGGCATCAAGCTCGGTATAATCGGGGTTAATGGGTTCGTTCAGCGGGTAAGCGCCTTCATCGATATCCCAGTGCGTGACAACGGCGCCGAATTCCGAAGCGCGGAAGCCGTTGACGTTGGAGAATGCGTTGGAGAGGAAAAGATCAGGCCTGCCGGTCACAAAAGAAAAACGCCCGTCGATGGTATCGGACAGGCGGGCAAGGATGGCGGAAAGATGGTGGTCGGGCTCGAAACCGCTATGGACGCCGGGTTCGAAGTTGCCAAGCGTGTTGTCGACATCGCTGAAGAAGGCAAGGCGGCGCGTTTCGCTCACACCCAGAAGCGTATCAAGCAGCACGCATTTGGCGGCACTGTCTTGGGCCAGCTTTTGCATTTCGGGGTCAAGGGTTGCAATCGGCAGGGTCGCAGCCGTCATGTGCGAGAGGGTAGCCTCCGCAATGCGCGTATTACGCTGGGTCAAAAGGCCCTTGTCGCTGGCTTCCATGAAAATGAGGTGAAGGGAAGGGCGGGAAATAAGGCCCTGTGAAGCATTCGTGTTTTCACCAATGGTCATGGTCGCTTCATCCAATGCGCGTAAGTTAGCGGCAACACTTTTGGCCATTAAACACCCCTGTTTTTTTGAGTTATGGAATATAAACCATAACCAACCGTATGTTGTCAAAATATAAAACTAAAAGTCAGTCTGTATTAACTAAGCGTCACGCTTCTAGCTGGAATCATAACGCCTTTACAATAAAAAAAATCCCCCCGCGGCAAATTTTCCTCAATCAAAAAGTTAATAAATTAACTTTTAGTTTTAATGATTTTCCCGTTCTTCACGGAGAGAGCCAAACCGCCCGAAAGAAGCGACAGCGCATTCTGGCCAAACACCTCGCGGCGCCAGCCCTGCATGGCCGGTATGCTGGGGTCGTCGCCCTTGATGGCGATAGCCTGCAAATCATCACTGTCGGCTACAAGGCGGGGCGAGATACCAGCCTCCGAGCACTCGATGCGCAACAGCATCTTCAGCATCTCAAGGGCGGGTTGCAACTCGGGCGGGAAGGGTTTGGAGCGCTCGATCCGCGGCATTTCCTCGCGGGGTACGGATAGCGACTCCTCAATCACTTTCAAAATACTTTGGCCGAGGTGTTTTTCCGCAAGGTCGGAAGGAAAACCGCGTACGCGTGCCAGTGCCTGTGCCGTGCGCGGCTGGGTCATAGCAATCTCGGCCAGCGTGTCATCCTTGAAAATGCGGCCTTTCGGTATGTCGCGGCGCTGTGCCTCCCGCTCGCGCCACGCGGCAAGCCCGCGCAGTACGCTTAGTACGGGCGGCTTGTCGGAACGGATTTTGATACGCTCCCATGCTTCCTCAGGCACCACGGTATAGATGCTGGGGTCCGAGAGCTTGGCCATCTCCTCGTCAATCCAGGCGCGGCGGCCTAGGCGGTCAAGACGCTCGCAAAAATTCTCGTATACGGTGCGTAGGTACAAAACATCGTCCGCACCATAGGCAAGCTGCTCGGCTGTCAGCGGGCGGATCGACCAGTCCGTGAATTGTTGCGATTTATCGATGGTGTGGTGGCACACATCGGCAACAAGTGACGCATAGGAAACGGATTCGCCGTACCCAAGCGCCATGGCTGCAATTTGCGTATCGAAAATAGGCGCGGGCACGCGGCCGAACATTTTGACGAATATCTCGATATCCTGCCGCCCCGCATGGAAAACCTTGACCACGTCGGGGTCAAACAGGGCTTCCTCAAGGTCGCTCATATCATCGCCCGTAATGGGGTCCAGCAGGATGGCTTCGCCCGTCGGGGCGGCTACCTGCACAAGGCAAAGCTGGGGGTAATAGGTGCGTTCGCGGATAAATTCCGTATCAAGGGCAAGGAAGGCAGGTTTTGTCATTCCGCCCTTTTATGCCGAAGTTATGTGGATTTCAACGGATGCTTTGCGCTGAAGGCTGCGTCGTATGGCGCCACCCGCCGTGGTTGCGCGCAAAACGGTTGATTCTGTGCAGTGCTGGCACAAGGAACCGCGCAAGGAAGCGGGGCGGAAGCACCATGGGCGCTGGCATACCCGCCATTTTGAATGTGTCGCGGATGCTGGCAGCCGACTCGGCCAGACGGTGGCGGCGGCCGGGGGCAAGCCCGATGGAATATTTGGTTGTATAGGTAATGCCGCCAAAGTCGTACAGCTTGAGGCCGCGCAGGCTAGGCGCCTTGCCGTTTGGCCTGATGTGGCTGGAGAAGATGAGATCTTCAGTGCCGATAACGGTTTTGGCAAAAATCTGGACGAGGTCTTTATTACGGACGATACGCGGCACTTTTCAAATTCCCTGTGGTATTGACGCTTCCAATTGCTCTGATTGTTTTTATGTAAAAAATATAAAACGAATCACTCAACAATATTATTAGAGTCTGTCGCGCCATTTTGTTAGAAACATGGCAACGAAAAGAATTCGAGGAGAAAAATACCGTGCACGCCTACCGTACCCATAAATGCAATGAACTTCGCCCTACCAACGTTGGGGAATCTGTCCGCCTCTCTGGCTGGATCCATTCCGTACGCGATCACGGCGGCCTGTTGTTCATTGACCTCCGCGATACTTACGGCATCACGCAGGTGGTTCTCCCCGGCGGCCACAAACAGTTTGATGAAGTCGCAAGCTGGCGCGTTGAAAGCGTGATTACGGTCGATGGCAAGGTTGTCGCCCGTACCGAAACCACGAAAAACGACAAACTGCCCACAGGCGGTATCGAAGTCGTGATTGATACGGCTACGCTGCAATCCGCTGCCAAGGTTCTGCCCTTGCAAGTTTCGTCTGATGAAGACGCTGGCGAGGACGTACGCCTTAAGTACCGCTACCTCGATCTCCGCCGCGATAAAATGCAGCGCAAAATCAAACTGCGCTCGGCGGTTGTATCAAGCATCCGCAAACGCATGACGGAAAGCGGCTTCAACGAATTCCAGACACCAATCCTGACGGCAAGCTCGCCTGAAGGCGCGCGTGACTTCTTGGTGCCTAGCCGCGTTCACCCCGGCAAATTCTACGCCCTGCCGCAGGCCCCGCAGCAGTTCAAACAGCTGCTCATGATGTCCGGTTTCGACCGCTACTTCCAGATAGCACCCTGCTTCCGTGATGAAGATGGCCGTGCCGACCGTCTGGCCGAGTTTTACCAGCTCGATGTGGAAATGAGCTTCGTCACCCAAGACGATGTGTTCTCGACCATGGAACCCGTCATCGGCGGCCTGTTTCAGGAATTTTCAAACTGGCAGGGTGTCCAGCACAGCGTAACGCAGTGGCCGTGGCAGCGCATCCCGTATGCGGAAGCCATGCTCAAATACGGCTCCGATAAACCCGACCTTCGTAACCCGCTGGTCATCTGCGATGTCACATCCGTCTTCAGTCGCCCCGATGTCGAGTTCAAGGCATTCAAGGGCGTCATTGAAAAAGGCGGCGTTGTCCGCGCTATCCGCGCGCCCAAGGTTTCGGGCCAGCCGCGCAGCTTCTTTGATAAACTCAACGACTGGGCAAAGGATCAGGGCGCGCCGGGCCTTGGCTACATTCTGTTTGATGGCTCTGAAGGCAAAGGCCCGATTGCCAAATTCGTGCCCGCCGCCGCACAGGAAGAACTTAAAAAAGTTGCAGGCATCGAAGATGGCGACGCCGTATTCTTTGTTTGTGATAAAGAATCCGCAGCCTGCAAAATCGCGGGCAAGGCGCGCGATAAAATCTGTGATGACATGGGCACGCGCGAAAAAGGCGTGTTCAAGTTCTGCTGGATTGTCGATTTCCCGATGTACGAACTCGACGAGAAAACCGGCAAGATGGATTTCGCGCACAACCCGTTCTCCATGCCCCAAGGCGGTATGGAAGCCCTCAACACCAAAGACCCGCTTACAATCTCCGCCCACCAGTATGACTGCGTGTGCAACGGCTACGAACTCGCCTCAGGCGCCATCCGTAACCATAAGCCGGAAATCATGGAAAAAGTGTTCGCCGTCGCAGGTTATGGCCGCGACGTGCTCGAGAAAAAATTCGGCGGCATGCTCAATGCCATGACATACGGCGCCCCCCCGCACGGCGGCTGCGCTTACGGCATCGACCGTATCGTCATGATTTTCGCAAACGAACCGAACCTGCGCGAAGTCTATCCCTTCGTCATGAACGGCGCCTTCGAGGACCTGCTGATGAACGCACCTTCCGAAGTGGATGCTCAGCAGCTCAAGGATCTGCACATCAAGCTTGATCTGCCGAAGCCGAAAATCAAAACGGACGAGGCCGCATAATGTCGGTTTCCGCGTTCAGGAATGCAGTTCTCGAACGCGAATTCAAGGAAAGCGGCCTGCCCGACAGGCCGCTCGTCAAAAAGGCATTTTATCTGAATGCGCGGCTGGACCGCCGCATGGCCGATTTGCAACCCGAGTACGAAAAGAAGTACCGCGCGGCCAAGGCGGTTGAAACGGGGCAACCCGTAAACCCGTATGTATTTGCGCCCATGCAGCGCCGCGAACTCGCGGCGCTCTATCAGGTATTCCCCGATATGCCGGACGAAGTGGCGCTGGCCTTGCTCTTTTCAAACTACAGGCAATACAGGGAAACACTGGCTACCCAAGGCGTAGTACCCATGGGTGGTTGGAAGCCCTTTATGGTTGATTATGTGGCAGCCGTTGAAAAACTGGATGCGCGTATCGCGGCGTCCGCCATCGATATTTACGCCTTCGATGACAACGCGACTGGCCGTATAGGTAACGTCGTTGCTTTCATGGCGTACAGTAATTTGCGTAGCAGTTTTGATAACGCTTTGAATATGGTCCAGCATCGCAACAGTTTTTCTAATATCGAATCTCTTGATAAATCGCTGGCCGAATTCAAGGCGCGTCCGCTTCATGGCTTTACGGGCCGCCTTGCCGACATGCGTATTGAACTTCTTGAAGCCATGGACCTGAAAATGCCTGATCTTCGGGCCTTCTGGCTAACCGAAAGGCTGGATGTGGATGAAGACACGCCCGAAGGCTGGCAGATAAAAGGCGCCAAACAGGCGTTGGATTTTATTTTTGGTGATAACGATGGCGATGGCCCGCTCCCGCCATCCCCTAAACCGCATTGAGGCCTAGGGGTTAAGCCTCAAGGCCAGTATCTGCCCGATATTCTCGTACTGCCACGCACCAAATACCGCAACGCCGCGGCTATCCCAGCCATTAAGGTGGTTGTTGGCGCGGGTGCGGACCTCGGCAATACTTCTGGTCAGCGCAGCAGTATCGGCATCGCTTTTGTTCAGTTTCTTTTCAAGCCACAGCTGCGCCATCATCAACGACATGCGGCTCATGCAAATATGCGCGATATTTATATGCGTATCCGCTAGGTCCGACGTGTTCTCGGCAAAATCCTGCAACGTGTCATACGACATATCGGCATACCCTGCATAAAACTGGCGGGTTTCAGTGTCCGATAGCGCGCGGTTGAAAATGCTGTTTAAACGGCTGCCTTCCTGCACAACGGCATCACGGCGTGCCAGTACATCGGCCACTTTCGTCAGTTGCCCTGCAAGGGCGGTTGCATAAGGTACATAGTGCTCATGCGCTTGCTGCTTGTCCGCTTCAACCGCAGGCTTGATATCGTCAAACGTGCCGTCATCACCGAGTACCGAAAGCCCGTAGCTTTCACGCGGTGTTTTCAGCAGGAGGCGGATGCGGCGTTGTGCCTGCTCCGCAGCTTCCAGCAGCAGATTGGCTTCTTCCATGCGTACGCCCCCCTGAAACAGGTCCATATCGCGGCTTACATCGGCGGCAGGCTTTGATAGGTCAAAGGTACCAAGTACAGCCGTAGTCACACTGCTGAGTTTGATATCTTCAAGGTTACCGCTTGCCAGTGTGTTGAAACATTCGGATAGATCCTCAAGCAGTGTTGCTGCCGCGTTGATGCGCGACTGCAATTCCTGGCTGCTGAATATCCGCGCCGGCATGGTTACACGGTAGGCACAGGCGCATCGCCCGCTTTAAAGCGCACCGCCATGCCCTCGTAGTGGCCTGCGTTGTATTTATCTTGGGCAAGGCGCTTGGCCAGCTTGGCGATGCCTTCCGTTTTGGGAAGTTCATCGCTGGTTACAATCACTTCACGCGGCCAGTCGCTTCTCGAGAGTTTGCTACGAAGCAGGCGGTGGATTTCCTGCGCGTTGACCTCTACGCCGTCCTTCGGGCGCACAAGCACGATAGGCGCCTCGCCCGAACGTTTGTCCTTAACGCCAAACACCATGACTTCGGCAAACTTGCCCGTTTCATCCAGTATGCCTTCGGCCTTCTTGGGATAAACGTTGTAGCCATTCACGATAATCAGGTCCTTCGATCGGCCTACAATCGTAATTACGCCGTTGGCATCGGCAGTCCCAAGGTCGCCGGTGTAAAGCCAGCCGTCACGGATGGTCTTTGCGGTTTCCGCTTCGTTGTTCCAGTACCCGAGCATACGGGCAGGCCCGCGCAGGATAATCTCGCCAGCTTCGCCAACGGGCATATCGGTGACACCATCTTCAGGGGACACAATGCGCACTTCATTGCGCGGGAAGGGGATGCCTACGTTACCTGCAGCGCCCGAAACATGCGATGGCTGGCATGTGGCGACGGGCATTTCCGTCATGCCAAAACCTTCCCATACGCGCGCGCCCGATTTTGTTTCAAATTCGCCCTTCACATCGGCAGGCAGCGGCGCGCCACCTGAAATGCTGCGCTCGAGTGAATCGATACGCCCCTTGAAGCTGCGCACAAGCCCTTGGAAAAGCGTAGGCACGCCGCCAAGGAATGTAATGCGGTGCTTCTGGATAAGCTTGCCGGCCTCGGCAAGGTCTGGCTTCGGCATGGCGTGGATGGTCCAGCCCATGCGTACACTCAGGTTCAAAATGGCCGACATGGAGAAAACGTGGAAGAAGGGGATAACCGCAAGCGATGCGCCTATGCCTTCCTTTGCATCCGGCATCCATGCGCGCGCCTGGTGCGCAATCGAGGCAACGTTGTAATGCGATAGCATGGCGGCTTTTGGCAGGCCTGTTGTGCCGCCCGTATATTGCAGCACAGCCACATCGTTTTTGGGGTCAATCGCTACCTTTTTGTAACGGCCACGGAAGCTGCGGAAATCCGCAAACATGCGGTAGCCCATGTTGTAAGCGCGCGGGTCGACTTCAGCACGTTTAAGGGTGTTGAAGGCAACTTTTAGGCCAAGCGGCAGGGCTTGGTCCATCGGGCAAACAATCAGGTCTTCAACTTGATGGCCGAGTGCCTTCATGGCTGCACGGGCTTTACCAAAGAAGGGTTTGATATCAAGCGTCGCAATAAACTTCGCGCCCGAGTCCTTCACGAAATGCTCGATCTGGTCTTCGGGGTACATCGGGTTCACGTTGACAACAATCCCGCCCGCTTTCAGGACGCCGTAGTAAAGCGCCGCATATTCAAATGTGTTGGGCAGCATAAGGGCGACGCGTTCGCCTTTCTGGAGGCCGCGTTCCTGCAGGCCTTCCGCAATGCGGTCGCTCATGCGCGCAAGTTTGCGCCAGCTATAGGTTTTGCCTTTGAAGTTGAAACCTTCTGCGCGGCCAAATCTTTTGGCGGCATCGTCAACAAACTGCTGGATAGGATGTTCGGGGATATCGAGGTCCCAGTTCACGCCGGGTGTGTATGTTTGGCTAAGGAATGCAGGGGTATAGATAGAAGATACGGTAGCTGTCGTCATTGTTGGTCCATACGTGTCATTGTCCGGCCGCGGGATAGCGGCCGGCTTATTCGCTTAAGAAAATTTGATTACCTTGAAGGGCGTCGGCATCTGGTAACCGGCTTCGGTCTTCGCACGCTTTCTGGGCGGATACAGGAGGCCATGGCGGATCTGGCGCGACATGGCATCAGCCAGATTTTTGGCGCTCAGGTCGCGGCTTTCTTCACCGTCTTTGCCTGCAACTTCGTAATCGGCAGGATTCAGCGGGTCAAGGAAGTGCACGCCAACATAAAGCCTGTGGCCGCGCTCGTCATAAGGGCGTGACATGACGTGGTAAAGCGTGTGGCCCAGCTGGCCTTCGGCATAACCGCCGTTATGGCCGTACGAGCACCAGATGCTGCGCAGTTCATGCCTGTAGCCCGGTTTGAATTCATGTACGGCTACTTTGCCGTCCTTGTTGATGTAGCAGGCCTTCTCAAGGTCAATCACAACGCCTTGTGCAACTTTGCCGGGTACTGCCTTGCCGTGTTGGTCGAAGAGGGCCCTGAGTGCACCGGGTTTGAAGTAGCCGGTATTGTGAAGGTCGCCTTGCTCGCCTTCGCCAAAATAGACAAGCGAATTGTCTGTAATCGCATCGGCAAACGCATCCGAAACCAGATCACGCATTTTTGCTTTCGCCTCGCTCGTAACGATCTTGAGGCCTGTCACCGGATCCTTGGGAAGTTCGAAACCAGGGATTTTGATCGTCTCGTCGGCAATATCCTTTTCGCGCGGGATAAGCACGGTACCAAGGCGTTGCACCAGCTTGGCAAGCAGTTTGCCGATAACGGGGAATTTGACCATGCTGGCAGTGCCGGCCATGCGCCAGCCCGTAAGGGCTGCAATGGTGGGGCCGTCAAAAAAGCCGCCATGCACCGAGTTCACGATAGCCGTAACGCCATGCACGTCCTTATGCACGGGTGTACCGTATGCGGAAATATGCAGGCCCAGTTTTGGCATCAGGTCTAGGAAAACACCCGCGCTGTCGGCAATCGGGTTTTTGCTCCTGCCGAACATGACGCGCAAAATGGTACGCATGTGCGCAAGGAAGAAACGGCCGTAATAATATTTACTGCGCAGGCTGGCCCAGCGCGTCACATGGCCTGCCACTTTTTCGGGCGAGGGCATGTAAACGGCATTGATGTTGGCAAGTTCCATCTGGCCGAGTTCATGATTGGCGCGGGCATTGCCTTCGATGTTCGGAAGCTCGTGCGGTTTCACAAATCGCAAAGGTTGGTGAACACGGGTGAATTCGACTTTGGCCATTTCATTCTCCGAATAATTCAAATTGGAATAGGCGAGGATTAAAAACCCCTACAAATTATGTCAATTATTATTTGGGAAATTTAATTCCAGAAAACCTTTGCTTGGAAAAATCTATCGTTTTGAATGGCAAAGGTTGGGGAATGGCCTGATTGGCGCGGGGCGGATTTTGCAATCCGAACCGCACAACGCGCGCCACCATGTTGGCGGCAGTCTTGGCGCTGGCATCGCGCGTGCCGCTTTCGCACAGGCGTGGGTCAATTGCCTTGAGGAAGTGCACACCGATATAAACGCGGTTACCTTGCGCATCGCGTCTGCGCGGCATTACGTTGGCATAGATGTGGCTGTGGCGTTCATCACCGTATCCGCCGCCCCATCCGTAGCAGGCAAAGGCGCCACGTGCGCCGCGGCCCAGATACATGGGCTGGATAACTTCGTCTTCAACTTTTTCAATATCAATGACAACAGGCTGGATAACGCGGCCTGCAATCGCGCGGCCCTCCGCATCAAACAGCGCACGAAGCGAACCGGGCTGGAAAAACCCGACATCATGCCCCGGCCCCTGCCGCCCCTCGGGAAAAACAACAATGTTGGCGCGCTCAAGTACGGCAGCAATCGAATTGGCAACACTCTCGCGCAGAAGCTCGTTTTCCTCGGGCGTCCAGACATATACGGTTTTGCCTGTTACGGGGTCCGTCTGTTTTTTGGGCGCGATACCTTCGATTACGGTACGCCCGCTTTCAATGTCGGATTTACGCGGAATACCAACCATGCCAAGCGCCTTGGCAATTGGCCCGAAGCCCCAGTGGTCCAGAATAAACTGCGCACCGCCCATATACGCATTGGCGGCGGCGCCAATCATCGGGCCATCAAAATAGCCAAGGTGGTTGGGGGCTATGTAGGCGGTAACGCCGTCGCGTTCCTTGTTGGCGGGCACGCCATAAAAGCGCACGGCCACCCCAAGCTTGCTTAGCATTTCATCATGCAGCAGCGACCCGTCAGCCAAGGGGTTTTTGCTCAAATCAAATCTCAGCTTCGCAAGCATCGGCGCGTGGGCCGCAACAAAACTGAAATGCTGGGTTAAAAACCGCGCGCGGCGCAAAAGGCTTACATCGCCCATGACCTTGCGCGCATCGTTCATGCAGATGTCGAAGTAGTTTTCCATCTCGGCGCGGCCTTGGGGTGTTTGGCCGCGTTCGTTGGCAGGGATATTCGGGATATCCGAAAGGTCGAGGTACTCAAGCTTTTGCGTATCGCCAGTATAAAATACACCCATGTCGGACCCTCTGAATAAGAACGTCCGACAGGTAATAAGTAAATTGTAAATATGTCAAGAAACTAAACAAAGCAAAGCTTACAGGGGCACGGTGTGGTTTTTGTCGCCGCCTTCCGCAAGCGATGTATTTACGCGCCCAAGTTTGCGGTTACTACGCTTGTCACTTTGCAGCGAAAGCTGCGGGTGGCCTTTGCTTTGCTCATGCAAATAGCGCATGTGCGGCAAAGGTGTTTCCTTAGTTTTGGGCAACGGGGGCGCTTCCGGTATGCCTTGGTCAGGCACGATTTCCTTGGATGGTGTTTCACCCTCCATACGTCCCATTTGCTTGATATCATCAAGCGGCATCACGGATCCGGCTAAAGGTGCTTCATGTGGTTGAATGCGTGTATCGTTTGGCATATGGGCCTCCTTTGGAAACCCAACGATGCACATATCCCTAAAGTTTCAGGGCTTGGTCATTTCGTAGGATGCAAAAACTTCTTCGCGCGTCATGCGCGATACGCGGCTGATGCCCAAATCCTGCAAATGGTTTTGAAAAGCTTCTTGTTCGGCACGTGCATACGCAACATGCGCTGCGAATTCTTCATAGAGGCGCTTGGCGACAGTGTAAGG
>JAGWXJ010000016.1 GCA_018969935.1 Alphaproteobacteria bacterium | reverse complement strand
TGACAAAGGCCGTGACGGTTTTGTGATTGCCGAAGGCGCGGGCGTCGTTGTGCTTGAGGAATACGAGCACGCGAAAAAACGCGGCGCCAAAATTTATGCCGAAGTTGTCGGTTACGGCCTTTCGGGCGATGCGTACCACATTACATCCCCCGCCGAGAACGGTGACGGCGGTTACCGCGCCATGCAGGCGGCCCTGAACCGCGCCGGCGTCAACCCCGAGGATATCGATTACATCAATGCCCATGGCACATCGACGCCCGTTGGTGACGGTATCGAATGCACGGCCATCAAGCGCCTGTTCGGGAATGCGCTTAACACGGTATCCATGTCGTCCACCAAGTCGTCCATCGGGCACCTGCTGGGCGCGGCCGGTGCCGTTGAAGCCATTTATTCCATCAAGGCGATTGAAACGGGCGTGCTTCCGCCGACCCTCAACCTTGCGGACGTATCGGATGACTGCGCGGGGATTGATCTTGTACCCAACAAGGCCAAGGAAAAGCGCGTGAAGGTCGCGTTATCCAATTCCTTTGGGTTTGGCGGGACCAACGCATCCATTGTCATGAAGGCTGTGTAGGCCATGCGCGCGATACTTGCCCTTGCAACCATACTGGTTTTGTTAGGGGTGAGTGCAGCGGGCGCGCTTTACGGGCTTATGGCATACGCCAAAAAAGACGGGCCGCTACAGACCGAAAAACTTGTCCTTATTGAATCCGGCACGGGTGTGCGGGCGATGGCGACGCAACTGAAAAACGAGGGCGTGATAGGCGAGCCTTATGCGTTTATGGCGGTTGTAAAACTTTCGGGTAGTGGCCAGAGCCTCAAGGCCGGTGAATATCTTTTCCCCGCGCATATCAGCCTTAACGCCGCGATTGATAAAATCGAGAAGGGTGATGTGTACATTCGTAAAGTCACTGTGGCCGAGGGGCTTACCAGCCACGATGTTGCGGCCATCATCAATGCGGCTGATGCCATGACGGGCCAAGTAGCCGCACCGCCCGAGGGCAGCGTGATGCCCGATACCTATACCTATTCGCGCAACGATGACCGCGCCAAGATGCTGGCCCGCATGCAAACGGCCATGACAAATGCGCTGGATGCACTTTGGGAAAAGCGGGCGCCCAACCTGCCCTTTACAACCAAGGAACAGGCTTTGGCGCTGGCATCCGTCGTAGAAAAGGAAACGGGCATCGGGGCCGAGCGCGCGCGTATTGCGGGCGTTTTTGTAAACCGTTTGCGCGCGGGGATGCGTTTGCAATCGGATCCGACCGTCATTTACGCGATAACGAAGGGGCAATCGAAAATCGAGCGGGTGTTGTACGCGCATCTTGAAACCGATTCGCCTTACAATACCTATAAATATGCGGGGATTCCGCCCGGGCCCATTTGCAACCCCGGCGTGGCCGCCATAGAGGCGGTCTTGAACCCTGAAACCAACGACTACCTTTACTTTGTAGCCGACGGCACAGGCGGGCATGTGTTTGCCCGCACCATGCAGGAGCACGAGGCCAATGTGGCCAAGTGGCGCGCTGTCCAGAAAAACAGGTAGTTTTGGGGATAATCTGTGGACTTTTCCCGCGTTATGTCCTGAATCCTGCTTGGCAGGTTTACGGGGCATGCTATAGCTAATGAGAATCATACTTTAAGGGGCCTTAACAGCCATGAAACTGACGATTAGCCGTGCCGATTTGATGCGTGCCCTCTCCCACGTCCAGAGCGTTGTGGAGCGCCGCAATACCATTCCAATTCTTTCCAACGTCCGTTTGCAGGCGAAGGAAGGCTCCCTGAGCCTTTCCGCCACCGACATGGACCTTGAAATCAACGAAACCGTGCCCGCGACCGTACAGGTTGTCGGCGCCACGACTGCGCCCGCACACACGCTGCACGATATCGTGCGCAAGCTGCCCGATGGCGGCAACGTGGACATGATCCTTGAAGGGTCTGGCGCGATGATGACGGTCAAATCGGGCCGCTCCACATTCAAGCTGTCGTGTCTGCCTGTTGCCGACTTCCCCGAGCTGGGCCGCGGCGACATGGATGTAAACTTCAGCGTGCCTGCCGCTTCCATGCGCGACCTTATCGACAAGACGCGTTTTGCGATGTCGGCCGATGAAACGCGCTACTACCTCAACGGTATTTACGTGCATGCCGCCAAGGCCAACGGCGTATCGGTGATGCGCGCGGTTGCCACGGACGGCCACCGCCTTGCGCGCTTCCAGATGCCGCTGCCTGAAGGCGCCGAGAAAATGCCCGGCGTTATCGTGCCGCGCAAAACGGTTGCCGAGCTTCGCAAGCTGCTTGAGGAAGCTGCCGACAAGGTGCGCGTATCGCTTTCGGAAAACAAAATCCGCTTTGCTGTCGACCATATTGAAATGACATCGAAGCTGATTGACGGGACCTTCCCCGATTACGAGAAAGTCATCCCGAACGACAACAACCAGATCATCGAAGTCGACCCCAAGGTATTCAGCGGGGCGATTGACCGCGTTTCGACCATTTCATCGGAAAAAACGCGCGCCGTTAAAATCACCATCAACGGCAAGGGCATGATGCTCTCGGCCCAGAGCCCCGATTCCGGTTCGGCTACCGAAGAAATCGAGATCAATAACGACAAGGTTGCCCTCGAGATCGGGTTCAACTCGCGTTATCTGCTTGATATTACCCAGCAAATCGATAGCGATGGCTGCCGCATGTCGCTGGCTGACGGTACCGGCCCCACCATCATCCAAGACGCATCCGATGAAAGCGCCTTGTATGTGCTGATGCCGCTGCGCGTCTAGTTTTTTGTATTACCATTCCTAGGAAAACTTCGCGGGCAGGGTTAAAAAACCCACCCGCGTTTTCTTTGGTGCGTTATAGTTAGCCATGGCTTTTGTCCGTTCCCTGCAGCTTCATGCCTTCCGCAATTACCGCGATGCGGTGATGACGGAGCTTGGCGCGGGTTTTGTTGTGCTGACGGGGCATAACGGTGCCGGCAAAACAAACGTGCTGGAGGCTGTAAGCCTGCTCACGCCGGGGCGGGGCTTACGCGGTGCCAAGATGGTGGATATCAAGAACCGTGAGGCGCCCCAGCATGTGGCGTGGAGTGTTGCCGCCGTTGTTGAAAGCCCTGTGGGCGAAGTACGGATTGGGACAGGCATGCGCGAAAGCACGAACGGCACCGATAGGCGTGTCGTGCGTGTGAACGGCGTGGATTTGAAGGCGCAGGCGGATGTATCGGAATACATATCGTGTGTGTGGCTGACGCCGCAGATGGACGGCCTGTTTGGCGATGCGGCATCGGAGCGCCGCAGGTTTTTTGACAGGCTCGTGTATGCCTTTGACCCTGCGCATGCGGGCCGCGTGACGCGGTACGAAAGTGTTTTATCGCAGCGCGCGCGCCTCTTGCGCGAGCAGTATCAGGACAAAAAAATGGCCGCCGACCCCATGTGGCTGACATCGCTTGAGGCCACGATGGCGGAAACGGGCGTGGCAATTGCAGCCGCGCGCCTGCAAACGCTGGATAGCCTTGCCGCGCATGTTGGCGGCATATTGGAAGGTACGGGTTTCCCCGTTGCGCAAATGGCGCTTACGGGCGGTATCGAGGAAAGCCTGTTAAGTGCGCCTGCGTTGGACGTGGAGGACAGGATGCGCGAACGCCTCGCGGCATCCCGCGCGTTTGATGGTGAAAACGGCAGCGCCTGCGTAGGCCCGCACCGCACCGATTTGCAAGTGAAGTATGCCGATAAGGGGATGCCTGCCGCGCAGTGTTCAACGGGCGAGCAGAAGGCGCTGTTGACCGGCCTTGTGCTGGCGCATGCCGTACGCACGCGCGATGTGCGCGATGCGGCACCCGTATTGCTGCTTGATGAAATTGCCGCGCATTTTGATGCCCGCAGGCGGGCGGCCTTGTTTGATATACTTGGTGCGCTCAAGGCGCAGGTGTTTATCACGGGTACGGATGCCCATGTGTTTGCGGATGTGATGGGCCATGCACGCCATATGCATGTTGGCGCGGATACATTGCGCGAGGCGGCATGATCTGGGTACCGCTTTCGATTGTTGCGGCCGTTACGGTTGCCGCGATGGCGTTGCTAAGCGAGTACCAGAAGCACCCGACGGTTGCGCGGTTGTTCTGGCTGCGTTTTTGTTCGCTTGCCGCGCTGATGCCCGTGGCGCTGTTTATCGAGTGGCCTTCCAACCCGCAGTTTTATCTTTGTATGGTTGCGCTATCGGTACTGATATGCGGGTCTGATGCCTTGTATTACGGCTCGGCCAAAGACCACGGGGCGGGGGTTACGACACGCATCGAGCCGCTTTCCGTGCTCATGACGTTTGTCGCGTGGTGTGCACTGACGCCAAGCCAGATTGATGCGTATGCCGCAAAGCCCCTGGTTGCAGCAGGCATAGCCCTGTGTTTTGCGGCGGCGGGTTATTTTGCCTTACGCCTGCGGCATTGCGATGTGAGTTTTGCTGTCATGAAAAAACTGGCGCCCGTGATTGTCATCATGGCGGCTGTCAGCATTTTGGGGAAGACGGCAATGGATGCGGGCGGCAAACCGTTTGATGCGGCGGTTGCGTATATCGTGATCCAGTGCGCCCTGATGCTTTTGTTTTATGGCGGTGCATCGGTTGTAACACCGCAGTTTACGGGCAACCTGAAGCCTAACCGCGCGTTGCTTGCCAGTGCGGCCATCATGGCTGTTTGTTCGGTTACGCATATTGCTACCAAAAATATCGCATACACCTATGTGCCCAACCCCGCCTATGTGACCGTGATTGGCCTGACAGCGCCCCTGTTTGTGGCAGGTTTTTACCACCTTGCCGGCCGTGCGGATGACACCGATAAAGTAGCGGGATTTGGTATTGTCATAACGTCAATCATTTTGGTGGTTTTGACGCGCTTCTAATGGCGGAAAACCGCGGGTTTTTTTGCCGCTTTTTGTTTGGTGTTCGGGGCTGTTTTCTGCTAGTTTCAGGCGTTCAAACCCTCGAGAAAAAACATGGCTGAAAAAGCAGTGAAAAAATCAGAAACCGAAGCCTCTTACGGCGCAGAATCCATCAAAGTTTTGAAGGGCCTTGATGCCGTTCGCAAACGCCCCGGCATGTATATCGGCGATACCGATGACGGTTCGGGCCTGCACCACATGGTGTACGAGGTTGTCGACAACGCCATCGACGAAAGCCTTGCAGGCCACTGTGATGAAATTTACATCAGCCTCAACCCTGATGGTTCGTGCACGGTGCGCGATAACGGCCGCGGTATTCCTGTCGACATCCATAAATCGGAAGGTGTTTCGGCTGCCGAGGTCATCATGACCCAGCTGCATGCCGGCGGTAAATTCGACCAGAATTCCTACAAGGTATCCGGCGGTTTGCACGGCGTGGGCGTATCGGTTGTGAACGCACTTTCGGAATATCTTGATTTGCGTGTGTGGCGCCAAGGGCATGAATGGTACATGCGTTTCCGCCACGGCGAGGCCGAGGCCCCGCTGAAGGCCGTGAAAGAGTGGACAGGCCGTAACGGAACAGAAGTCACGTTCCTGCCTTCACCCGCCACGTTTACCAAAACCGTATTCGATTTCTCGACGCTTGAAGACCGCTTCCGCGAGCTTGCGTTCCTTAACTCCGGCGTCAACATCCTGTTTGTCGATAACCGTACGGATGACAAAAAGGAAACGCGTTTCCATTTCGAGGGCGGGATTGCCGCTTTCGTTGACTGGCTGGACCGCAACAAAACCCCGTTGTTCAAGCCCACCGTATCCGTAAAGGGGCAGGATGCAGGGATTACAGTTGAAGCCGCGATGGAGTGGACGGACAGCTACCACGAATCCATGCAGTGCTTTACCAACAACATCCCGCAGCGCGATGGCGGTACGCACCTTGCCGGTTTCCGTGCGGCGCTTACACGCTGCATCAACAAATACGCCAATGACAGCGGCCTTCTGAAGAAGGAGAAAATCGAGCTGACGGGCGAGGATATGCGCGAAGGTTTGACTTGCGTTCTTTCCGTCAAGGTGCCTGACCCCAAGTTCTCGTCACAGACCAAGGACAAGCTTGTTTCTTCGGAAGTGCGCCCTGTTGTCGAGAACATCGTGGGCGAGGCGCTTTCCACATGGTTTGAAGAAAACCCGCAGGATGCCAAAAAGATTGTCGGCAAAATCATCGAAGCTGCGACAGCGCGCGAAGCCGCACGCAAGGCGCGTGACCTGACACGCCGCAAGGGTGTGCTTGATATATCGTCACTGCCCGGCAAACTTGCCGATTGCCAAGAGCGCGACCCAAGCAAATCCGAAATATTTATTGTCGAGGGTGACTCGGCAGGTGGTTCGGCCAAGCAGGCACGTGACCGTAAAAACCAAGCTATTCTGCCGCTTCGTGGTAAAATTCTGAACGTCGAGCGTGCGCGTTTTGACCGTATGCTCAACTCCGCAGAAATCGGCACACTGATTACGGCGCTTGGTACAGGCATTGGCCGTGACGAGTTTGATGTCGAGAAAACGCGTTACCACAAAATCGTCATCATGACCGACGCCGATGTGGACGGTAGCCACATCCGTACGCTTTTGCTGACGTTCTTCTTCCGCCAGATGCCGCAAATTATCGAGCGCGGGTATCTGTATATTGCCCAGCCGCCGCTTTACAAGGTGAAGCGCGGCAATAGTTCCGAGCTGTATCTGAAAGACGACCACGCGATGGAGGATTATCTCATCCGTGCGGTGCTGGATGACACGGCGCTTCTGGCTGGCAAGGAAACCCGTACCGGCAAGGATTTTGAAAGCGTGATCGAGGAATGTCGCAAGCTTGCGCCATCGGTGCAGGCCCTTGTCCGCAAGACAGGCAACCAGGATGTTATCGAGCAGGCGGCTATTGCTGGCTGCTTTGCGCCTGAAATCCAGAATGATGACAAAATGGGTGAGAAGGCAGCCAAAGTGCTGACTGACCGCCTTAACAAGGTTGCCAGCGCGCGCGGCAAGTGGGCCGTTATGTTTACGCCTGTCGGTGGTTTTGTTGCCACCTGTACCACGCGCGGGGTTACACACACCAACCGTATTACGATGGACCAGCAACGTTCGGCCGAGGCAATACGCTTGCACAGCAAGCTGGAAATGCTGAACGAGATGTTTGCGGCGCCAGTGAAGCTGCGCGCCAAGGACAAGGATGTGGGTACCTGCGCCGGGCCGCAGGCGCTTGTTGCATCGGTGTTCGAGCTTGGCCGCAAAGGCCTGCAGATCCAGCGATACAAAGGCCTTGGTGAAATGAACCCAGAGCAGCTTTGGGAAACGACGCTGGATCCGAATGTCCGTACGCTTTTGAAAGTGGATGTGAAAGATGCCGAAAAAGCATCGGAAATCTTCACTACACTGATGGGCGATATTGTCGAGCCGCGCCGCGAGTTCATTCAGGACAACGCGCTTAAAGTCAGCAACCTCGATATCTGATGCTGCCAAAGCTGGCCCCACGCTGGAAGCTTGTGGCCGTAGCAGGCGGCCTAGGCTTCAGCCTTACGGGGTGCAGCAGCCTTGATGGTGCTGGCTTGATGGCTTTGCCAGACAGCCAGTGTGCCGAGCCCTTGGGGGCCAGCATGTGCCTGACAGCAACCGAAAGGCGACAGACCAAGACAGCTTTGGAATTCTCGCATGGTGTAAGGCCGATGATGATTGATAATCCGGCCAAGGCTGCCGACACACCGCAAGTGACACTTGGCTACGGGGCGGTTATCAGCTTCAGTATCCCCTGAAATTGTATTAGCGCTTGAAGGGCGAGCCAGGCTGGCTGACGGGTTTTGCCGTCTGGCCAC
Organism: Alphaproteobacteria bacterium; assembly: GCA_018969935.1. GTDB lineage: Bacteria > Pseudomonadota > Alphaproteobacteria > Micavibrionales > UBA1664 > UBA6145. The sequence continues at coordinate 14,023 of JAGWXJ010000016.1, read as the reverse complement.
CGCCGCTGCCGGAGGACTGGAGGCCGAGTTGCGGCGTTCCGAACAGGCCTGCCGCAAGGTTGTCGGCAGCGCCTTTGAGGATGCCCCTGACTTCATCAGACAGGCCTTCCGGCATCATGGTGATGCCTGTTTTCGCTTTTTCCTCTACGGCCTGCTGGGCATCATAGCGTTCTTTCGGGACGATCTCGACGTCATCCCGTTTTTTCTTCATGCCCTTGCTGTCGCCTGATGACTTGCCTTCCTTGTCATCCTCGCCGTCTTCTTCGTCCTTTTTATCGTCATCCTTGACGGTATCGGCCCAGCCTTTTTTATCGTCCTTCTTGGCGAAGGCGCCCATGGGGTTTTGTTTTTCCTCAGTGGGTGCGGCTGCTGGTTTTTGTGCGCCTGCCGATGAGGTGCCCGCGCCTTGTGCCGAGGCGTAATCGAGGTTGCCATTCAGGGCCTGCACATTCACAAGGGCGAGGCCGCCTGCCTTGACGGGGTCAAGGGCCTGCGCCATGCGCACACCCTCGGCCATCGCTGCGATTTCGGGCGCTACGGGAATGGCTGGTGCTGATTTTTTGGCGGTCCAGTCCTTGGACATCAGGCGGTCGCGCAGGGCGCCGATATCCTTGATGTGCTTAAGGACGAAATCATCCGTTTTCGGAAGGCCCACAAAGCGCTGGACGCGCATCGCCTTGGCGTTGCCCGGATTGCAGTAATAGATTTTGACCTTGTTGATGGTCAGGGCGTAGGCGAGGATGGCGTCGCCTTCCTTGAAGGTTTTCAATTCGTCGTAGGTTGAACGCTGGCGAAGGCCGATGGTGGCCGATACGTTGCCGTAGTAGCTGCTGGTGGCCGATGTGCCTGCGGGGCCGCCCAAATTCCAGCCGCCGACTTCGGACACGAGCGCCTTACCCATGGTTTTATCGAAGAAGTCCTGCGTGCCCATCGGGTCTTCGAGCTTGCCGAAGATCTTGATGTTACAGTTACCGGTAATCGAACGTGCTTCTTCCTTCACGCGCTTTTCGAGGGCTGCGATATCCTGCGCGGCATACACAAGGCAGAAACCAAGCGAACGTGCCTGTGCGGCCATAACGCCCATGCCCGAGGTCGTGTAGTAGCCCACCTCGTCGAACACCGTCACGAAGGGTGTGGCCGAGCGCGTGGGTTTGTTGTCGATGACGGTAGCTGATTCACCTTCCACCGTGGCGCCGAGGGTCGAGCCCATCATGCCCTTGAGTGTGGAGGCAACGATTTTACCCAAGTTGGCCGCTTCATCCGCCGATTTTTCGAGGGCGGGGATGAGAACGATGAGGATACGGCGGTTAAGCACGACGTCGATCATGTCGATGTCGGCGTTTTTGGATTCGAAGATATAGCCGTAGTCGTTACCGAGCGACTGGAGCGCGCGGGTGAACTGCATGGTGAGGTAGCCGTGCTGCTGTTTTACGACGTTGGTATCCACCATCGGCTGATCGGGGCCGAGTGGTTTTTCCATGCCGTTGTCATCGAAAGCGGCGTCAACGTAACCCGGCAAGGTATCGAGGTAGCCCTTGAGGCCCTCGCGGATGCGCTCGGGCAGGGCGGTGTCGCGGCTCAGTTTAATGACTTCGGGGAAGTTCATCACCTGACGGATGGTGTTGATGGAGAGAGGCGTTTCCTGATGGTCACGCTTCCATGTCAGGGCGGGCATGATGGAGGAAAGGAGCGAAATAGCACGTTCCTTCCACATCGCGTTATCGCCGCCCGCTTCCGGCATCAGCGAAACGAGGAGCTGCGTGAGGTATGAGGCCGAACCTGACGAGAACGGGTTGAGCGTGTTGGACGGCGCCGGATCATCGGAGTTGCCGGTCATGTAGTTGAGGACCAGCAGGTCGTCATCGCGGCCGAAGCGGCGCGTCAGGGCCGTTAGCGAGGACCACAAATCGGTATCGGCCTTGCCGTCCACGTAAATGAAGCCCGAGCCCCACATAAGGGCGTTGGATACGATGGACTTCAGACCTTCCGTTTTACCGGCACCCGTTGTGCCGAGGTACAGAATGTGGGTACGGGCATCGTTGTTGGTGAACCAGCATTCCTCGTTGTCGTACTGGACGGAGTTGCCGATGTAGAGAATGCCTTTGGGTTTGCCGTCACGTTCGTTTTTATCGGCGAAGGGTGCCCAGCCCGGCATTTTGTAGCAGAGCGTGCGGTCATTCTTTTTGAGCCACCACACGTAGAGGAGGGCAAAAAACGCAATAACATCCGAGAGAATGGTGCCAGTGGGGCTGAAGAAAGTGGCGGCACCCGCCAAAAAGAACAATACGGCTGCGTGATCGGAATCACGGAAGAAGTCCTTTGCACGAACGCCAAGGGCCCGCGTATCACGCAGGACGTGCATCAGGGCATAGTCATACTTCTTCTGTACTATAGCCATTTGTTAAACGCTTCCTTCGGCCCTTTCCTGCCGGATTATTTTCATTCTGCCGGTATCGGGTTGATTGCCTGCTTCAGGAAATCATCAGCCGATTGCGGTACGCCCGTTTCATTCACGGGGCCGATTGTTGCCGCCGCCTGTGTGTTTTGCGGTATCAGGCCTGCCGATTGCTCGATCGCCGTCAGGTAGCCGGAGAGCGACGAGCCCAGATACACGATGAACCACAAATAGAGAAACGCCGTGAAAATGCGCGCAGGCAATGATGCCGGACGAATGATAACGGGCTGTGCGTTGGGGCCGACATGCACACGCGAGTTGCGGGCTTTTTCAAGTGCGCAGCTGATTTTTGCAAGTGCGCTTTCGGCCTTATTGCGGTTGCGGTACACGGCTACGGTTTCGGCCGCGCCCTTGCCGCCGTATTTTTTCAGGATGTTGTTGCCCTGCTTGTCATTTTCGAGGCGGATGACGGAGGAAGCGCCATCGTCAAGTTCCATCACCCAGATGACCGGTGTTTCGGCATCAGGCATGGAGAGTATCAGGCGGCCATCAGCCACTTTTGCGGAGGAGGCATTCTGCCCCGTAATAAAATTCCAAAGACCCATGGTAGCGACTCCTTACGCTGCTTTCTTTTTGCCCTTTGGCCCGTAATCGACGGGCGGAATGGGGCGGGTTAAAATCGTGTTTTTCTGGAATTCGATGAGGCCGTCCACGGCGTCCATCACGCGCGGTTTCAGGATAGGGCGGTTGACCTGTTTTTCGGCGCGGTAATGGGCGGCCACGCCCAGCGCTTCCATGTGGAATGCCTGACGGCCAAGGTTGTTGAGCGGGTACCACAGGCCGCGGTTGTGCGCGCGCAGCCAGACAAACATGGCGGGTGCAAGCACGCCACCTTCTTCGCGGGCGGTATTGAGCGCGCGCATCATGGCGGTGGTGATGTAGGCGTGGCGGTTGCAATTGCCGAGCGTTTTTTCGGAGAGTTTATCATCGCGCAGAATCTTGCGCGCATCGCCAACCAGTTTCATGTCGCGGCGGAGTTTGAGGCCTGACTGGTGATCCCAGCAGCAGGCAAGGCGGCCGAGTATCGCATCCGCTTCATCGCGCTTGCGGCTGGCCTTGAGGCAGAAGGCGGCCAGCAGAACCTGCAATTCGGGCGGCAGGGCTTTCCAGCCTTTCCAGCGGGGGCCGAGCTGTTTTGCGAAAGCACGTTCGGCCGGAATTTTTTCAGGGATGTTGTCTTTGACAGGGATTTCGTTGACGGCCAGCCATTCCTCCGGCGAGAGAGCTTCGGCGAACATTGGCAAGTCAACAGGTACTGGGCTCCCCGGCGCACGAATGGGCATCTTGTTCGGATTGAATTTGAGGAAGGGTTGGATGACCTTGAACATCTTGGCCTGATCGTTCATCAGCCCTTCAAGGCTCATGATGCGGCGGAAATAGCTGGTAGGGCCTTTGAACATGACCCAGATAAACAGGCCGGCAAACAACGCAATTGTAAACCAGCGCCAAGAATACATGGCGACGTAGGAGAGGACGCGCAAGTGGTCACCCTGCACGTTTTCGGCACGGGCCGTTTTTACGAAGTTGTGCCATGTGCCGAATTTAACGGGCAGGTATACCACGCGCTGTTCATCGCCCATTTTGGCGTGGAGAGGGCGATCGTTATCGATGTTGTAGGGCATCGGCACCTGAATGACGTCGTTATCGTTCATCCAGACGGAAGCCACGTCCATCTGGACGCTACGCACTGCAAGAATGCCTGTTGTCAGTTGCGGCTTGAAGGATTTCCAAACAAGCCAGCCCCCACCCCAAAACAGGATGAGGAGAAACATGAACAAAAATATGTCGTCGCTATTCTTTTCGCCGGCCAATGTATGAATCCCAAGGTACTAAATTTCTTACGAAAATTAGCGGTTTCGTGAATCCATTGCAATTTTATAAGAAGTCCTTTGTAAAACAAAGAGTCTTGCGAGATTAACGATTATTGGCTAACACCCATGCTAACGTATTTTTTTGCCATGGGCCGGCTTAGCTCAGCGGTAGAGCAGCGGTTTTGTAAACCGTTGGTCGGGGGTTCAAGTCCCTCAGCCGGCACCACCTAAAAAACCATTAAAAATCAATTGGATAGATTTAGGCTGTCGGCGGCGTTTTTAGCTGCTTCTATATCCGGCTGGCTGCTCGAAGCAAAGTTTCTGAGGGGTTCGGACCCTCCGTCTTTGGCATAATCCGCATATAATACCTGAAGATTCTCTAACGATTCCCTGATTGTATCGATGTAACGGGCTTCAAAAAGATCGGGCGCCGTGTCCTGCAAGGTCTTAATGGCGGCCATGTGCTCGTTTTCCGGCGCGATGGCTGTTGCCAAATTCGCATCCGTATTGGCTACGACCTGCCCGAGCGATGTTGTCAGCTGGTTTTGGCTGGATACAAGGTTTGAGGCGACCAGCCTTGTATCGGCCGATATGGGGTGTGCCAGTGCCAATTCGCTGACTTTTATAATCTGGGTACTGATGGCCAACGCTTCCTCGACAAATTTTGCAGGCGAAGGCGCCATGGTTTGCGCCCACGTACCAGTGGATGTGACCAGGCAAAAGAGAAGTGCTGTAAAAAATTTGCGCATGTATGGCCTATTGTTCCGTATTTGAAACAAACGGCTTTAGATTAGCGTCAGTTCCTGACGGAACTTTGTGACCCATTCAAAGGTATGAGCAGTGTTCAACGAATTCATTAATTTCCCATCAGAGAGTGATGTCATGAGAAACGCTGTCCATGATTGTATTGAATTATGCTGGAAAGCGCGTACGGAGTGCCAAAAGGCCCTTTATACGCATTGCGTGTTTTTAGGTGGAAAACACACCGCGCCCGAGCATGTGAAGGTGCTGACAGACTGCATGGAGATTTGTCAGACAGCGGCAGATTTCATGACGCGGCAGTCATCACTCCATGCCGAGGCTTGCGCAGCCGCTGTGGCCATTTGCGAGGCGTGCGCCGATTCATGCGAGGAGCTTGGTACAGACCATATGCTTGTATGTGCCGATGCGTGCCGCAAATGTGCAAAAGCCTGCGATGAAATTTGCAGCATAGAGTTATCCATGCAGGAATACGTTATGAATGACCCTGCCGTTACGCAGCACAACGTGCGTACGAATTAAAAAACAATCAGGATTTTTTGTAACGTTCGATTAGCCATTCGCGGCCTTCCTTTACGCGGAAGTCAGTGCCGTAGCGGATTATATCGGCGGTTGCGTAGGTTTCGGGCCAGCGATCGGGCAGAAACGAGCCAGTGCCGATAATATCCAGCGGCGCCTTGGCCAGTTTCATGATGCGGCATTTATCAGGCCCGAAGCCTGACGAGCCGATGATTTTCACATGCGGGAAGCCCGCTTTATCCATTTGTTCGCGGAAATGCCAGATGGCTGCGGCGCTTACGCCTTCGCCCAACAGGTGCGCCTGATCTGATTCCGATAGATACGTGCGCAGGGCTTGAGGCGCGTTGCGTTCGATAACGGCGTAGGATGCCGGTTTATCAAGGCCCTCAATATAGCGGCCGCCATGTGTATCGAGCCGGAATTTGAGTGTGCCTGCAGCGGCCTCGGCCGCGAAGTGTTTGCAGACGGCAATAGAATCCGAAATCTCGCGGCCAAAATAATCGGGCAATACAGTGAAATCAGCATCAGGGTTTGATGCGCGATACAGCTTTGCGGCTTCCAGTGTGGAGCTTGCAAAACCGACAAGCGCATGAGGCATGGTGCCGAGCCCGTTTTTGTTGTCGTAGAAAATGGCGCCGCCATCGGTCGAGGTGCCGATAAAACCACGCACTGATGGATTCACATTCTTGGCAGACAAGGTTGCTGCATGGGCGGCGTAGGCCATCATCTCGGCCATTTCCTGACCGGCGCAATGCCTTGCGCCCATCTCGATGAAAGGAACATGCGGTAATTCCAGCACCATGGCGCGCGCATTATAGGCGGCAACACAAACGGGGCCGACTTTTTGCAGCAAATGGGTTTCCAATTCGGCCAACTTCGCAAACGGGCCTTCGTAGAAAAACAAAGGTTCGCCTGCGCCGACGGCATCGCCGGTTTTAAAAGCGCGTTTGATGGTGATTGAAAAATTCTGCTGTTTTGTAACGGCTTCCAACCAGTCGATGGCCAGATCGCAGGCCATGATGGACGGGCGGCGCAGGAAGACAGCGTAAATGACGTTACAATCGCCCGATGTTTCCACCGCTTTGCGCGTGCGGGTGAAATATTTATCGGTCCAGCGGCTTATGGCCGCCGGATCAAGGAGGCGTTTGTAAAGCGGTTCGGTCACGGTTTCAGAAGCACCCGTGCATTGACCGTGAGGCTGACGGTGCTTTCGCCAGCTTCCGCCGTGGGGGCGGCTACTTCACGCGGGGCCGCGGAATCCATAGCCATCATGGCTTTGGCGTAAACGGGGTATATCGGCTGGTCGGCGCCGTTGATATTGACGTCAACGATATCAAAGCCGCTTTTGCCCAAAGCTGCTGCGGCCACTTTTGCCTTTGCGCTTAGGGACGTCAGCGCTTTTTGCATCAACGTATCTTGTACCGATTTGGCCTTATCCTCGCTTAACGAGTAGTTCATGCCGTTCATGATGAAGCCCTTGGACTGGATTTTGCCCGCAAGCTCGAGAAACTTGGATGCGTTTTTGCTTTCAAGGTCGATGGATTGGGAGCCGCGCCATTTTTTCGTGGTGGACATGGGCTGGCCGGTGCGCGGGTCTACGGTATCCTGCTGGTCGTAAACATATACGTAGTAGCTGCCCGTTGTGGTTTTGACATCGGTGTAGTTTTTGGCCTCGGCCACTGCTTCGGCCACGGCCTTGTTGATTTTGTCCTGTACGTCGTTGGCGGATGTGCCATCGAGTTCGTAGCGCAGGCTTGCCGTGAGGGTATCCTGTGCCAGTTTTGTCTGCTCGGTCACCGAGAGATTGAGAATGGTGTGGCCAGCGGGGGGTAGGGCGAGGCCGTTATCTTCAGCCATTACGGGCGTAACAAGTGTGATTGTTGCGAGTGCAGTCAGCAGTAATTTACGCATTAAGGCCTCCGTTGTTGGGGTACCTTAATCTAGCGCATGGGTGATGGCATTAAAAGGGCGGAAAGTTGTGCAAAATCAGGCTTGTTTGTCGAACCTGTCGAGCAGCTCGCGTTCCATCTCGGAGGCGACTTTGACGACAGCCGCGTTGGCCTTGTAGGCAAGGGCGGCTGTTTTGGCATCGATGATTTCCGTGCCGTAATCGACATTCGGGGCGGCTACCACGCCGTTTTCATCGGCAAAGGGAGCATCGGGCTGGAAGGCCGGTACGGTTGCGGGGTTACGATCAACCGTTATTGCCTTTGTGCCGTGCAGTTCACCCGTGTTGCTGCCGATACCAACCTGTACGACATCAACGGGGGTATACGGTTCAGGCCCCTCAACGCCTTCACGGGCGCCGGTGGTGCTGGCATTTGCAATATTGGAAGAAGACGCGGCAATGCGCGTGGCTGCGGCATTCATGCCCGTAAGGGCGATGGTGACAGGGCTGACCATTCCACCAGTTTACATGAAATAGGTTAAAAGGTGATTGCCGTTTCAAGGGGCTGGCGGGCGCGGGGCCATAGGCAAAATGCCTTGCATCTGGCTGTTTTTAGCCAAATGGTCGGTTACAATGTGGGGGACGCCGATTTTTTGCATGAGTGCGTCAAAGCCCAAGATTCCGTGCAATGCTTTTCGGGGAATGCAGGGTTTAAAGAGGTCCAGCACCCGCTCGCGCTGGGCGGGGTTGCGGAAATCATAGCCGATCGTCTGGTCAAGGGCGTCGCGCATGAATTCCGCGCGCGCCTTGTCTATTACTGTCCAGTCCGGCATTATAACGCCTTCATCCAGCATTTTCAGGAATGATTTTTCGGCCTGAAATGCCTGCTGGCTTGGCGTGCCGTTCCCGTGCCTTTTGTGTTCGATGGAGCTGAAGCTGCGCTTGTTGCCATCCACGCCGTCCTTGATGGTGAGTGTGGAAATGCGTTGGCCTTCCTTATTGCGGAGGCTGAAGACATGGAAATTTTGTGTCAGGCAGTTGTTTGTGAAGCTCCAGACACAGTGGTTCATGGCTGTTCCTTCCTCCCTCAGGAGGTCGGTCGAATTGAGGGGGTAGGCGATAACACCGCCAGATAGCTCAACAGGGCCATCAATAATGGTTGGCCATTTTGATGCAGTGTTGGATGAAATGGCCACGCTTTCAAAGCGGTTACGGAAGTTGATGCGCGGGCTGTGCCAATAGCTGCTGGCCTCGATCTGCTCGGATGGCGGGCAGGAGGCCCACATGCGGGAGCTGACGGCTTTTGCCAGGTCGTCCAATATGGTGGTGGATGCAACCTGAAGCCCGCGCTTTTCGAACTCCAATATCAGCCCTGCCCGAATGAGGCGCAACGACACATCATTGCGCATATGGTTTATATTGCCGATGGTGTCGCGATAAAACTTGATAGCGGTTTTAGGCGCGCTATCGGACAGGCCGTCTACCAAGCGGTTCATGGGCAGGCTTTTTACGATATCGCCGTCCATGTCGTAATCCCAACCGCGGAAACTGCGATCGTTTTCGGCCCTGTCCAGATATTCGGCAAATTGCGATTTAAACAGGGCTTCCCACCCGTGGTGGCCGTTTTTGCGTGCTGTTGCCAGCCAGTTTTTGAGGACATCTTGCAGATTGCGCTCGAAGGTGGAGGCGTAGCGGATGCCAAAGTCGTGCACGAAGGCAAAGTAGAAAACCTCACGCCCCGTATCGGGCCAAAAAGCGGGGTCCACCTTGTCGAGGGCTGTTGCGAGCGTTGCAAACCTATCGCCAATTCCAAAAACATCGGGCTGCCTGAACATGCGGCGAACCGTGGAGATTTTCAGGTTGAGGCTTTTGGAAAGGGCATCGTATAGCGGAGCGCCGTTATCAATCGCTTCCCATAGATTTTTGTCATCCCAGAAAAAGTTTTTGACCTTACCCAGAACCAAAAGTGCGCCCTTACGGAACTCGCGCGCTTTTTCACCCTGCGCTCTGCGAAGATGATTATAGATGCGCAGATCGCCAGTTATGTTTCTGGGGTGCGTACGGTACAGATTGTCTGCAAAAGCCATGTCATCGGCCACGATGTTCGACCGGATGTCGGCCATCATTTCCTCGTAGCGCTGGCGGAAAACCACTTCTGTCGTATCCTGCACTATACCCTTTACGGATTTGCGATTGGACTTGCTGGATTTAAGGCGGTGGGCTGCGTGCTGGGCGCGAGTAACCGCCGCCCAAACTACCAGAGGCAGATATTTTTTAAAAAGCGCATCAATAATGCTGAATTGGTTGGCTATCCCGAAATGCGGACTATTCTTGTAGTCCAATACCTTGCTTACGATGTTGCTTGTATGGGCGGAGTCTTCCGCCATCGCTTTGACGCCGTCGGTATCGGCCTCTCCAGTGATGACTGTAATTTTTTTGCTGGCTGTATCCTGCGCGACAAGAATCACCGTGACGCGCGCGTTACGTGCGCGCTTTTGCATCCGTCGTACCACCGGCACCATAAGCCAACAGGTGTCGTAGCCGCCTGTTACTGCGGGGTCGAGTTGCAGTTTTGAAAATGTTGCGAGATCCTGCCAGCGTTCGAATTCCTGCGCGAAGACCGTATTGGCGTGCGTCAGGCGTTCTGGATAAACGCCGTGATCCATAGCTGCGAGTGAAAATTTTTCGAATATTTCGGTATGCAGGGTTGCCATGGGCGGACACCCTAGCCGCGCTTATGGCAAAATGCAAATTCAGGCGGGCAGCGCTTCATCTGCCTTTAGCTGGTGCCTGAGCCATGTACGCTGGCGCTTGGTGTACTGGCGAGTTTCGATGGCTGTCAGTTCCAGAGCTTCTTCCAGCGACATTTCGTGTTTCAGGACTCGGCGGAGGTATTTAAAGCCGTGGGCGACCGTGATCGGGGCATCGGCAGGAACTTCGCCCGCATCGATTTTATCGGAGAGGGCCTTAACCTCATCCATCGCGCCGGCCTTGAGCATGGCATCGAGGCGTGTGCGGATTTTTGCCTCCAGCACTTCCTTGGGCGGGCTGAGTGTAATGGTATGGAACTGCCAAGCAGTGGAAGGTTTTTGAAGCGGGATGGCCTGCCATTCCGATAGCGGTGTGCCGGTTGCCAGCAGCACTTCGACCGCGCGCATGACGCGCTGCGTATCGGTGGGTTTAAGGCGTGCGGCTGAAGGGGCATCGGCTTCCTGCAATAGTGCATACAGTTCATCGAGAGGGCGGGCGCGGACATCGGCGCGCACTTCGGTCGGGATATCGGGCATGGGGCTTAGCCCTTCCGTCAGGGCCTTGATGTACATGCCCGTACCGCCGACCAGATAGGGTGTGCGGCCTTCGTTGTGCGCCTTTTCAATTTCCGTTGCTGCCATGGAAACCCAATCGGCAGCCGACATACGTTCGTTTGCCTTTAGGACACCGTAAAGCGTGTGCGGGATATTCTGTTTTTCGGATTCAGTTGGCTGGGCCGTAAGGATGGGCAGGGCATCATAGCACTGCATGGCATCGGCATTGATAATGGTGCCGTTGTCCCCCAAAGCGCGCTCGACCGCGAGGGCTGATTTGCCACTCGCGGTCGGGCCAATGATTATTTTAACGATCAAGGCTTGGCGGCTTCCGGCACAGGCGGAGTTGCCGGCTGGTCAGGGGCTGCGGGGGCCGGTGAAGGATCCTTTGGATCCGGTGCCGGTTTGGCAGCAGCCGCAAGTTTGACTGCAATGAACTGGATATCACCCTGACGGTTGACCAGCATCAGCACTGTCGACTTGTTGGCAGCCTTCGCGTCGGCGACGGCTTTTTTGACATCAGCCATTGTTTTGACGGCGGTCTGATTGAGTTCGACAATCACATCGCCTTCCGTCAGGCCTTTGCGTGCGGCATCGGTATCGCCGCCGACATCCATGACCACGAGGCCTGTTACATCCGAAGGCAGGCTGAACTGCGAGCGGATATCGGGGTTGAGGGCCATGAGCTTGATGCCGAGTTCGGGGACCATCTCGCCGTACTCTGGTTTCGAAGGTTCTGGCGTATCCTGCTTCTCGATGAGGCCTTTTTCCTCGGCTACCTCGAGTTCGCCAACGGTTACGCTGAGTTTCGTTTCCTTGCCGTCGCGCCATACCGTGAGCGGCACGGCTTTGCCGATTTCGGTTTCAGCGACCAGTTTGGGCAGGGCGCGCATGTCGGCCACCGGTTTACCATCGAATTCGATGATAATGTCGCCAGCCTTGATGCCAGCTTTTTCGGCCGGGCCCGTGCCTGTGAGCGAAGCTACGAGAGCGCCGCGCGGTTTACCGAGCGAAAGGCTTTCGGCAATTTCATCCGTAACGGACTGGATACGGACGCCAAGCCAGCCGCGGCGGGTTTTGCCGTATTTTACGAGCTGGTCGATCACCGATTTGGTGATGGCGGAGGGGATGGCAAAACCGATACCGACGGAACCACCCGAGGGCGAGAAGATGGCGGTGTTGATGCCAATGACCTCGCCTTTCAAGTTGAACATCGGGCCGCCCGAGTTGCCACGGTTGATGGAGGCATCGGTTTGAATGAAATCATCGTAGGGGCCTGCATTGATATCGCGCTTGCGGGCTGAAACGATACCCGCAGTTACGGTGCCGCCAAGGCCGAAGGGGTTACCGATGGCGATAACCCAGTCACCTACGCGCATGGCATCGGAATCACCCAATACGGCGCTGCTGACATCGTGGCTTTTGAGATCGGCCTGCAAGAGGGCGATATCGGTTTTTTCGTCCTTGCCGACGACGCTGGCGTTGACGATGGCGTTATCGTGGAGGGTTACGCGGATTTCCTGCGCGTCCTTGATAACGTGGTTGTTGGTGACGATGTAACCTTTGTCCTTGTCGATGATGAAGCCCGAGCCGAGGGATGTTGCCGGTACGGCCTGCATCTGGTCCTGATGGCGTTTCATGTAGTCGTTGAAAAAGTCCTCGAACGGGGAGCCTTCAGGAAATTCAGGCATTTCGGGGGCCTGTTGGGTGTCGGCATCCAGTTTTTGCGTGGACGAGATGTTGACGACAGTGGGTTGCAGTTTGTCAGCCAGATCAGCAAAACTGACCGGCGCCATGGCCGTGGGCTGCGATACGGCCCAAGAGGGGGTGTAAACTGCAAAGGTACCGAAAGCGGCGATTGCTACAATCGCCGATGTCATAAGGATTTTGCGTAGCATGGCAGATTACTCCAAAAAATTGTTAGGCTAGGGATTCTAGCACCAATTTTGGCAAAAAAATGGACAACGCCGGAATTATTTTGGCGGGGCATACTGGGATTTGAAGTACCGCATAAATGCACTGTCAGGCGACAAAACCAACGTTGTATCGGGGCTGGCCAGCGTATTCTGGTAAGCAAACATGGTTTTGATGAAGGCGTAGAAATCGCGATCTTCGTTGGCAGCTGCGGTTGTGGTTTCGATGGCGATTTTATCGCCTTCGCCGCGCATGGCCTCGGCATCGCGCTGGGCCTGCGCTATCAGGATGGTGCGTTCCTTTTCGGCTGTGGCTTTGATTTCCTGCGCTTTTTCCTGCCCTTTTGCCCTTGTTTCGGTGGCTTCCTCGCGGCGCTCGGCAATCATGCGGCTGACTGTGGATTCACTGAGCTGTTCGGTCAGGTCGGCGCGGCCGATACGGACATCCACAACCTCCACGCCGCGCTCCTTCATGTCACGGTTCACGCGGTCGCGGATCTGGCCCATGAGGGCGGTACGCTGGGTAGACAGCAGTTGTGAAAGAGTGGCCTTGCCCAATACATCACGTGTAACGGCGTTCATCACGGCCTCGATACGGGCTTGTGCGTTTACCTCGCCGCGCAGGCGCTGGAGGAAGAGCAGAGGGTCGGTAATACGGTAGCGTGCGAAGGTGTCCACGATAATCGGGATGGAGCCGCTGTGTCCGGTTTTGGCCGCGGTTTCCTTGTCGTCTGCGGCTTTTACGGGTTGTCCGTCCTCGCTCATGAGGTTGACGCGTTCGGGTGCGGGGTCGACATCCAGCAAGCGGGAGTCGAAGTATTCCACCGTTTCGATGGGCCATGGCAATTTGGCTTTGAGGCCTGCCGTCGTGTGCACTTTTACAGGCTGGCCAAAACGCAGAACGATGGCCTGCTGCGTGACATCAACAGTAAAGAGTGTTGCGGCGGCAATACCGACTGCTGCGGCACCGAGAAGGAAGACGTTATTGAAGTTCTGTTGCATGGCGCATCATCCTTTTACTGAACGGCATCTTGGGGCAGGGGCCCACGTTTTATATCGAGCGGAATAATCGGGACTGCGCCTTGTGCGCCTTCCTTCTGGTCAAGGATGACGCGGTTGGCGTTTTGCATGATGTATTCCATCGTTTCGATGTAGAAGCGGTCACGCGTGACATCCTTGCCGCTGCGGTAGCCTTCCAGAATTTGGGTGAAACGTTCGGCATCACCCTTGGCGCGGGCTATCACATCCTGCTTGTAGGCTTCGGCATCCTGACGCATTTTGATGGCTTCACCGCGCGCTTTGGGGATGATGTCGTTACGGTAGATGGTGGCTTCGTTCTGGTATCTTTCGGCATCCTGTTTGGAGGCGGCGAC
>JAGWXJ010000153.1 GCA_018969935.1 Alphaproteobacteria bacterium | reverse complement strand
GCAGGTTATGAAAGCTATCGATGAATTAAGGAAGTTACCGTATCGGCAATGCGTTGGTATCGTTCTCTTCAATTCCAAGGGCCATGTGTTTGTAGGCGAGCGCCTTGACCACAGGGGCGCGTGGCAGATGCCCCAAGGCGGTATAGACGCCGGAGAAAGCATCGAACATGCCGCCCACCGTGAATTGAAAGAGGAAACGGGTACCGACAAGGCCGAGATTGTGTACGTATCGGACACCGTTTTGACCTACGAACTGCCGGACCACTTGCTGGGCAAGCTTTGGGGCGGGCGTTACAAGGGGCAGGAACAGCGTTGGGTTGCCATGAAATTCAGTGGCGATGACCGCGATATTACGCTGTATGACCGCGTACACCCCGAATTTGCTGCATGGAAATGGGTGCCGTTACCCGCTGTCTGTGACCTGATTGTGCCGTTTAAACGGGAAACCTATCAATCGGTCGTGGACGAGTTTAAGCCCGTCCTTGCCAAGCACTGCGAGATTTAGAAGCGCACCAGTGGTTTTTGACCAAGGCACTTGTTGCGGTGTGCAACGCGCGCCTTGACTGTTGCCGGAGCCTGCTGGTCTTCGCCAGCGACAAGTTCGCGTGCGTTGGCTTCGCAAATAGCGCCGCTTGTCTGACCCTCGTTAAAACCGTTGGCGTTGCCCAAGCCGTAGGCCGCAACCACTGTAGCCAGAGCCACGAAAGCGAGCGAGATTTTACCAGTTGTTGTTGTAGGCATGCGCATAACCCCATTTTTGTGATGTCGGGGCAAAGTAGCCTAACGTTTAATATTATGTCAAATTATAGCGCCCAATAGGCAATTCAGGCCGGGCATTCAGGGCGCTTAGGCGCCCCTTGTATCTGCTGATGTGCCTTGCGGCATCACCCCATGCAGGGAGCTGTACCTCAAGTTCAAAAGCCACTTTTGAATAGGCCGTTAGCCAGCCGCCTTTTACGGGCATGATGCCCTTTATTGCGACCTTGTGGTGGTAGTCACGGCCAAAGGCCGTGATGGTTTCGCGGTTCAACTGGTTGAAGGCCGTGAAACGGATGTCATCCAGAGAGCGCCAGAAATCAGGGTTCCGAATATCGGCTATGACGAAGGCCTTGTATTTGCGGCCTTCCAGCCCCTCGGCTTCACCCTCGGGGATACGGTAGACGAGTTTCGGCTCGTCCATCACGGGTTGAGGGGCGACCAAGCAGGATCGGAGGCGTCGCCCGGGGTGTCGATCTGGCGTTCATTGAAGCCAGTGAGGTCAATTTTATAGGCGTGGGCAGTGCGGCCCTTGCCTGTCGATTGTTCCTTGAAGTAGGTGAGGTAGCGGCCGTTCGGCGCCCAGCTTGGGCCTTCCACGTGGAAGGCGGATACTATCAGGCGCTCGCCCGAGCCATCGGGCTTGACCACGCCGATGAAGAACTTGCCACTCAGCATTTTGGTGAAGGCGATGAGGTCACCACGCGGTGACCACACGGGGTTGCCGTAACGGCCATCGCCAAACGTAATGCGCTGCTGGTTGGAGCCATCGACGTTCATGGTGTAGAGCTGCTGTTTGCCCGAACGGTCGGATTCAAAGACGACGCGGCGGCCATCAGGCGAGAAGCTTGCCGCCGTTTCGATGGACGGGTTGTTGGTAAGCTGGCGGATCTGGCGTGTGCGCAGGTCCATCAGGTAGAGGTCGGTGTTGCCTTTGGCAGCGAGCGACATGACAACCGAATTGCCATCGGGCGAGAAGCGCGGCGCGAAGGTCATGCCCGGGAAATCGCCCAGCACTTCCTGACGGCCCGTATCGATGTTGTAGAGGTACACGCGCGGCTTGCCGTTGACGTAGGCCAGATATGTGATTTCCTGCGAGGACGGCGAGAAGCGCGGTGTGAGCACCATGTAGCTGCCATCGGTGAGATAGCGGTGGTTTGCGCCATCCTGATCCATGATGGCGAGGCGCTTCACGCGGGCGTTGAACGGGCCGCTTTCAGCGATGTAGACGATGCGGGTATCGAAATAGCCTTCTTCACCTGTCAGGCGTTTGAAGATGCTATCCGAAATAATGTGCGCGATGCGGCGCCAGTTTTGCGGCGTTGTGGTGTAGGCCATGCCGTCCACCTGCACTTCGCCGAAAACATCCCACAGGCGGAATTCAACGCGCAGGCGGCCATCGGGCGCGGCTGTCACGGCGCCTGTTACGAGGGCCTGAGAGTTCAGCGGTTTCCAGTCGGCAAAGCGGGGGCCGTCCAGAGCGGCGGAACGGGCATCCTGCACGAAGGAGGCAGGGTTGAGCGGGCGAAAGAGGCCCGAGCCTTCAAGGTTGTGGGAGATGATGTCGGTCATCTGCTGGCCGATCTGGGCGTTTGCGCCATCGCCTACAAAAGCCGAGATGGCCACGGGCATCGGTTCCACACGGCCTTGGGTTACGGCGATTTTGAGTTCGGCGTGTGCAAGTGCAGGCACGAACAGGACAAGGGCGGCAACGAAGCTTAAAAACAGGCGCATCTTACGAATCTCCAAATATCACTAGACCATACCTTTAAGCGCGGCTTGTGGCCATATTGTGAAGGTATTTTTACCAAGAAAAAGCAGGGAACTTTTTGCCTTTAGAACATATCCTTCGGATCGAAGCGGATGGTCATATTCTTCCACTGGTCGTATTTGTTGTCCGGCAGGTTGAGGGGCGAGCAATCGGGCGAGCGCAAGGCGCGAAGCGCGCTATCGGCCGCGGCCCTGAAGAACGTATCGGAATTGTAGCGAAGCTGGTCCACCACGCGGGCGTCCTGCACGGTTTTGGCGGCAGTGACCACAACCTCGATATCCACGGCCAAGTTATCGGCCTCACGCGCGCCGGGGAGTACATTCCAGCACCCTGCAAGCTGGGAGCGCAGGGCATCCATCTCGGACATCGAGATACTGGAGCCAAGCGGTGCAGGCGCTGTAAGTTGCGGGGCCTGACGCGGGGTATCGCGCGGGGTGCTATCGGGTGACGGAGGCGCATCCTCGCCCACCAGATTTTTGAGGACTGAAGAAAACTCGGCTTTATCTTCTTCCTTCGGTTCCTCTTTCTTTTCTTCCTTCTTGGCCTCGGCGGGTTTTTTCTCGGGCGCTTTTGCGGGTTTGGGCGCTTCCTTCTTTTCAGCCACTTCGGCTTTTTTTACAGGCTTCGGGGCATCCTTCGGACGGATTTCCTCGATCTTTTCGCGTTTGGTTTCCTTGGGCTTATCGGGCTCGGACTTTGGAGTCTGCTTTTCCGAGGATTTCGGCATCGGGGGTGGTTCCTCAGACACTTCCTTGGGTTCCTTCGGCATTTCGCGCGCAACCGGCGCATCGATATTGCTTTCGGCCTTTTCAGCTACGGGCAGGATTTCTACGGCCATCGCTTCCAAAGGAATTTCCACGGGCTTCGAGAAAAAGAAGAACGCGCCCGAAAACAGGGCTATCAGGAAGGCATGCAGCACCAGCGACGCGACCAGAGGCGATTTCATGGAATCGCGATTGTCGCGGGGCGAAGATGTCTGTGCGGCCATAATTGCAGCGTTCATGCCTTTAACCTACGAACCAATTATGGCTGATTTTGGCCTTTGGTAGGGAAACATTATTTCGGTGCCGTAACACCCTGTTGGGTTATGAGGGCGATTTTGCCAAAGCCTGCCGCGTTGAGC
>JAGWXJ010000015.1 GCA_018969935.1 Alphaproteobacteria bacterium | reverse complement strand
CATGATGCCGGGCAGCGAAAAACCGAACCATCCAAGCCCCATGATGATAAGCAGCTTCACACCATCGGCGATTTCCTTCTGCGATTTGCTGATGAAGAACATGGCAAGCAGTATGAAAACGACTGGCAGTACAAACCGCGCGATAAGGAAGAAAAGCACGGCATTCGGGCTGCGCTTGCCGGCCTGTTGCATGCGGGCGCGCAAATCATCGGCCATGTCGCCGACAAGCTGGCGTACCTTGAATGCAGACTGGATGGATTCCTTAGCGTCCTGGTTTTTCTGCTGCTGCGCCTTTTTCTCGGCTGCAACGCGTTGCGCTGCAATCATATCCTTGCGTTGGCGCGCAATGGTTTCCTGATATCGCTCCTTGCGTTCCAGTTTTTTTACAAATGGCAGCACAACCGCGATAAACGAAAGGCCCGCAACCACGGCACTGAAAAAGGTGATGAGGAACTGGGTATCTATGTTCATGGCCCTACACCTTGAAGTTGATCATCTGGCGCATCATGAGCACGCCGAAACTCATCCACGTAATCGCCCCGAACAACAGCATCTTGCCCGTGGAGTCGGTAAACAGCAGGCTGATGTACTTCGGGTTCACCAGATAAAGCGCGGTCGCAACCAGCAAGGGCAGGCAGCCGATAATCATGGCCGATGCCTTGGCTTCCGCCGAAAGCGCCTGCACCTTGCGCTTGAGGCGCGCGCGTGCGCGGATAACGCCTGAAAGATTACTCAATACTTCCGAAAGGGATGAACCCGTTTGCACCTGCACGGCAATCGCGGTTGCAAACATCTGCACTTCGGCAATCGGCATGCGGGGTATCATTTTGCGGACGGCTTCGGCCAGCGGTGTGCCGACTTTCTGCGCATCATAAATCCGTGACATTTCCTCGCCCATGGGGCCGGTAAACTCGCGGCCCACCATGGCAATGGCTTCGGTAACCGGCATGCCTGCCTTGATAAGGCGGATCATGGCTTCAAGGGCGTCGGCAAAATCCGTCAGGAATGCGCGCTGGCGTCGTGCAACCTTGAAGCGCAGGAAAAATCGCGGCGCGCCAAAATATGCGGCAAACACCAAAAGCCCCGCAACCACATCCGACACGCCTATGGCGGCGATAATTGCCGAAAAGATAGTCGCAAGGGTCATGGATATGACCCAGAATTTGAAAGGAGAGCAGTTAAGGCCCGATTGGACAAGCAACGCTGCAACCGACTGTGTGTCGTGCTCGTTTTCCTGCTCCTTCGCCATTTTTTTGAGTTTTTTGGCAATCTCGGAGGCGCTGACGGCCTTGGGTTTGGCGGGGCCCTCGGCTTCGCCCTCTTTCTTTTCCTCTTTTTTGTCCGCAGCGCGGCCGGAAATGACGCTTAAGGCGCGTTCACGGCGTTTGGCTTTGCTTTGCTGGACAACAAACGCTGCAATACCGGCACCCACCAAACCAGCCAGTATAAAGACAATTATCATCAGCATGGCCCGCTACCTCGCCAGTTCTGATTCCGCAATGGCCTCGTCAACAAGATGCGCCACGCTGAATTGCTTGGCCTTGTCGTAAAACCGCGGGCGTAAACCTGTAAAACGTTGGGTTGCTTTGAGGCGGCCGAATTCGTCCTCCCCATCGATTTCCAGCACGAAAAGATCCTGCATGGTGACAACATCGCCTTCCATGCCGATGACTTCCGTCACGTGTGTGACTTTACGCGAACCATCGCGCAAACGCTGTACCTGAATGATTACGTTGACGGCAGATGCTATCTGCTCGCGCACGGCCTTGGCGCTGATGTTGAGGCCGGCCATGGCAATCATGTTCTCCATACGGCTGATGGCTTCGCGCGGGTTGTTGGCGTGCACCGTACCCATGGAACCATCGTGGCCCGTGTTCATGGCCTGCAATAGGTCGAAGGCTTCAGGCCCGCGCACCTCGCCCACGATAATGCGTTCAGGGCGCATACGAAGGCAGTTCTTGACGAGTTCGCGCATGGTCACCTCGCCCACACCTTCAAGGTTGGCTGGGCGTGTTTCAAGGCGCACAACGTGCGGCTGCTGCAATTGCAGTTCGCACGCGTCCTCGCAGGTAATGATGCGTTCGGATTTATCAATGTAGCGCGTACAGCAGTTGAGCATGGTCGTCTTGCCCGAACCCGTACCGCCAGAAACAAGAATATTCAGGCGCGAACGGCCGATAGCCATGATCATTTTGGCGCAAGCGGGCGTCATGGCGCCAAACTCGACAAGCTTTTCCAACGTTAGCTTGTCCTTCTTGAACTTACGGATGGTAAGCGTGGACCCATCAACCGCAAGGGGCGGGATGATGGCGTTCACACGGCTGCCGTCCATAAGGCGGGCATCACAAATAGGCGATGATTCATCAACGCGGCGGCCAATGGCCCCCACGATACGCTGGCAGATTGTCAGCAGGTGTTGCTCGTCACGGAAGGGGATGTGCACGCGCTCGATTTTGCCCTTCACCTCGATATAGGCAACGTGTGGGCCATTGATCATAAGGTCGGCAATATCGTCACGCGCAAGCAGCGGCTCAAGTGGCCCGAAGCCAAGCATGTCGTCCGCACATTCGGAGGCTACTTGCTGGATCTCGGCTTTTGTCAGGTCAAGGTTACGGAAGCGGACAATTTCGGCCACCGCCGTGTGGATTTCCTCGCGCGCCTTTTCAATTTCCATGGCGGCAAGGTTTTTAAGATCAAGGCTATCGCGGATATCTTTCCAGATGCGTTCGCGCGCGGCTTCAACGCGCGGATTGGCCTTTTGGGCAGGCGGGGCATCGAGGGCAGGGTTATGGTCTTCGTCAATTTTTGGCAAAACGGCCTTGGCAGGCGCAGCCGCTTTGGGGGCTTCTGCGGAAGGGGCCTTGGGTGCCGGTTCAGGCGCCTTTGGCTCGGGGGCCTTTTTAGGCGCCTCGGCTTCTTGGTGTGTTGGGGGTGTTCCGCCGCGCTTACCAAACATGGCTTAACCTACGATGAAAGTTTTTTAAGAAAGCCGGGCAAAAACCCGCCTTTGGTCTGGGCTTCCGTGGTAGCTGACGCCAGATCAAGCCCAAGGAAACCTGCAATAAGGCCCTGCAACTGCTGCATGAGTTTCTGGCCGTCCGCACCTTCGCTGGGGCGCACACCTTCGCTCTCGCATTTTAAAAAGTGCTTGGGTGCATAGCTGATCGTGGTCGCTATCGGATACCCCACGGCTTCCGAGATATCTTTTTCAGGTACTTCAAGCGCAGCAGCTTCGCCACGGCGGTTGATAACCAGTTTGGTTGTATCCGTTTCCTGCCCGCGTATCGCAAGGATTTCCTTGATGAGTGTGCGGGTAAGGGAAAGCGCGTTGACCGTAGGCGTCGTCACAACCAGCACGCCGTTTGCACGCGCGAGTAAGCTGGATTGAATGGAAGGCGATGTAGCCGACAGGTCCGCAATAACAACAGGGTACTGCCCAAGCATGCGTTCGAGGAACATCTCGAAAAGCTTTTGCTGTGATGTGTTGGCAAGCATCGGCTCGGCGCCGGTGTTGAGGAATGTCAGGTTTTCCGAAACGGCCATCAGAATGCGCGATAGCGTGTCATGGTCGCGGTCGATGGCGGCTTTCGCGGCCTCAACCAGCGTGCCGGTCGGGCTATAGCCGAATTGCGCCCAAAGGGTGGAATGTCCTGCAGCGGCATCAATCAGGATACATTTTTGCCCCAGCACGTCGGAACAGATGCTGGCAACAAGATGTGCGATGTTGGTTGTGCCAACCCCGCCCTTGGACCCGACAACGGCAATAAGATGGCTATGCGATGCGCCAAGTTGCGAAAGCAGCGTGCGTGAAATGGCTTCTGCCATATCGTATAAGCTGACAGGGTGTACAAGGTAATCCGATACGCCAATGTTGGTAAGGGCGCGATAAAGCTGCACATCATTCACAGGGCCGATAACAAGGGCGGATGTCCCTTCGGCGCAGCAGCTTGCAAGCTTATCCAGTTTCTCGCGGAATTCCTGCCCCGTATCCGATGTCTGTACAATGACGACAGTGGGGGATTTGGAGCCGGAATAAAGCGCAATCGCTTCATCAATCGTATTGCCTTTGACTTCAAGTGATACGCGGCCAAAGCGCCAGTCACCCGAAAGGGAGGAAACGACGTCCTGAGTATGCTCCTCGGCGCTGAAAACATGGACATGCGCCTGAGGCAGCATGGCTGTGAGTGTCGATTTGCGGTTTGAATCGTTTTCTTGGCTCATAGGGTATTCACTCGAATCTCGGACTTGGTTATTCAAGTTTATTTGTAACGCGAAGGGCTTAACAGGGTCTTAAATTATCCGCCGCTGCCCGCGAGTGCTGAAATGACATAACTCGGAAGGAACGGGCGGGAGTCGCCACTTCTCAAATTTCCGTTGATGACGTTGGCCGCGTGCTCGCCGTCGTTTTCGCCGCCAAGGCCGGCAACACCCATAAGGTCCTCGGGGTAGGCGATTTGTTTGGCCATATACCCTTTGACGCTGCAGCCCAGTTTATAATCAAAATCGCTCGGTTTTGCCGCCGCATCTTTAAGGCCGGGGATGTCTTTGCATCCTTCGGGTGCCTGCGCTTCAAGCGTATCAAAGGCGACAAGGGCAACAGGCGTACCCGTGCTTAACGGAACGGTAGAAGCCACGATATCACGGGGGTCTACGCCAAATTCCTCAAGCTTTTTCTTGAGGGTCGTCACGCTATCCTGCGGCTTGGCGCCTTTGGCTTCGGCTTCGCTATGCGCTACAACAACATACAGCGGGCCGGCACCGGTGCGGGCATACGCATCAACGGCACTGTAAATATCATCATCCGTAACGGCAGCTACGGGCTTCTTGGCAATATAGCGGCCCTCAACAAGGGCAATAGGCCGCGTTTCCAGCGAGGTTTTTTCCATGAGCCACGGCTTGTCGGCGCAACCGCCCACAAATGTGGTGGCTATCAGGGCGAGTGTAAGGAAAGCTGCGCGTTTCATGCCGTTACTCCAGTATGTAGCCGAAGGGGCGGTCTTCGGCGTAGGAATGCACGCTCTCGCCGTAAGCAACGGCCAGCGCCTCGACAAGGCTGCGGTTAAGCGGCTCTGTACGCTCGGCCGTAACAACGCGCTCGGCGTTTTCTTCGGCAAAGGGCTGGACCAGATAGGCCGTAATCATGACCACAAGTTCCGTTTCATTGCGCGAGAAGCTCTCGGAACGGACAAGCGCGCCAAGGATAGGCACTTCACCGATACCGGGCAGCCTGTTCATGCGCTCAAGCGATTTGGATTGGATGATGCCCGCAATCATAAGGCTGCCGCCGGATGCAAGCTCGACAGTCGTTTCAGCGCGGCGGACGGTAAAGGAAGGTACGGTAACGCCGGCGAGTTCCAGCGTCAGCTCGGTCGATACTTCCGATACTTCGGTCGAAATCTGGAGGTTGATGCGGTCATCGCGCATGACAATCGGCTTAAAGGAAAGTGACACGCCGAAGGGCTTGTATTCGTAGGTGACGTTACCGTTGGAATCGAGGCCCGAAGGGGCAGGGAATTCGCCGCCAGCAAGGAAACGCGCATTCTCCCCCGATACGGCTGTCAGGTTTGGCTCGGCCAGTGTGTTGACAAGGCCGTCACGCTCGAGCGCCTTCATGGCAACCGTAATCGGGCCTGTGCCGTTGCGGCTGAATACCAGCGAACCTGTGCCAAAGCTTGGTGTCACCGTAAGGCCAAGGTTGTCGGCAGTGCTGCCCGTAAATGCGGTCGTGTGGCCGCCAAGGTTGGTGGCGTCTGTTTCGATACCCAGTTCGTTCAGCACGTTGCGGGCAACTTCAACAACCTTCACCTGAATCATGACCTGCTGGTTGCTCGCAACCTTCACGTTGTTCACGACGGTTTCATTGGCGGCGGCAAAACGGGAAACAATATCGCGGGCAGTGGCAACTGCGGTAGCATCCGTAACGGTGCCATTGAGTATGAGCTGGTCGCCGACAGCCGTAATCTTGATGTCGTCATTCGGAAGCGCTGCTTTTACCGCCTCGTTGATTTTGACGGTATCCACGCTCACATGGACGGAAATATCCTGAAGCACATCACCGTTTTCATCCACGACCAGCACGTTGGTATCGCCAAGTGTGGATCCGATAAGATAAACCTTGTCATCCTTGATGGGGCCAACCTCGACAATATCGGGGTCGGATACAATAAGGTCGGTGGCATTCTTGGGCACCGATACGGCCTGCCCCTTGCTTTGCATGAGATCAACACTCACCGTGCGCTTCGCATCGGCCGAATAGGCGTAAGGGCCGCAAGCGACAGAAGCGGCCAGAATCCCGTAAAACGCTATAAAAGCGAGCTTTTTCAAAGTCTTACAATCTTTATATAGAATGCCCGAATGGGCGGTTACTGGGTGCTATACGGACGCACTTCGATATTATCGACGCGCGAACCACTATAGACTCTCACAACTTGTGTGATCGAGCCAGACTTATTTTCACCTTTGGTGATCTCGCGCATGACACCGCTCAGGCGCAAATCCGTGGTGGTTTGGAAGTTTTTGGCGTCCGCTGCATGGGCGGGCGTTTCATCGCCAAGCGAACGCAAAGCCAGTGAAATTGTTCCCATTTTGGCGGCAAGGGCTAGGCTCTCGGCCTGTTTCGGGTCGGCTTCCAGAGTAACGGTCTTGCCGACTTTGGGTTCCGATTTTTTGGTATCGGTGTCAACGGCCAGCACGCGCAGGTTTTCAACCACGGTTTCGGCGGCCAGTTTTGTAACTACGGTTTCAGCCGTTTTACGGATTTTGTCATCGCTGGGCAGTTTCACATCATAGGTAAGAATGACATCGACAAAATCACCGGGGTTCACAAAGCCGCCAACCGATGATTGCGCGTTCACGCTAACGGTTACGGCACGTTTGCCCTTGGCAAGGGATGCGGCAACGAAGTTTGTTTTGGTTTCGGCAACGACCATGTTCTGGGCCATGGGCTCGCCCTTCGAAATAGCGCGGCGGACACGGCCCTTCAGCGCTTCCTCGGGTTTTTGTACGCCCTCGCGCGCAATAGCGCCCGGGAATTTTGCGGATAGCGGCCAGTTGGCCCACTCCATCGAACCTTTGCCAAGTTCCTCGCCTATCTTGATATCGCGGGAAGCAACCAGCACCGCCACTGTTTGCGATGTTTCGGCTGACGTGCTTTTGCCCTTGCCACCCACCATCTGGGCAACCAGTGCAGCCAGCAGTGCAAAGCCAAAACCGGCGATAACAATGATGAGTGTGGTACGGTTCATGGGGAGAACTATCCTCCTAAATTCTTAAAAAATGGTGAGCGCTGCCGCAAGCGTGATAGCGACTCCATAAGGTACCACGGTTTCGCCGCGCATGAGCGATTTTAGCCAGCCGTCATCATCCCCGATGAGTTTTGGAAAACGCGGTTCGATTTTGGAAAGTATCGATGTTTTCTTGAAAAGAAGCGCCAGTAATGCAAGCGCGCCGCCAAACAGTGACATGAGCATCAGAAAGGGCGGCAGCTGGGCTGGTGTGTACCAAAGGGCAAGAACGGCAAGCAATTTTGAATCGCCGCCACCAAACATGCGGAAGAAGAAGAGGGCGGCTGTAACCACGAGAACAATCACGCCGGAGATAAGATGCGGCACGGTTTCCGAAAGGCCAATCACGAAAGGCATCGGCAAAAACAGGACAAGGATCGCAAGGCAGAAATCGTTACGGATGCGCAAATGGCGCACATCCTCGAATGCGGCGATGAGGCAAAGAAGAAGGACGGTCGCCTTCAGGACGGTCGTGAATATGTCCATGATAAATGGTCCCGAAAAGGGAAGGCCCACATGGGAGTCCGGTCTTTTGCGCCGTATCCCACGTGGGCCTGAAACCCTATATCCAGCGAGGATTAGGCCGGACGCTCGGAAACCGAGGTCGACATGTCGGTGAACAGGTCGGCGAGGTCGTCACCGAAGGTGAACACGACAACCGAAATACCAACAGCGATACCAGCTGCGATCAGGCCGTATTCGATGGCCGTTGCGCCGCGCTGATCCATTGCGAAAGCTTGAATTTTTGCCAGAAGTTTCAACATAAGACAGACTCCTTTTTTGCCCACTTAGTTTTGCCAATAATTTACCCTATCGGCTTTGGGTTATTATGTTAATGCTAAGCGGATTTTGTTAAAGACGGGTTAAATGTGCAGAGAATTCTGCTCAGGCGATTCTATCAGTATTCGTGCAATATCAAATAGTTTTTTATGCACATTTTAGATAGATTACTCGAATAGTTAAAATCTTCTTCACGCAACAAGTCTACAATTAAAGAATAGCAGAAGCGCGCAGGCAAATGCGCGCCGGTAAAGTGGGCAACATGTTTGGCAAAAGTTTCAAACACTGTGAAAAGGGTGTGACCGCGATCGAATTCGCGTTACTCGCAGCACCGCTTACCTTCATTATACTGGGCGCCATAGAATTCAGCCTTTTTCTCTTCGTACAAAGCTCCCTTGAAGGCGCAACATTCGCAGCCTCCCGTATCGGTAAAACCGGCTACGTGGAAGACACGCTGACGCAGGAAGAAACAATCAGGGGCGTTATCGAGGACCGTCTGGGCTTCTTCCTCGATATGAACCAGCTTTCCGTAGAAGCAACCTCGTACGCGGACTTCTCGTCCATCGGCCAGCCTGAACCGTTTGTCGATGCCAACGGAAACGGCGTCCATGATTTGACCGAGCGCTATACGGATTCCAACGGCAACGGCACCTACGATACCGACATGGGCGTCGAAGGCCCCGGTACGGCAGGTGAGGTCGTCGTTTATACCGTCAGTTATCCGTGGCGCATCCTCAATCCGCTTTTTATGACGATGATGGGCGGCGAGGAAGTGGATATCACAAGCAAATTTGTCGTGAAGAACGAGCCCTATTGATGAAACAGGCGGCAACCATATTGGGAAGGAACGACCGCGGGGTGGCGGCAGTCGAATTTGCGCTGATATTCCCCCTTCTCATGACGTTCCTTTTGGGGTCGTTCGAAGTCGTACGCTATATCATCGTGAACCAGAAAATCGACCACGTGGCGTATACGGTGGCCGACGTGGTGGGGCAGGAGGAATCGATAACCCGCGCCCAAATCACCGACATCATGTCGGCAGCAACGGAAATCATGGATCCCTTCGGCTTCGGGCAGGATGGTATCGTGATTATCTCGTCCATCGAGCAGGACCCGACCGAAGGACCCATCGTCCGCTGGCAGGTTACAGGTGGCGGTACGCTGGACAAGGATAGCAGGCTGGGCTTGGAAGATGATGTGGCAGATATGCCGGCTACCCTAACCCTGAATGACAATGAAAACGTTATAGTTGCCGAAGTGTTTTACAATTACACGCCGGCATTCTCGGAAGATTATTTCAGTACACGTGAAAACTATAAGTACGCGGTATTCAAGCCGCGTTACGGGTCACTAACAACGGCGCCAAACTGATGAAAACGATGGATGTATTTTTAAAAGACACACGCGGTGCCGTCATGGCGGCCGTAGCCCTGTCGCTGATAGGCATGGTCGGTTCAACCGGTCTGGCAGTCGATATGGGGCGCGCGCAACTTGCGCAAACAAAACTCTCGAGCGCGCTGGATGCCGCGGGCCTTGCAGCGGGCGCAAGCCTCAATACCTCGGATGCGCAGACGGAAGTCCAAAGGTACCTTGATGCCAACTTCCGTGATTACATGTCCGCAACTATCACCGATCTTGATGTAACGGTAGATTCATCCAACACAACCATAACCATCGCAGCCAGTGGTTATATCGATACAACCTTTATGAATTATTTTGGCTTTGACCATGTGCCGATTTCCGCATCATCCGAAATCACGCGCGCGACAACGGGGCTTGAGGTTGTACTCGCACTCGATAACACGGGCTCCATGGCGGGTACCAAGCTAACGGCGCTCAAATCGGCCGCCTCCGACCTTGTTGAAATCCTGCACGGCGGCGGCAATGCCGAAAACCTTTACATCGGTCTTGTGCCGTTTTCACAGACGGTCAACATCGGTACTGATAAAACTTCTTGGGTCAACGCAGGTAGTTTCAACTGGGGTACGACATCATGGGGCGGATGTGTTGATGCACGCTACACAGGCAATGATGTAACCGATGCGCCGCCATCAACCGAGATGTTTACAAAATACTACTGGCCGGATGATTCAAACAACGACTGGATATCAACGCGTACCCGCCGTGGCGTCACGACAACGACATACACAATCGACAGCAATCACGGCCCGAACCTGAATTGCCCCTCAAGGCTGCTCGAGATGACGACTGACGAGCAATCGGTACTCGATGCGATTGATGCAATGGTGGCCGATGGTAATACACACGTGAATCTGGGTGCGGTGTGGGCATGGCGTATGTTAAGCCCGCGTTGGCGCGGCCTCTGGGGGCATGAAATGGATACCTATGACCTGCCGCTGGATTACAACACGCCGAAGATGAACAAGGCAGTCGTGCTGATGACGGACGGTGAAAACACTATGAGTAACTCCTCAAGGTCTGCTTACTGGTATTTGTCTAATGGCCGACTGGGCACGACAAACTCCACAACGGCAGTCACCAATCTGAATACCAAGCTGACGACTGTGTGCAACGCGATGAAGGCGCAGAACATCATCGTCTACACTATTGCCTTCGGTAACCCCGGCACCAACATCGAAAATCTGCTGCGCAACTGCGCCACACAAGCGGATTACTATTTCGATAGCCCTACAGGTGAGGAGCTACAGGCCGCTTTCCGAAGCATTGGGGACTCGCTCTCCAATCTGCGGGTCAGCCGTTAACCTAAGCCATGCTTAAAAAGGGGCTAAAAAGAACGCATCCGCAGCGATTATTCATAATATTTTATCAATTTTGTCCCATAATTTAAGAATATACATCTCAAATATGGGGGAAGCCCGTGAGGGGCAGCAGAACCGCCAATCTTGTGCTGGTAGCCGACGATAACGAATTTGTCCGCTTCCTTATAAAAAAATGGCTCGGCGATAACGCCGAAATCCACGAGGTCGGCCACGGCAACGATGTGGTGGACAAATACAACGAGCTTCAACCCGATGTTCTTTTCCTCGATATCCACTTGCCGGGCAAAAACGGTAAGGAAATATTGAAGGAAATCATGAAGAAAGACCACTCGGCCTTCGTCGTCATGTTAAGTGCCGACAGCAAGAAGGATAACGTGGTCTTCACCATTCAGGCCGGTGCCAAAGCCTTCATGACCAAGCCGTTTACGCGCCAGACCCTCGATAAATTCTACCATATGTGCCCGACCATCTCGCACGCCGAAGGTATGATCGTTCAGGGTACGGAATCTGTAGAACACACCCAAATGTCCCCCGCCTGAGATTCAACTATTTGAAAAAGTGCGACATTTCGTACTTATCGCGATAAAATGTTGCATCGCGCCATCCTTTTGTGAAAAAAGATGGAACAGAAAATAACAACTATTAGTAAGGTTATACGTGACATCTGCATCCGCCCAAGCCCGCCCCATGCCACCCGCCGCCTATAATTTCGACCCTGAAATCCTGCGCGAATACGATATCCGCGGCATCATCGGCAAAAACTTGTCTGAAACGGATGCATATTACGTAGGTCTGGCCTTCGCTACGTATGTCCGCCGTAAAACGGGCGGCAACCGCATTTGCTTGGGCTTTGATGGCCGCCATTCTAGCCCCGCCCTACAGAAGGCAATGGTCGAGGGGATGATGACGGCAGGCATAGCCGTTGAACGCGTAGGCCTTGGCCCCACGCCCATGCTGTATTTCGCGGTCAAGGACCGCAAGGCCGATGCCGGCCTCATGATTACCGGCTCGCACAACCCCGGCAATTACAACGGCTTCAAAATGACGCTGCTCAACGCCCCCGTGTTTGGCGAAGCCGTGCAGGAAATCGGCCGCATCGCCGCAGCAGGCGACTACGAGCTGGGGCAGGGCACCCTTGCCGACTTCGATATTCAGGATGCCTACGTAGACCGCCTTGTGCGCGATACCAAACTCGTTGCCGGCAAATCCATGAAAATCGCTTGGGACTGCGGTAACGGCGCCGCGGGCGAAATCGTCCGCCGCCTCACCAAAAAGCTGCCGGGCGAACATATCCTGATGTACGACAAAATCGACGGCGATTTCCCGAACCACCACCCCGACCCGACAGTCGATAAAAACCTCGCCGACATCATCAAGGTTGTACGCGAACAAAAATGTGATCTGGGTCTGGCCTTTGATGGAGATGGTGACCGCGTTGGCGCAGTCGATGAAAAAGGCAACATCCTGCGTTGCGATTTGCTGATTACGCTTTACGCGCGCGATGTGCTGAAGCGCCACCCCGGCGCCACCATTATTGGTGATGTGAAATGCTCGCAAGTCATGTTCGATGAAATCAACAAGATGGGCGGCAAAGGCGTGATGTGGAAAACGGGCCACTCGCTTATCAAAGCCAAAATGGCTGAAACCAACGCTCCTCTGGCGGGCGAGCTTTCGGGCCACATCTTCTTCAAGGACGGTTGGTACGGCTTCGATGACGGCATGTACTGCTCCATCCGCCTCATCGATGTTCTGGTTGATGCTGGCAAACCGCTCTCGGTTCTTACCGATAGCTTGCCCAAAATCATCAATACGCCCGAAGTGCGTTTTGAAGTCGATGAAAAGGAAAAATTCTCCCTCGTGTCGCGCTTGGTTGAATCGGTGAAAAACATCGCCGCAACCGACAAAACCATCACCGTCGATGACATCGATGGTGCCCGCGTCAACACGCCGGATGGCTGGTGGCTGGTACGCGCATCCAACACGCAAAACGTGCTGGTCATGCGCGCCGAAGCGCAAAGTGACGCAGGACTGGACCGCATAAAGGCGATGATCGTCAAGGAAATGGCCAAAATCGGTCAAAAGCCCGACTTTGAAGCAGGGCATTAACCACTCATTTTTTTAATGCAATACGCGCCCTAATTGCCTATAAAGCTGGCTGTTATGGCTATTGTAAAAATCACTGACTACATCTCGCAGGACACGGCTACCAAAATTTACACGGTCAAGCCGGGTGCATCCGTACTTTCTATCCAGAATGTCATCTGGACGGCTGACGCAGGTTCAACCGTTCTGTTCTCGTCAGGCATCCATAACCTTTCTGAAAAACTGACAATCGATCGCAGCGACATCACCATTAAAGGGTCAGGTGTCGGTAGCACGACCATCGTTGGCGGTATGGGCCTCCAGAGCCAGATATTCTTCTTCGTCGGCGGCGGTATCGATGAAGTGCAGGGCACGCGTCATTTATCCACGCCCACCGTAAAAGGCAGCAACGTCATCACGCTGGATGATGCATCGGGCTTTAATGTTGGTGATACCATCTACGTGGCGCAAACGAATGATGCCGCGTTCATGCAGGCCAATTACCCAACCATTGTTGATTACAGGGCTGTTGCCGAAAACCCGCTGCGTGAAACACTGACACAAATCACTGCCATCAATGGCAACCAGATCAGCGTATCCATCCCCATCGCCTATGACCACGATGCAGGCGAAGGCACGATCGTCCAGCGCTGGCAGATGCTCCAGAATGTCGCTTTGTCCGACATGACAATCAAATACGCGACAACAGGCACACCTGACGCCAATTTCATGGCCAATGCCATTCCGTCCATGGATAACGCCGATGTGGTCGTGTTCAATATGGTGGTCGCGCCCCAAGTCAAAAACGTGGCCATGATCAACCCCACGTCCACAGGCCTCGAAATCCGTAACGCTATCAATGCGTATGTCGATAACCTTAAGGTGCAAGGCGCATTCAACAAGGATGAGGCCAACGGCTACGGCCTGCACATCGCAGGCAGCTACAACGGCACCTTCACAAACCTGAATATTACCGATACGCGCCACGCCGTTGTCTTCTCCAGCTGGAATGCCGAAGTAAACAACTACGTGCAGGTAGATAACACCAACCGCGATATCAACTTCCACGGCTCCGATGACTACGGCAACGTCGTGATGGTCGATGGCGCTGTCTACCGTGAATCGCCCTCGCAAACATGGGCGCTTGTAGGCCCAGGCGGCCAAAACCACCCCGCGACCGATATTTACGGCGAAAACATCGTGCAGTTCTCGTATGCCTCGGGCGGCTCGCGCGCTGAAACGCTGTATGCACGCGATGGCGGTGCACAGCTTTATGGCCGTGGTGGTGATGACACGCTGATTGGCAACAACGGCAATGACATCCTCTCGGGCGATCTCGGTAACGATACAATGGCGGGCGGTTTGGGCATCGATACGTTTGTCCGTAACTACGGCGATGGTATTGATACGATCCTCGATTTCAAAACCGGCACAAACGGCGATGTGATTGTGCTTAACGGCTACAACATCAGCGACCTTTCAAAACTTGTGGTGCGCTACATCGGCAACGATGCCGAAGTGATTTTGCTCCAGTCCGCAAAGCTGACCGACAAAATCATCCTCAAGGACATCAATAACGCGCCAATCTACTACAACAACTTCGTGTTCAATGCCGGCACCGTAAAGGTAATGGACGCAACGCTGACAGACGGTTTTGATGTAGTGCAAGGCAACACGGGCGCCGACCTCGTGCGCTCGCTCGCAACAAGCATCCAGCTTTCCGATGTCATACAGCTTGGCACGGGCATTGATACCTTCCGCATTGAAAAAAGCAATTTCAGCCTCGATACGGCCGTGCTTGCCAACACGCGCGGCATCGATGTTCTGGATGTATCGCTCGCTACCGCAAACAGCCTTGTTATCCGCCAGTCATTCCTGAATACGACCGATACGAAAGACCTGACAATCAACACCGGCTCCAAAGCCGTGAACTCGCTTGATTTGTCGGGTGTTGCCGCAACCAGCCACGTGTATCTCAAGGGTACCGGCACGGTAAAACTGGCCGATGGCGTGGACAATCTTGTCTACCTGAACGCAGCCACAGCCAACAAGGTGAACGGGCAGGGCGGTAACGATACGTTCATGGCCAACGGCATGGTTAAAGGTGCTATGGTTGGCGGCGCAGGCGACGATGATTTCAAAATTATGGGCGATTATCTCAACTCCGCCCTCAAAATCGATGGCGGTCTTGGCAACGACACCATGTACCTTTTCGACAAGGTTGATTACTCGGCCTCCGACATGACAAACGTGCGCGGCCTTGAAAGCATTATCTTCTACGGCGATTTCAGCCGTATGGCCCTCACGGACTCGCTGCTTGTATCTGCCCTCACGGTCAAAGGCGCTTCTGCCGATACTGACCTCACGCTCAACGTATCCGGCCTCACCAAGGTGAAGGCTCTTACAATCGGCAGCAATATGGATGTTGTGCTCGAAGGTATGTCGTCAGTTGTACAAAAATACACCCTTACGGATTCCACATCCTTCTTCAAAGGCAGCGCCGGCACCGAATACATTACGTCCGGCATCGGTGCAAATACTGTTGCAGGTGGCGGCGGTAAGGATGCGTTTTATTACACAAATGCCAACCAGTTTGGCGATACCATTACCGACTTCTCGACCATTCTCGGACAGGAAGACCGCATCAACCTGACTGCATTGTTTGATGCTAATGGCC
Organism: Alphaproteobacteria bacterium; assembly: GCA_018969935.1. Lineage (GTDB taxonomy): Bacteria > Pseudomonadota > Alphaproteobacteria > Micavibrionales > UBA1664 > UBA6145. The sequence continues at coordinate 6,263 of JAGWXJ010000015.1, read as the reverse complement.
TCGGCGCTCTCACAACCCCGCAGGCCATGTCGGGCGGTTATGTGCAGTTCAAGCAGGTTGGGGCTGATACGCAAGTACTGTTCGATAAGGACGGCAGCGCATCGGCAGCCAATGCGGCATCAGTCGTGGCTCTGCTTAAAAACGTGCTGGCCACGGATTTGACGGCAGCGCATCTGGACGTTTAGGCACATCCGCCATTTTACAAATAATCGCACATAAAGATTGGTGTTGAACGCTAACGCGTGCGACACGTATTTTGGTTCCAGGCAGGATAAAGATTCTTGCATCAAGTTCGGCACACTGGTGGAAAGCGCTAAGCTTCTAAAGCCGACAGGGGAACAAGGGCACGCACTCGGCCCATCAAAAAAATACCCCTTTTTTAAATGTTTTTTGTGAGCGGGAGTGTTGGACCCCCGCACGAAACTTTAAAAATGGCTGATTTCAGCCACTGGAGCGCTATGTCCAATCTCAATAATTACCATAAAATGTTAAGTATTCTTAACGTGGCAATAAGGCTTGTTATACATAATAAAGTCGCGACCCTAATGCGGCGCATATAAAAAAATTAAAAAAGAGTGGGTGTGAACATGGCGATTATTTCGGGGCTCAGCTCGCTGCTGGGCTTAGGCATCACGTATAATGCTTCATTAAACGTTTATATGGTTTCGCAACTGGCCACGACGGCCACGCTGCAAACGGCCATCAACGCCGCCCCCACGGGGACGACGTTCCAGTTCGAAAGCGGCACGCACGTCCTCACGCAAACCCTGTACGTGAAAAAAGACGGCATCACGCTTCAGGGCGCGGCAGACGGTAGCTCCAAAATTGTGCTCGCACCGACTGTCCTCAAGGAAGGCATTTCATTCCAGGGCGGCGTGGACAAGTCTTTTGCGTCCACGCTCGGTTCGGATGTATCGCGCGGCGCTAGCACCATCACGGTAGCCAACGCCACGGGCCTCAAGGTCGGCGATGTTGTCCGTGTATCGCAATCCAACGATCTGGATTTCCTTCAGAAAAACTATCCCAATATTATCGGTGACCCCGCACTGGCCGATAACCCTCTGCGCGAAAGCATCTCCGAAATTGTCGCCATCAACGGCAATACGGTAACGCTCAAGCAACCTGTGGGTTACGACATGGCGGCAGGCACGGCCACAACGGTCGAACGCCTGAATATGCTCGATAACGTAGGCCTTCATAACCTGACCTTCGAAGGCTCACTTGGTACGCCGGATGCCAACCTGTTTAAAAATACGCAGGCCCTGTATACCGGCGCGGATGCTGTCGTGATGAACTATACGACAAGGGCGGATGTATCTAACCTCACGTTTACGAACGTACCTTCAACGGCCCTTGAAATGCGCAACGCCCTTGAGGCCCATGTAAACGGCCTCAATGTGTCCGGCGCGCACAACAAGGATGATGGTAACGGCTACGGCCTTCACATCGCGGGCAGCTTCTACAGTACCTACGAAAACCTGACCATTACCGATGTCCGCCACGCTGTTCTGTTTTCCAGCTGGAATGCCGAAATCGGTAACAAGGTGCAGGTGGATTACACAAACCGCGATATCAACTATCACGGCTCCGATGACTACGGGAACGTGGTGGTCATCGACACCGCTGTCTACCGCGATGGCCTTGAAAGCTGGTCGCTGGTGGCGCCGGGCGGCACGTCACACGCCTACACCGATATTGACGCCAACACGACGGTATTCGGCTTTGCACAAGGCAGTAACGTGAAGGCCGATACGCTGCACGGCAAGGATACTGGCTCAACCCTTCTGGGCATGGGCGGTAACGACATGCTGTACGGCGGCCTTGCGGTCGATACGCTGGATGGCGGCCTTGGCAACGATATGCTGATGGGCGGCAAAGGTGCCGACATCCTGACGGGTGGCGCTGGTCGCGATACGTTCTGGATGCTCCGTGGCGATGCCAAAGACACCATCACCGACTTTAAGGCAGGTGCAGGCGGCGATTTGCTTCGTCTGGCCGGTTACTACGAGTTCGGCTCGTTTGCCGACCTCAAGTTCACGCAAGTAGGCGCCGACACGAAGCTGGTACTGAACGCGAACGAAACGCTCCTGTTTAAAAACGTGCTTGCCACGGCCTTTACCGCCGACAACGTGTTCCTTGATACCGGTTACGTTTCAAACATGGCGTTTACTGCCACATCGGCTGCCGATAACTTCGTATCAGGCGCAGGCACTGATACCGTAACGGCGCTTAATGCCAACCTCAAGCTTGGCGATACGCTTAACCTTGGTGCCGGTTTCGACACGCTTAAACTGACGGATCTGAAAATCTCTCTCGATCTGGGCAAGATTGGCCTCTCTGGCCTTGATTTGCTGGACGTTTCTGCGGGCAAGGTATCGATGTTGGTTGTATCTGCGCAGGCAGCAGCTGCAGCCGATGACGGCCATCTTGATATCAAATACGGCGCAAGCGGTATTGCTGGCCTGAACACGGCGGCTGTGGCGGCAAATAACGAGGTCGTTCTCAAGGGCGGCGCTGCGAATATTTACCTCGCAAACAGCGCAGGCAACCATGTGACACTGGAAAACACGGCAGCAGTCGTTCTCAAAGGCGGCTCGGGTGATGACGTCATTCATGTCAATGGTGCTGGTTCCCGTATTTTGGGAGGCGCCGGTGATGACTGGATTCAAGGCGGCACAGGTACCGACATGATTACGGGCGGCCTTGGCCACGATACGTTTGCCTTTACCGATGCTTCCCAGTTTGGTGACAGAATTCTTGATTTCTCGGTCATGCTGGAAACTGCCGATAAACTCGACCTTACGGCGCTGTTCGACGCCAACGGTCTGGGCGCCCTTTCCCCCGAAGGCGCGTTCGACGGCGGTTACCTGCAGTTGAAGCAGCAGGGTGGGTCCACGGCCGTGCTCTTCGACAGGGACGGTTCGGGTGGTGTGGATGCTGCCCGGACCGTCGCCTTGCTGGACAACGTTCTGGCAACGACGCTCAAGGCACACATCGATCTCTGATAGGGTCGGGAATAAAAAAGGGCCGCTTTAGCGGCCCTTTTGCTTTTAAAGGAAGTTGCGGTCGGTACAGGTAAACAGCTGGCAGAAGGCTGTTTCCGGCAACTTGAAGACATGTGTGAACCAGCCGATAGCCGCCACGAAAACGATAACAGCCACAGCGTTTACGAATGCCGATGAATACTGCATCCAGATGGCCTTCCAGCCGGTAATGTCGCGGTTGAGTTTTGTTTTCTGGCGCGTCCATGACTGGCGGTCCAGACGGAACATCACATACACCTTGATGATGGAACCGTACACCTGGTTGAAATACAGCAGGAACGGGTAACGCCAGTTGACACTCGGGCGCGAGAACAACAGCGTCATCGCCATGATCCAGCGGGTAAAACCAACCCATGCAAAATAGTAAAGCAGCGGAATAATACCGCCCTGAATGGTAATCATGAAGGCGAATGTAGGGCCAGCAAGCGTCGTCCACATGGATAGGCGCTGGTCAAATGCCGACCACCATACAAACAGCGGCATGCGTGCTGGCGTCAGCGCAAGGATACGTGCGTTGGTGCGCATCTGGTTGCCAAACCAGCGGAACATCAGCTTGGTGGCATCGACCACGAAAACGCCTGTTACGGGCTCTTCCATGGTAACAACGCGCACGTCAGGCACATAAATCTGCTCGAGGCCCTGCTTCAAAACCCAGTACAGGCTCGATTTGTCGTCCCCCGTCAGGAAGCGGAAGCGGCCAAGGCGCCAGTGGTCAAGGAAGTCGTTGGTCACGTGGTGGATAAACTCGGGATGCACGACAACATCGGCGCGGAACATCGACATGCGGCCCGTCAGCGTAAGCACGCGGCGGGAAAGCGATACGGATGCCATCTGGATGTGACGCTGCGAAAAACGCAGGTCAAACCACTCGCGGAACAATGTCGAGCTTTGGGGCACGTGGCAGATTTCATCTGTCGTAAGCGCGCCAAGGTTGGGGTGCAGCGCAAAGAAGGGTGTGCATTTGCGCAAGGTGCCGGGTGTCAGCATCGTATCGCCATCAATCACGGCAACAACGGCGCCTTCAGGCGGATTATCGCGGGAAATGGCCTTAAAGCCTTGCGCCAGAGCGTCACGCTTGCCGGTGCCTGGAATACGCACGATTTTAAGGACGATGTGCGAAGGCGGGTTCAGGTCGGTAAAGATCTTTTTGTAAAGCAGTTCGTCGGCCATCTCCACGATGGAGGCAACGATGGTAACAGGCACGCCGCTGGCAATAGCCTCGACAACAGCTGCATGGATGGTCTGGATGGATGTTTCGGTTTTGACGCGGTAGGTCGTAATCAGGAAGTAGATTTTGGGCGGGAGCAATTCCTCCACGTGCTGGCTCACACGGGCGCGCCAGCGGGGGAAAACCAGCTTCGTATAAATGGCGGCGCGGATAAGGTTGGTCAAACCCCAGCCGTAACGCCACAGGGCGATGGCACCTATCGTGAATGTGGCCGTCGCGGCATGACCTGTAATGTACAAAGGCGGCAGGTTATACCAGATGGCGGCTAGCACCACGGTGTAGATGGCAAAACCAAACCATCCCGAAGGCATCGGGATGGCTGGAACCCTGAGAAGAAGGTTTTGTAAGATTTTCATACGCTTATATTACCAGCAAATACCGGTATAGGAAGCACGTGCTTCAACAGGCGAGTTGAGGCGTACAAGATCCACGATCGGGGCCGATGCATCGGCTTGCTCAAGGATTTTTGCAAATTCCTTGGTACCGTTGCCGATAACAAAGACATCGGCTTTCGCCAGCAGTTCTTCAGGTGTTTTCACGAGGGCCTTGCCGATCTGCGGAATGTCCTGCGTGATGTACTTTTTGTTGGCGCCTTCAAACTGGGTCGCTTCGTAAACGCAAGGATCGTAGATCGAGAGTTCGAAGCCGTTGTCGATCAGCATGTTGGCCAGCGTGAGAAGGGGGCTCTCGCGCAGGTCGTCCGTGCCGGCTTTGAAGCTGATGCCCATCAGGCCCACTTTTTTACGGCCAGTTTGTTTGATAAGCGAGAAAGCGCGGTTGACTTGCAGTTCGTTGGCCGTCAGCAGGCTGTCGAACAGCGGGGTTTTGAGGCCCTTGTCGTTAGCCGATGCGCGGATGGCGCGAACGTCCTTGGGTAGGCACGAGCCGCCGAAGGCAAAACCGGGCAGCAGGAACTGTTTGCCAAGGTTGATTTTGTCGTTGAAGAAAATGTTCATCACCTTGTGGCTGTCTACGCCGTGCTCTTTCAGGATGTTGCCCATTTCGTTGCCGAAGGTCACCTTGTTGGCGCGCCATGCGTTCGAAACGTATTTGACGCCTTCCGCAACCGTAACTTCGCACGTTACGCGCGTGGCTTCGATACCGTCATAAATGCTCATGATGGCTTTTGCAGTGGCTTCATCCGTAGCGCCAACAACGATTTGCGTGGGCTGGAAGTAATCTTCCACGGCCGTGCTTTCGCGCAGGAATTCGGGGTTGTTGCCGAGGCCGAAATCAACGCCGTGCTTTTTGCCGGACGTGCGCTCGACAGCGGGGCCGATGACATTCAAAAGCGTGCCGGGCACTACGGTGCTGCGGTTGACCACGATATGGCGGGTTTTCTTGTCTTTGATAACAGCGCCGATTTGCTCGGAAATCGTAACAACGTAATCAAGGTTGAGGGAACCATCCGCACGGCTGGGCGTACCTACACAGATAAGGGACATGTCCGTTTCCTGAATGGCCTTTTTGTGGTCGGTCGTAGCGGTCAGCTTGCCGCTTTTGACGCCTTTGGCGATCAGTTCGGGCAGGCCATTCTCAACGATCGGGGAGCGGCCTTCCTGAATGCATTTAACTTTGACCTCGGAGGTATCGCAGGCAATAACTTCATGGCCGGATTCAACCAAGCATGCTGATGCAACGGCGCCTACGTAACCAATCCCAAAAACGCTGATTTTCATTCTTAATTCCTCTTTTGCTGAATATTTCGTTGTTAAAAAATTGTTAAGTCGCGCTATATGTAAAAAAAAATCTATTGCAATGCAACGAAAAAATGATTAATTGCGCTATCGAATTTTGAAGTCAACCCATTCCAAGAGTTTCGAATATAAATGGAAAATAAGATGGAAGCCCAGAAATCCCCGTATGCAGGCATGTTTATGCTGGTATTTTTATTTTGCGCCGCTTTTATGACGGGCGAAGCCTTTTGGAATATGCGTAAGGATGTCGAGCAGCCGCTCCTCTGGAACGTCATTCAAGGCCGCTGGACTCTC
>JAGWXJ010000152.1 GCA_018969935.1 Alphaproteobacteria bacterium | reverse complement strand
CTTCATCCCCGCAAGGTGCTGGATGGCGCCCGATATGCCGACGGCAACATAAAGTTCGGGGGCTACAACCTTGCCCGTTTGCCCTACTTGGTAATCATTGGGCACAAAACCCGCATCGACAGCCGCGCGCGATGCGCCAACGGCTGCGCCCAGCTTGTCGGCCAGCGCCTCGATGATCTTGAAATTCTCGCCCGAGCCAACACCGCGCCCGCCCGATACGACAATACGCGCAGCTGTCAGTTCCGGCCTTTCGGATTTGGAAAGCTCTTGCCCGACAAACGATACAAGCCCGGTGTCGCCGGTGCCTGCAACACCCTCGGTGGCAGGGCTGCCGCCCGCATCGGCTGCTTTGTCAAAGCCCGTGGCGCGCACGGTGATAACTTTAATGGCGTCGCCTGATTGCACTGTGGCCAGTGCGTTGCCCGCATAAATGGGGCGCACGAATGTATCGGGCGATACAACGGAAATGATATCCGATATCTGCTGCACATCCAGTAAAGCGGCCACGCGCGGCATGACGTTTTTACCGAAGGATGTGGCAGGCGCAAGCACATGGCTGTAGCCGCCGTCTTTGGCAAGTTTGGCAACCAGCGGGGCCACGTTCTCGGCCATGTGGTGGCATAGCGCATGGTCATCGCACGTAATGTTTTTGCTGACACCCGCAATAGGCAGCGGCTGCGAACCGGGGCCCGCATACAACACATGGATATCCCCGCCGATTTTCTGCGCGGCAGTCACGGCAGATAGCGTTGCAGGGGTTACTTTACCTTCAACAAGTTCGGCAACAACAAGGGTCGTCATATCAAATCACCTTCGCTTCGCTGCGGAGTTTATCAAGCAGCGTATCAACATCAGGTACTTTCACGCCGCCCTTGCGCTTGGCGGGTTCCTCCACCTTGAGGGTCTTGAGCCGCGGCGCAAGGTCAATGCCCAGTGTGGCGGCATCAATGGTTTCCAGCGGCTTTTTCTTCGCTTGCATGATGGCGGGCAGCGCCGCGTAGCGCGGCGTGTTCAGGCGCAAATCGGTTGTAACAATGGCGGGCAGGGGCAGTGCCAGTGTTTCTAGGCCGCCGTCAACCTCGCGCGTAACGGTTGCCTTGCCGTCAGCGACAACGACTTTGGATGCGAATGTGCCTTGCGCCCAGTTCAGCATGGCGGCCAGCATCTGGCCCGTCTGGTTGCTGTCATCGTCAATCGCCTGCTTGCCGAGTATCACAAGTTGCGGCGCTTCTTTCTCGACCAGCGTTTTCAAAATTTTGGCAACGGCCAGCGGCTCGACGCCAATATCGGTTTGCACAAGGATACCGCGGTCGGCACCCACGGCCATGGCGGTACGGATGGTGTCCGCCGCCTGCGCAGGGCCAATCGAAACGGCCACAACCTCGGTTGCGATTTTTGCTTCCTTCAGGCGCACGGCTTCTTCGATGGCGATTTCGTCAAACGGGTTCATCGACATCTTGACGTTGGTAAGGTCAACGCCCGAACCGTCCGGCTTCACGCGGATTTTGACGTTGTAATCAACCACCCGTTTGACAGGGACGAGGATTTTCATGGCTGCAATCCTATTTTGTGGAGAGTGCAAGGAAGAAAAGCAGAAGTGCGACAGCCTGAAGGCCGATACGCAAACGCATCATCTTGTTTGAAAAACGGCTATCGCCTTTGGTCATGGCAAAAAGCCCGACGCCGAGCGAGCCGAGCACCAAAAGCATGGCAATAATCATGAGGACGGAAAAAGCACTGTTCATAGTCTTACATTCTACCACAAATTAAAGGGTTCAAAAGCCGAATTGGGCACGAATTGCGGCATCCCAGCAAAAATTTGCTTTCTGTTAACGGGGGCGGCTAATCTGCCCCCTATGCCTAAAAATGTAACGATATCCGCATATTTCAACCGTCTGGGCGAAGTCCAGCTGGCGGTGGCCAAGCTGATGGCCGCGCGTGACCTTGTGCACCATCACATGGGCAACGGTGCACAAATAGTATCATCCAGCATGGCGCGTACTGGCCGTTCGCGTAACGAGGTATCCGCTTTTATCATCGAAGCCCAGACAATCAATGACATCACGCGCCATAAAGCCGAGGAAACCCTGCGCGATATCCTGCGCGAGGCCATGATACTTGATGTGTTTACATCCAACCTTCCCAGCATGACAGCAATGGGCGAGCACCCGAAGCCTGAGGGTTACGAGGCGCTTGGCAAGCTGCAAAATCGCCTTAAACGCGAGGGTGTGGGCATCGAGCGCCGTCTGGTAACAATCCGTAAGGAAGGCGAACGCGCACTGATGAAAGCCGCAGGTATCAGCCCTGAAAGCGCCAAACACGTTCTATCGGCCTGATTTACGGGCACACAAAAAGTAGTTCACGTCCACATCGCGGCTGTTTTCGGCAAACGCGCCGCGTAACGGGTCGTATACCAGCCCTGTCATATTGGTCACCTTGGTGCCGGTCATCATCGCCGCAAGTTCGGATGGCTTCTTGAATTTACTCCAGGTGTGTGTCCCGCGTGGAACCCAGCGCAAAATGTATTCTGCTGCCACAATGCCCAAAGCAAACGACTTCGGCGTGCGGTTGAGGGTCGATACGATGATGGTACCGTTCGGCTTGCATAACCGCACGATGTTCTCGAGGAACAACGCAGGGTCGTCCACATGTTCCACAATCTCGAGCGCCAGTACGGCATCATACTGGCCCGCGTGGTCCTCGGCCGTGGTGCATTCGTATTTGATTTTAAGGCCGCTTTCGGCGGCGTGGGCCTTGGCGGCCTCGATGTTTTCGGCGCCGGCGTCTATGCCTGTCACCGTGGCGCCCATGCGGGCAAGGGGTTCGCAAACGATGCCGCCGCCACACCCCACATCAAGGATTCTCATGCCTTTGAGGTCCCCGCCCAGCCAGCGCTTCACAATTCCCATGCGCGTGGGGTTTAGGGCATGCAAAGGTTTCATGGGCCCGTCTTCATTCCACCATTGCGTTGCAAGGCTGGTAAAGTTATGAATTTCGCGTGCGTTTGCCGTAGAAGCCATGAAAGACTAGATAGTACAAATGCCTACGATTGTCATGAAGTTTGGCGGTACCTCCGTGGCCGATCTGAAAAGGATCGAAAATGCCGCTGGCAAAGTCGCGCGTGAAATCGAACGTGGCAACAGCTGCGCGGTGGTGGTTTCCGCCATGGCAGGCGTGACAAACCAGCTTGTCGGCTGGGTGAACGAACTCAACCCCGAGTACGATGCCCGTGAGTACGATGCCGTTGTAGCAACGGGCGAGCAGGTGACGGCAGGCCTCATGGCGCTGGCCCTGCAAAAGAAGGGCATCAAGGCGCGCTCGTGGCAGGGCTGGCAGGCTGGCGTTATAAGCACGACGGCCCACGGCCGCGCCCGCATTCAGGATATCGAGGCCGATAGGCTCGAGGATGCGATCTCGAAAGGCGAGGTACCTGTCATTGCCGGTTTTCAGGGCGTCACTACGGGCGGGCGTATCACAACGCTGGGACGCGGCGGTTCCGATACATCGGCAGTGGCGTTTGCCGCAGCCCTCAATGCCGATCGTTGCGACATTTACACCGATGTTGATGGTGTCTACACGACGGACCCGCGCATCGTGAAGGAAGCCCGCAAAATCGACCGCATTTCGTTTGAGGAAATGCTTGAGATGGCGTCCGTCGGCTCCAAAGTGCTTCAAATCCGCTCGGTCGA
>JAGWXJ010000014.1 GCA_018969935.1 Alphaproteobacteria bacterium | reverse complement strand
AAAAAGGCCGACGCTCCGGCAGCCCCTGCTGCCGATGATGTGCCGACACTTCTGGTCACCAACCGCCCGATGTCGGAAGTTCTGCCCAACAAAGGTGAAACCGCGTCCGATACGGCTTCACAAAATGTCCTGCGTGCACCCGATGATTCTGGCGCGGCGCCCAAACTGAAGGCCGATGTACCGGGCCTTGCCTCCACCGCCGATGACGGCGTCTACAAAAACATGATGACGGAAGCACCGAATATCGGCGCCGATTCCGTCATGAACAAGGATTACTATTCCCCCGCCGATACGCTGGCTGCCCAGAAAATCAACCAGCTGCGCGAGGAAATGTTCTCTCTCCAGTCCAAAGTATCCGAACTTTCGGACCGCCTGACGGATATCCAGCAGGTAGGGCAGGAACTGGCCGCCAACTACTACGCATCGGTTGCCACTATCAACACCCAGCTGCAAAGCGGCACCACACCGGGTAACCCCCGCCTGATGGAACGCCTGACAGCAGCGCAGGACGCCCTTGAAACGCTCTCGGGCAACGTCGCCGACATGAACGCGCTGGCCCTGCAAATCTCCGATTCCGCTGCCATGGCAGGTTACCTGCAGGAAGCAACACGCGCGGCTTATGGCCTCACGGGCTCCGTCGAGGAAGATCACGCACGTCTGGCCCAGCTTGAAGACTCCGTGTCCAGCACCTCCGTTCTCATCGAGCGCCTCCTGAACAACGTCAACGACGACATCACGCGCTCGGCTGCTTACCTGTCCAACGAACGTTCCAACCTGCGTACGCTCTCCCTCGCAATCGCCAATGGCGATCTGTATGGCCGTTCGCTTGCTAACCGTCCGTTCCTGTCGGTCGGCCAAAGCACCATCGCAGCCGACATGGCTGCGGCTGATGCCGGTATCGGCGCGCAACCAGCCTCGCTCTCGGGCGGCTCGCCCACCGGCGCTCTTTCCAGCCCGCGCCCGCTGGTCGTCATCCGTTTTGATAAACCTGAAGTCGACTTCCAGCAGGCTGTTTACCAGTCTGTCAGCGAAGCGCTTGAAAAATACCCCAACGCCAAATTCGAGCTGGTGGCAGTAGCCCCCGGTGCTGGCAACCCTGCCAGAAAGGCAATCGAAAGCACACGCTCGCGCAGAAATGCCGAAAAGGTGTTGCGCACCCTGACAGGAATGGGCTTGGGTGCCGAGAGAATAGAACTCTCCTCGATGGTCAATAACAACATCCAGACCAACGAAGTCCACCTCTACATCCGCTAACGGTGAATGAATGGAAAGTGCCTTGAAGACCGACGACTTCATCCTCGCCGGTGACGGCGTTTGCATGGGCCCTATAGCAGTAAGGCTGGCCCGCACCGAAGCCGAAGTTATAGCCGCGCAAAAACTCCGCTACGATATTTTTTACCGCGAGTACGGCGCAAAGCCCGTTGGCGACATGGAAGCCAAAGGCCTTGATTACGACCGCTTCGACGAATTCGCCGACCATCTGATTGTCACCGATCAATCCCAAAACGGGCGTATCGTCGGCACCTACCGCATCCTGCGTTCTGAATCCGCCAAAAGGGCAGGGCAGTTTTACTCAGCATCCGAATACGATATTTCAAAGCTTGTTGCGACAACGCCCAATCTGATGGAAGTGGGTCGCTCCTGCGTCGATGCCTCGCACCGCACGCGCAATGTGTTGCAGCTTCTATGGCAGGGTATAGCCGAATACATCACGCATTACGATATCGGCGCGCTATTTGGCTGCGCATCCTTCCACGGTATCGATATCCCCGCCCATGCCGATATGCTTTCATACCTGCATCACTTCCACCGCGCCCCTGATGAATTCTGCCCCCGCGCGCTGGAAAATCTTTATACCTCGATGGACCTCAAACCCAAGGAAACCCTCAACCCGAAGGATGCGCTTCTGGCCCTGCCGCCCCTGATAAAAGGCTATTTGCGCCTTGGCGGTTTTGTGGGTGATGGTGCTGTCATCGATACGCAGTTCAACACCATCGATGTGTGTGTCATCGTCAAAACCAGTCGTGTTTCCGCCCGCTACCGCAAGCATTACGAACGTAAAGTCGGTAGCTCCTTTGAAACCGAAGTCGACGCATCCTCCGAGATCATTTGATGCGTGCATTTATAGGTATTGCCAGACTGCTTGTGCTTTTATTGACCTCGGTATCGGTAATCACGCTGCATCTGCTCGCGCGTTTGGTTGGTAAACAGTGGTGCATGTCACCGCGTGTTTACGCCTTTATTTGCTGGTTCATGGCCATCCGCGTGCATGTCAAAGGCACACCGCAAAACAGCGCAAATGCCGTTCTGTTTGTGCCAAACCATATTTCTTATTTGGATATTGTCGCACTGGGCAGCATCCTCGATGCGCGTTTTGTTGCCAAAAGCGAGGTTGCGGGCTGGCCGCTATTCGGCCTGCTTTCAAAAATCCAGAATACGGTTTTCATCCGCCGCACACGCTCGGCGCTGGAAGGCGCGATGCACGAACTCGCAAAAATCCTGAAATCAGGCATAAGCCTCATCGTCTTTGCCGAGGGCACGTCCACCAACGGTTTGGCGGTCAAACCCTTCAAACCGGGCCTTTTTGATGCTGTCTTCGAGGCAGGGGGCGGCATCATGGTCCAGCCAGTCGCCCTCACCATTCAATCGATAGACGGCAAAGCCCCCATGGGCGATGGGCCTACCCGCAATATGTACGCATGGTGGCGGCCGGAGGATACGCTCGTCCCGCATTTATGGGCCTTTGCGTGCTCCAAGGGCACGGATGTAGCCGTTAACTTCCTGCCCGTTCTATCCCCGCAGGAATATGCCGACCGCAAGGCGCTGGCCGCCGCCGCCCACAGGGCCGTGTCGCAAGTTGTTGAAGCGGCAGCGCCCTTAGGCTAAAACACCCATCGGTCGGATGTTCCCGTAGCTCAGCTGGATAGAGCACCGGTTTCCTAAACTGGGGGTCACAGGTTCAAATCCTGTCGGGAACGCCACCGTTTTGCCCATTTTCAGGGCTTTGACGCGGGGTACAAATACCATATAATCCCGCGGAATATCAAAAGGATGACACCCATGGCCGAACAAGACAAAGACGCGAAATCCGCGGGCGACGACAAAAGCATCAACGATCTGCTGAAGGAATACGCCGACGACGTGAAGGACAAGGATTTCGACGATTTCCTGAAAACGGACGACGAGGCCTTTGAATCCGAAGATTCCGCCGAGGAAGATGACGGCGAAAAACAGCCTGAAGCCGAACCGAAAAAATCAGGCGGTTTCTTTACGGGCCTTCTGCTGCTCGTCGCATTTTGCGCTGCGGGTGCAGGCACCTACATTTACCTGAACCGCGACAACGAAGGCATGACAGCCATCATGGGCGGCTTCATGGGTTCCAATGACAACCAGTCGGAAATCTCGATGGCCCAGCCGCCGGCACCCGATGCTGCGCCTTCTATGCCCGCAACCGATTCCACATCCTCCGAACCAAGCCCGTTTGATGCCCAGCCGCCCGCAGCGCCTGCCCCCATCATGAACGAGCCGATGCCGGAAGCAACCGCAGCACCGGTAGGGGAGGCACTGCCCCCCGCAGCCGAATTGGCACCCGCACCTGCGGCTGATGCCACGGCACCTGATATGCTTGCAATGCCTGCCGCCAAGGAAGATGCCCCAAAAGCGCCCGAGGCTCCGGCTGTTGCCGAAGCGCCTGCGCCAGCTCCGGCTCCTGTAGCCGATACGGTTGCGGCAGCGCCAGCCATGCCTGATCTGCCTGCCCCGCAGGCGGATGCGGCACCCGCTGCGCCTGTAGCGCCTGCTGCACCCACCGCAACGGAAGACGCGGTCAACGCATGGGCATCAGGTACGGCGCCTGCCAACACAGGCGAAAAACTGCCTGAAACGGCTGTCGAGGAAGTAAAGGCAAAACCTGCCAAAATGCCTGCCGCCGATAAAACGGCTGCTACCGACGCTCCAAAGAAAGACGCAACCAAAGCTGCAGCGGCACCCAAGCAGGCAAAAGCATCATCCTCGCAGGATGCCGCACTGCCCCCGCCGTATCTGGCCATTCAGGCTAAGAACGGCACGGCACCCTCCGCAGCGCCTGCCAAAATGGCACCGGTGGTTGAAACGGCAACGCGCAACGTCAACGAAGCCGATGCCACAAAAGCCACGGGTGATTACCGCAACATGGTCATGCAAGGCGGCGGTAAAATTGAAATCGCTGGCAGCAAAACCACCTTCGTGCCCGCAGGGCAGGGTGATGCTGCTGTGGCAGCACCTGTAGCCCCCGCAATGCCGGCTGAAGCCGCATCGGCACCAGTATCCGATGCGCCGCGCAAGCTTGCAATCGCAGGTGGCCGCAGCATGCCCGATAGCTATGAGCCGATCATCGATACGCCAACGCTTCGTGCATCGGTGCCTGTTCAGCAACCTGCTGCCGTGGCTCCTAAAGCCATGCCGGTAGAAGAAGCTGCACCGGCACCTGCCGCGCCCGCCCCGGCCGCTGCCCCGCAGGCAGCAACAGGGACTACGGATGCAAAGGGCGTTCTGGCCGCTGCCATGGCCGCTGAAAAAGCGGGCAATGCCTCTCAGGCGATTGAGCTGTATCAGCGCGCGCTGGAGCTCGATGCCGTGTACGGCAACGGCAAATCCATTGACCGCGGCATGGTCTACGACCGCATCGGCGCTATCCGCGCCGCAGGGCAGTAATGGAAGGCTTCATAGACTTTCTGAATTTCAATCCGGCCTTCAGGGCCGGATTGTTTTTTGTGCTGGGTACATGCCTCGGCAGCTTTGTAACGGCGCTGCAATATCGCCTGCCGCGTAACCTGAACTGGACAACCGACAGGTCGCGCTGCACGTCATGCAAGCACACGCTGGGCGCGCCTGATCTGGTGCCCGTATTTTCATGGTTATTCTTAAAAGGCCGCTGCCGCCATTGCGGCACACGCATCCATTGGCGCTACCCTGTTATCGAACTTTGCTTCGGGCTGGCAGGCGTGGTTATTTCTTGCCTGCTGCCATAATGGTGCTCAGAAGGTCGGGTACCGGCATCACAATGGTGTTTGTCTTGTCGCCTGCAATGTCCGTAAGGGCGGATAGATAACGCAGCTGCATGGTTTCAGGGCGCTGGGCCAGAATGGTCGCGGCTTCATCCAGCTGCTTGGCTGCCTGCAATTCGCCTTCCGCATTGATGATTTTAGCACGGCGCTCGCGCTCGGCTTCGGCTTGGCGGGCAATCGCGCGCACCATCGAGGGGTCAAGGTCTATTTGCTTGATGGCAACGCCCGTGATTTTCACGCCCCAGCCTTCGGTCGCGGTATCCAGCAACTCCTGAATGTCCTTGTTCAGCTGGTCGCGATTGGAGAGCATGTTATCAAGCTCGTGATGCCCCAGCACGGAACGCAGGGTCGTCTGCGATATCTCCGATGTAGCCTGCATGAAGTCCTCAACCTTCACGATTGCCGATGAAGGGTCAACCACGCGGTAGTAAATGACGGCCGACACGCGTACCGACACGTTATCCTTGGAAATGACGTCCTGCGGCGGCACATCCGTTGTACGGACACGGATATCCACGCGCACCATGTTTTGCAGGAAGGGGATAAGCACAATAAGGCCGGGGCCTGCGGTGTGGGTATAGCGCCCGAGCGTGAATATCACCGCGCGCTCGTATTCCTTCATGATACGGACGGACGTCACGACAAACATTGCAAGGAAGAAAAGCAGGATAATGAAAATCTGGATCATGTCAGTCGTCCTTTGTGACGGTTAAAAGCAGTTTGTCGCGGGCTGTAACGGTAACGGCATCACCGGCAGCAAGGCTTTGCGGGCCGTTCGCGGCCCATTCCTCGCCGTCCACCCGCACTTGGCCGTGGCCGTTGTTCCATGAAATGACGGTAGCGCGCATGCCAATCATAATCTCGGCCCCGCTGGCCTTGCGGGTTTTAATGGCCAGATGCACGCAATAAAAACAGCCTGCAAGTACCACAGCGCCCGTAATGCCAAGCGAAACCATAAGCGGCATATCGACGGTCATGCCCATGAAGGTATCAAGGTGGCGCAGAATGCTCAGTGCCCAGAAAAATGCGGCAGCACCCAGTATGCCAAGGAGGCCGAAGCCAACGACAAAGGCCTCGAGTGCCATAAAGGCAAGGCCGATGAGAAGCAGTGCAAGGACGGTTAGTTCAGGCGTCATACTGCAAGTGTATAGCTGTGCTTACAGCCGCGCAACCACGGCATCACCCATGGCTGCCGTCGATACGGGGTTGGGGCCAATATCCGCCGTGCGCACACCGTCTGCCAGTGTCTTTTTGACAGCGGATTCAATGCGGTCGGCAGCTTCGGGCGCGCCCAGCGAGTAACGCATGGCCATGGCCAGCGATAATATCATCGCAAGCGGGTTGGCCTTGTTCTGGCCCGCTATATCGGGGGCTGACCCGTGAACAGGCTCGTAAAGCGACGCGCGCCCCGCGCCAAGGGATGCCGATGGCAGCATACCAAGGCTGCCCGTCAGCATCGCGGCTTCATCTGACAAAATATCGCCAAACAGATTGTCGGTTACAATCACGTCAAATTGCGATGGCGTGCGCAACAGCTGCATCGCGCAGTTGTCGGCATACATGTGGCTCAGTTGCACATCGGTGTATTGCTCGGCGTGCAGTTTGGTGACTTCTTCGCGCCACAAAAGCCCACTTTCCATCACGTTCGATTTTTCAACCGAACAAACCTTGCCCCCGCGCGCCCGTGCAAGTTCAAAGGCCTTGGCGGCAACGCGGCGAATTTCGGACGTGGTGTACACTTGGGTGTTTACGCCGCGGCGCTCCCCGTTGCCGATATCCGTAATGCCGCGCGGCTGGCCAAAATAAACGCCGCCCGTTAGCTCGCGCACAATCAGGATATCAAGCCCGCGCACAATCTCGGGCTTGAGGGTCGATGCATCAATTAACGCATCAAAAACAATCGCAGGGCGCAGATTGGCGTACAGGTCCATCTCCTTGCGCAGGCCCAAAAGGCCGGCTTCAGGGCGTTTGTCGTAGGCGGCGCCTGCCCATTTGGGGCCGCCAACGCACGCAAGCAGGCACGCATCGGCGTGCTTGCAGGCTTCCAGCGTATCGGCGGGCAGGGGGCTGCCCGTAGCATCGATGGCGGCGCCACCAACCAGCTTTTCCTCGAAGGTAATATCAAGTTCAAGCGCCTTGATAACCTTGACTGCCTCGGCCATCACTTCGGGGCCAATGCCATCCCCCGGCAACAGGACAATATGCTTGCTCATAACCATGGTCTTTCGTTTTTGCGTTTGGTTTCAAAGGCGGTGATATCGCCCTCGTGTTGGAGTGTAAGGCCGATGTCATCAAGCCCGTTCAAAAGGCAATGGCGGCGGAAAGGGTCGATGGTGAAGGGGAATACAAGGTTACCTGCCCGCACTTCCTGCGCTTCAAGGTCTACCGTAATCGGCTGGTCGGGGTAGTCGGTTGCGCGGGCCATCAGTTGCAGCACCTGCTCGCGCGGCAGTTTTACAGGGCACATGCCGTTCTTGAAACTGTTGCCGTGGAAGATATCGGCAAAGCTGGGCGCAATCACGCAGCGGATACCGAAGTCATTAAGCGCCCATGGCGCATGCTCGCGGGATGAACCGCACCCGAAATTTTCATCGGCAATCAGTATTTCCGCACGGCGGTAGGCCGGCTTGTTGAGCACGAAGTCGGGTTTTTCAGCGCCGCTCGCTTCATAACGCATCTCGGAAAACAGGTACTTTCCAAGCCCCGTCCGTTTGATGGTGCGCAAAAACTGCTTGGGGATGATCATGTCGGTATCGACATTCATCATCGGGAGAGGGGCAGCGACGGCGGTAAGGATTTTGAAGGGGTGCATGTTTTTACCTTTGAAAAAACTTTGAGAATATCGGGGTCGAACTGGCCTGCCTTTTCAACCGCCATACGCTGGATGACGCCTGCAGGAGTAATATCGCGGTTGCCGTAGTGCGGCCGCCATACGGAATAGCCGTCAAATGCATCGCAAATGCAAAGCATACGGGCCTCAAGGCTAAGCTGGTTGCCCTTGCGCCCAAGCCAGCCGCTACCGTCCATGGCTTCATGGTGGTTGAGGGCAAGGTCGCGCACAAGGTCCAGAAATTCGTCATGCGTATCTTGGCCAAACATATCGTTGATAATTTCAACGCCTTTATGCGTGTGCTGGCGGCGCAGGTTTTTGGTGGCGGTATCGGGCTTGTTGTGCATGTCCCAAATGCCAACGGGTAAAAGGCGCTTGCCAGCGTCATGCAGCAGGGCTGCCTGATAAAGCGTTTCCGCGCGGTCTTCACCCAAGCCCATTTCAAGGGCCAGCAGTTTCATGTTGCGCGCAACGCGCGCCACGTGCTTGTGGAATTCGTACACATGCCCCGCAGGGCGCGTGGCATCATACGCCTCAAGGCGTTTCAGCTCTTCCTTGATGAAGTCCGTATAAAGGGCGTGGATGGTCATGCTATCTCGCGCACGTCTGTCAGTTTGCCCGTGATGGCTGCTGCAGCGGCCATGGCGGGGGAGAGCAGGTGCGTACGCCCCTTATAACCCTGCCGCCCTTCAAAGTTGCGGTTGGATGTGGAGGCGCAACGCTCGCCGGGGTTCAGCCTGTCCTCGTTCATGCCCAGGCACATCGAGCATCCGGGTTCGCGCCAGTCAAAGCCAGCATCTTTTAGCACGGCTGCAATGCCTTCTTCTTCGGCTTGCGCTTTCACAAGGCCGGAGCCGGGGACAACCATGGCATAGACGCCGCTAGCCACCTTGCGCTTGCCCACAACCTTTGCAACCTCGCGCAAATCTTCAATCCGCGCATTGGTGCATGAGCCGATAAAAACTTTGTCGATGCTGACATCCGTCATTTTGGTGCCGGCCTTAAGGCCCATGTAATCAAGCGCGCGTTCGATGGCGGCGCGCTTGCCTGCATCGGCTTCATCGGCGGGGTTTGGTACGGTGCCTGTAATCGGCACCACATCCTGCGGGCTGGTGCCCCACGTGACTTGCGGCGCGATATCGGCTGCCTTCAAAACAATCTCGCGGTCAAAGCTGGCGCCCGCATCGGTGGGCAATGTGCGCCAGTAGGCTACGGCTTTTTCAAAGTCGTCACCTTTGGGGGCCATCGGGCGGCCCTTGATGTATCTGAAGGTCGTGTCGTCAGGCGCTATCAGCCCCGCGCGTGCCCCGCCCTCGATGGACATGTTGCACATTGTCATGCGCCCTTCCATGGAAAGCGCGCGCACGGCCTCGCCAGCATACTCAATCACATATCCTGTGCCGCCTGCCGTGCCGATGGTGCCGATGATGGCCAAAATCATGTCCTTGGCGGTCACACCCGTAGGCAAGGGGCCTTCAACGGTGATGCGCATTGTTTTGGCAGGCTTGAGCAGCAGCGTTTGCGTGGCCAGCACGTGCTCGACCTCCGATGTGCCGATACCAAACGCAAGCGCGCCAAAAGCACCATGTGTCGATGTGTGGGAATCCCCGCACACGATGGTCATGCCTGGCAGGGTGAAGCCCTGTTCAGGCCCAATTACGTGCACGATGCCCTGGCGCTTGTCGCGCATGCCGAAATATTCGATACCGAATTCCTTCACATTCGCTTCAAGCGTTTCCACCTGTATGCGGCTTTCATCTTCTCTGATGGGCTGGCTGCGGTCCGATGTGGGCACGTTGTGGTCAACCACCGCCAGTGTGGCGGCAGGCTGGCGCACGCGGCGGCCTGCCATTCGGAGGCCCTCGAAAGCCTGCGGGCTTGTGACCTCATGCACAAGGTGGCGGTCGATATACAACACGCACGTACCATCCTCGTGTTTTTTGACGACATGGCTGGACCAAATTTTCTCGTACAGCGTTTGGGGAGAGAGTGTCATTTTGTGCACCGCATTAGGGAAATGGTAACCAATTCAGACATACACTTAACCTAAGAACCATAAGGGTGGTCAACCGGATGTTACAGATACAAGGGGCACTATTTTCGCGCGATGGGCAGGGAAGGCTGTGCATCGCGCTTGATGATGCCTGTTTTGCACGGGCTGACGTTGTGTTTATCGACCCCTCGAGCCGCGAAATCAGCGCGCTTCTGGACGGTATGCACATCAAGCTTGGCACCGTAACGGTTGAAATGGCGCGCGCCTTCATGGAGCACGATTGCGTGCTCCTGACGGCACCGCACCCCCACGGGCATGACCTGACGCTGGTAGCGCCGGTCCTGACGATTCACTAGGTTAACGAAGAGAGAGGCTGAATGAGCGATTGTTCGCGTAGTCATTGTCGTACGAAGGAGTCTCATGACCATTCGCACCACGACAAAGTCGACATACGGGAAACGTCGCCGCCCATGATCACAGCTCATCCTGTCTATGCGATGTCCGTAGGCGCCGCGTCCACAACCGTATACCGCGCCGCCTGACAGGCCCTCCGACAAGTTTCACAATCTCCTTTGTGACTGGAAAGCCCTGCGTTTAGCAGGGCTTTTTTGTTCACAAAGCACCAGCCGTTTAGGTAAACGGGGAACCCGTTTGCCGTGAAAAACTGCTGCAAAGACATGACTGGAAAGCCCTGCGTTTAGCAGGGCTTTTTTGATCGCGCGTAATTTAATTAGTGCAGCTTCACGGCCACTTGGTTGCCTGCATCCATGTACCCAAGATAGGTATAGGTGCGGCCCGTAGCGGCAAGGAATTCGTGGAAGGCCTTGAATTCGCCGTCCTTCCAGCCCTTGTAGTTCCAGTATTCGTCAAACACGATGATGACATCCTTCGGCAGGTGCGGTCCGACAACCTCGAAGATCTCCTTCGCGCTGGAATAGATATCGCAGTCCATATGCAGCAGCTTCACTTTGGATAAGTCGTGCGCTTTCACAAAATCAGGCATCGTATCCTTGAACCAGCCTTTGACGAGTTCCGTATTGGGTTTCAGGGGGTAGGCGATACCCTGCGGGTTGTTGAAGCGCCCTTTGTCCCAGATAAGCTCGGTCGTGGGGATGCCTTCAAAGGAATCAAACCCGTATACCTTGCCCGAAAACAGGCGGCTGATGATGGATAGGCTCTTGCCTTTGAAAACGCCGAATTCAAGCGCGATGCTGTCGGCTTCAACGCCGACAAGGCGCTCGGTCAGGATGAATTCAAGCAGCCCTTCGCGGGATTCATGCCCGCCGTAAATCACCTCGGGGTTGAAATCCTTGAGGGTTTCGATGTACGCGCAAACCTCGTCGCGTATCTTCATGCGCTCCGGCGCGCTGATGGATGCGGCGCCGTGGTTCCTGTGCACCTGCCACATCAGATACGACATATCGTGCTTCATTTGCGCCAGTTGCATTTCAAGCAGGCGCATGGATTTGAGAAGCAGCAGCGTTTGCTGGTTCGGCGTTTCCTGTACAGGTACCTTGAGGATGTCCACGAAAATGTCCTTTGATAGGGAGGGTAAGGCCAGATTGGACTCATTCCGTGAATTCCGCAAGGTCCGGCACCCGCGAGAACGCGATTTTGGTGCCCACAAAACCTGCCTGCGTTTGCGGCTGGTTTCCGAAATGCACCGCGTGCGGCCCGTAGGCGCGGGCAATCTGGTCCATCGCCGCAGAAAGGGCGGTGCTACGGATTTTGTTGGCAGGCTCTATCCGCGCTTCCTTCCGTGCCGCAACCTCGAAAAGGTCGCCTGTCGTTTCAGCCGTTTCCTGTAGCCCCATCAGCGTGATGGAAACCTTCTTGATGCGGTCAGGTTGCAGCGCATCCGTCATGGCATCCCACAGCGCATGGGTCAGGCGTACAAAGGTCAGCGTATCGGCGGATGGCGGTACCCGCACGTCATGCCCCCAGCGCCGCCCGTCGCACAGCCGTACGGACAAATAGAAATGCGTGGCAAACATTTCGTAACGGCGCAGGCGCTGGCAGGCCTTCACGGTCAGGCGGCGGCACACGTCACGCGCCACATCGGGGCGGCGTGATTCAAAATCCAGCACGCGGCTGTGGCCAACCACGCTTTTGCCTGTTTCAAGGTCGGGCACGTCATAGCCGTGCAGGCGGTACCAGAAACGCTCGCCCTCCACATTCTTCCAGATGGCCCGCATCTGCTTCGGGCTGGTGTCCCACAACTGGCGCATCGTCCAGATACCTGCGCGGTTGAGCCGTGCGGCCATGTTGGCGCCTATGCCGCAAAGGTCCTGAAGCTCGAGGCCAAGCAGGGCCTCAGGCAAATTTTGGCCTTCCAGTACCACAAGCCCGTTGGGTTTTTGCATGTCGGATGCAACCTTCGCCAGCCACGCATTCGGCGCCAGCCCGATGGAACACGTAATGCACTCGCCCACATTGCGGCGCAGCCCGTCCTTGATGCGTTGGGCCAGTGCCATGGCTTCGGGCACGGATTGCTTGAGGGGCAAAAGCTTGCTCGCCATCTCGTCAATCGACCACACTTTGCCAATCGGCGTATGCCGCGCCACTTCCTCGATGACGCGGTGGTGGTACCGCACATAAAGGTCATGCCGCGCCAGCACGCACTGGAGGGCAGGGCAGCGCTCCTTCGCTTCCCAGATGCTGGTGCCCGTTTTGATGCCGTAGGCCTTGGCCTCCACACTCGCGGCAATCGCGCACGTGGCATCGGTGGGCATGGGCACAACGGCAACGGGCTTGCCGCGCAGGTGCGGCTGCTCCTGTTGCTCGCAGGAGGCAAAGTAGCTGTTGAGGTCCAGAAATAACCACCGGACACCGCGTGGCGGGGATGCTTCAAAGGTCATATTGTTCTCTAAATGTTCTTGCAATAAATAAGAACAAATAAAGAACAATGTCAACACAAAAAAGCCCGACACAATCGGCCGGGCTTTTTTGGAATGATGAAAAGCTTACGCTTCGGCAGCTTCGGACGAGTTGTCTTCGCCCATGCCGTGGCCGGTCGTACGCTCGGCGATACGGGCCGATTTGCCCGAACGGTTGCGCATGTAATACAGCTTCGCGCGACGGACGGAACCGCGGCGGACGAGTTCGATGGACTCGATAACAGGCGAGTGGAGGGGGAATACGCGTTCGACGCCTTCGCCGTACGAGATTTTGCGGACGGTGAAGCTTTCGTTGATGCCTTGGCCGGTGCGCGAAATGCAGATGCCTTCGTAGGCCTGAACGCGGCTGCGGTCACCTTCGATGATCTTGACGTTGACTTTCAGCGTATCGCCGGCGGAAAAGGCGGGAACTTGTTTCTTGGAAGCCAGATTTTTCAGTTGTTTGGCTTCAAATTTTGCGATCGTGTCCATAGGGCACATCCTTATGTTTTCATGTTATCAGGCCTCGAAATCGAACACCCAACCGAGGGTGCCGGCAGACCATTTGTCTTTTTACGAGGGGGGTTATACCCCGCAGCGCGCGGGAATTGCAACCTTTTTAACCCGAAAAGCCCTAAAACATAAAAAGTTTACATATCAAAAAAATATGCTAATCAAGGGCCAACAGGGAAACCCTCGAAACGGGGATAAAAATGCAGGCAATTGTAACCGCCGATAAAAAACCGCTTTACCCCTTTGGCCTGCCATTGGCCGAGATGCACATCCACATCTCGCTGGCCCTTCTGCCCGAATTGTTTTTGCGCCGTATCAAACAGGGCCGCACCACCATCAAGCCGGAATTCCTGCTCAAGCGCGATGATCGCTATTACCCCACGCTCTCGCATCATCACGCCGTGTACGAGCAGATGCGCCACATCACCTCCACGCCAAGCGAGCTTGCACAGGTAACACAGGATTATCTGGAGCGCATTGCAAGGGAAGGTGCGATATACGCCGAAATCTCGAACAGCTTCCGTGACCCCAAAAATTTCGAAGGCCAGTTGGACGCACTTGAAGAATCCATCCGCTGCGCCCGCCACAACACGGGCATCGAGGCGCGTATAGTGGTGACTACCCTGCGCGGGCCCGACCAAAACGGCGTAAGCGGCCCCGATAGGGCTGAAACCGCAGCCTGCTATATGGCCAAACACCCGCGCGAATTTGTGACGGGCTTTGGCTTGGTTGGTGATGAAGGGCTGGATAGTTTTGCAGATTATGCGCGCGCCTTTGCCATCGCCTTCCACGAGGCGGGCTTGGGCCTCGCCCCCCATGTGGCCGAACAGTTTTTGCACAACGCAGTCGACTTCCTGCACACGGTGCCAAAGGAAGCGCTGAATATTAAATCCGATGACCATCGCCGCCTGCGCGCTGGCCACGCGACACTCATTCATACATCGACAAAACTGATGGATAGCTTCGGAATGGCCTCGGTCGGCATTGAAAGCCTGCTATCCGCCAACAACCGCATCAATCTGCCCGAAGAAACACGCAAGATGCGCGTGGGCGATGTCATTACCTCTGAAAGCGGGCGCAGCGTGACGGTAGACAGGCCGCTACAAAAATACTTCAAAAACGTGGCTGATCACCCGCTGGCGCACTTCAGGCAGCGCGGCCTGAATGTCTGCCTCGGTTCGGACAACCCGCTTTTGCAAAACACCAATATCGGCAAGGAATATTCACTGGCGGTCAAAGCGGGCTTGGCCACAGTCGAGGATCTGCTGGACCTAACGGCAAACGCCATCCGCTTCGCCAACGTCGATAACGTGACGCGCCTCGCGCTGATGCAGAAGGTTGAACTGTACCGCGCGCAATTGTCGGCCGATAAACTGCCAAACCAAACAGCGGGCGGCTACCGACGCTCGTATACAATCTAGGTTTTTTTAAGTAGGTCAGGGCGGCGCAACTGCGTCAGCTCTTCCGACTGCTTCAAACGCCACTTAGCAATCTCGGCGTGGTTTCCGCCGCGCAGTACATCGGGCACGTTGCGCTGTACGCCGTTGGCATCCACCCACTCGGCAGGGCGCGTATAGTGCGGGTATTCAAGCAAGCCGTTGGAAAAGCTTTCCTCGTTCACCGTTTCGTCATTACCCATGACGCCCGCCAGCAAACGGATGCACGCATCCATCACAATCATGGCCGCAGGCTCCCCGCCTGAAAGCACGTAATCGCCGATGCTCACTTCCTCGATGGCATGCGCATCCAGTACGCGCTGGTCCACGCCTTCATAACGCCCGCACAGAATGGTGAGGGTAGGGGTGGCGGCAAGTTCTTCGGCCATTTTTTGTGTCAGCACCCGCCCGCGCGGTGACATGTAAATCACGCGGCCACGGTTGGGCAGCGACAACAGTGCGTTTTCAATCACGTCCGCGCGCATCACCATGCCCGCCCCGCCGCCAAACGGCGTATCGTCTACCGTTTTGTGTTTGTCATGCGCGTGGTCGCGGATATGCGTCGCGCTGAAACTCCATTTGCCATCCGCCAGTGCGCGCCCTGATATCGAGTGCCCTAGCGGGCCGGGAAACATCTCTGGAAACAGTGTCAGGAGGTTGAAGTGCATGGCTACAGCACCTCAGGCTCGTTGATGGTAATACGCCGCGCGGCCTTATCCACGTTCACAAGGTAAGGCGCGCAGAAGGGGATGAAATAATTCTCGGCACCGCGGCGCAGCTCCAGCAAATCGCTTGCGCCGTAATTGCGTACGCCCAGCACGGTGCCAAGGGCTTTGCCCTCGGGCGTCACGGCTTCCATGCCTTCAAGTTCGCGCATGTAAATGGTGTCTTCATCAAGGGCGGGCAAATCCGCCTCCTCGATGTACAGTGACGTGCCGCGCAAACGCTCGGCGGCATTGCGGTCGGTAACACCTTTGACGGTGCACACAATCACATCGCCTTTAAGGTCGTTTTTGTAGGTCAGAAAAACGCGGTCGGGCTTGGATTGGGATGTAAAAACACCTTCTGGCCGCAACAGCAAATCGGTGTCCTCGATCATGCAGCGCACCTTCACGTCACCGCGTACGCCGTGTGCCGTTGTAATGCTGCCAATGAGGATGCGTTTCATGGGTAAAACAAAAAACCCTCCCCCGCAGGATGCGGGAGAGGGATGAACGGATGATTAAGCGGCAGCTTCAGGCGCGGCTTCTGCAGGCGCAGCAGCTTCGGCCTTGGCGGCTTCAGCGGCTTCGGCAGCAGCGCGGGCTTTTTCTTCGGCTTCTTTCAGGCGCTCTTGTGCTTTGGCTTTCGGTGCCGATTTCTGCGGACGTACCGATTGTTTCGGCATCGGCATGATGCCTGCTTTGCCAAGGAAAATGGCAACGCGCTCGGAAGGCTGGGCGCCTTTGGCAAGCCATGCTTTTACTTTTTCTGCATCGATAACAACGCGGTTGGGGTCGTTCTGGGCCAACAGCGGGTTGTAGGTGCCGAGGCGTTCGATGAAGTTGGAATCGCGGGGTGAGCGGGAATCCGTCACAACGATGCGGTAGTACGGCAGGTTTTTGCGGCCGCCGCGGGACATTCTGATTTTAAGTGCCATTGTATTTCTCCTTGAGTTTTAAATTTTAAAATTGAAATTACTTCTTACCTTTACCGAAAAATTCTGGCGGCAATCCGCCGGGAAGCTTGGGCGCCTGTCCCATTCCAAGGCCCGCAAACGGGTTGGGGCCAAGCTGGGGCATGCTCTTTTGCAGTTTTTCGATCTCTTCGGGGTTTTGGGCAGCGGCATCGGCCATCATCGCGTCGAACGCGTTGCCGCCCATCAAACCCTTGGCAAGACCCATAAGCCCGCCCATACCCATTTTGCGCATTTTTTTCATCATGGTCTGCATTTGGTCAAACTGCTTCATCAGCTTGTTGACCTCCTGCACCGTAGTGCCCGAACCTTCCGCAATCCTGCGGCGGCGGGAACCCGAATTGGTAATCAGGTCGGGCTTCGCGCGTTCCTTCTTGGTCATGGAATCCATGATGGCTTCCTGGCGCTTCAGCACGGTCTGGTCCAGTTTCGCCTCATCGATTTGCGAGGAAAAGCGGGAGAGGCCGGGTAGCATTTTCATCATCGAGCCAACGCCGCCCATGGACTTCATCTGTTGCAGCTGGCTGCGGAAGTCATCAAGGTCAAACTTGCCTTCCTGAAACTTGCGCGCGGCCTCGGCAGCCTTTTCGCGGTCCATCGTTTCAACGGCTTTTTCAACAAGGCTGACAACATCGCCCATACCCAAAATACGGCCTGCAATACGGTCAGGCTTGAAGGCTTCCAGTGCGTCCGATTTCTCGCCGACACCCAGAAACTTGATGGGCTTGCCCGTCACATGGCGCATCGACATGGCGGCACCGCCGCGTGTATCGCCGTCAATACGGGTCAGCACGGTACCGGTAATGCCAACGCGGCTTACAAATTCGTTTGCGATGTTCACGGCATCTTGGCCCATCATCGCATCGACAACCAGCAGCGTTTCAACTGGCTTTGCAATATCGCGCACCGCGGCAACTTCGGCCATCAGCGCGTCATCAATGGCAAGGCGGCCCGCCGTATCAAGGATAAGCACGTCGTAGGATTGCAGTTTGGCGGCTTCAAGGGCGCGCTTGGTAATTTCAATGGGCGTCTGGCCAGCCACGATGGGCAGGGTATCAACGCTGTTTTGTTCACCCAGAATGCGCAGCTGGTCTTGGGCTGCGGGGCGCTGCGTATCAAGCGATGCCATCATCACTTTTTTGCGCAGCTTCGTCAGGTGCTTGGCTAACTTGCCCGTGGTGGTGGTTTTGCCCGAACCCTGAAGGCCAACCATAAGAATAACGGCAGGGGGCGTGACATCCAGCTTGAGTTCGGACTCTTCGCCCGAACCAAGCATCGCCACAATTGCATCATTGACGATTTTGACGATCTGCTGGGCAGGCGACACTGTTTTGATAAGTTCAACGCCAACCGCGGCCTCTTTCACCCGCGCCATGAAGTCCTTGGTGACGGGCAGGGCCACATCGGCCTCAAGCAGGGCTACGCGGATTTCGCGCAACGCAAGGTCAACATCTTCCTCGCTCAGCGTCTTGGTGCCGCGCAGCTTGTCAAAGACTTGGCCTAACTTCTCGGTTAGTGATTCAAACACTAAAAACTCCAAAACACGTTGGCCCCAGTGAGCGTAGTCGCCGACTGAGGGGTACCCTTGGGCACTGAAAACCTTCAGTGATGGGTGAATTTGATGGGTTTTGTATAAGCCTCTTGGCCAATTGTCAAGAATTGCCCAGTATAGGCCCCATGACCGAATTCCTGAAAATGCACGGCTGCGGCAACGATTTCATTATCATCGACCTTCGAAAGGGCGCAGATAAAGCCGTGATTGATACCCCCGCCTTCATCAAAAAGGCCTCTGACCGCCATTTCGGCGTAGGGTGTGACCAATTTATCATGATAGCCGCGCACCCCGATGCCGACGGCGAAATGCTTATCCGCAACAGCGATGGCTCGGTTGCAGGCATGTGCGGCAACGCCACCCGCTGCGTGGCCGATATATTGATGCAGGAAACCGGCAAGGACGCCGTAACCATCATGGCTGGCCCCCGCACCCTCCAGTGCTGGCGGGAAGGGGCTGATATTGTGGTCGATATGGGCGCGCCCAATACGGTGGCCGATGTTACGGTGCTTCCCGCGCTGCCAACGGGCACATCAGTCGATATGGGCAACCCCCATGTGGTCTTCTTCGTAGCCGATGCCGATACCGCCGATGTGGCAGGGCTTGGCCCGCTGGTTGAAACCCACCCACTATTCCCCAACCGCACGAATGTCGAGTTCGTATCCAGAACGGCTGATGGCCTGCGGATGCGGGTGTGGGAGAGGGGCGCGGGCATCACGCTTGCCTGCGGCTCTGGCGCATGTGCAACCATCGTGGCCGCCGTCACGAAAGGCATGGCCCCGCGCAAATGCGCCGTCCGCATGGATGGCGGCACCCTCCGCATGGAGTGGCGTGAAAGCGACGGGCACGTACTTATGGCAGGCCCCGCCAGCTATGTGTTTAAGGGGATCCTCGCGGATCGCTAATGCGGGTTATTTACCCTGCATAGTAGCTATCGATGGTTTTTTCACACAGATAGCAAAGTCCGAGTACGCTGCACAAAATGACAAACCACATGATGGCCTCCTGTTGCTTTAGCTAAGGTCTGCGGGAACGACGTCGACACGGTCGAAATCGGTACTGCCGTACATGGCAGCCTTTTCCAGACGTCTTAGTTGTTCACCGAGTTCCATCAAAAGGCGGTTCTCGTTGGATACGGAATACTCCGAAGCCCACCAGAGCCGCGTGCGCACTATCAACACCCTCTCTTCAGTACCGTCGGGCTGAGCATTGGTGACAATCTGTGTATCGTGAACATACGGGTGATTGACCAGCATGGCATCCTCCTTTGATTAAAACAGTTGACTGAAAAGATACCCAACCGTAACAAAGCCAGTGTGAATAAGCGAGTCTTTAAAATAAAATTGCTGCGCGCGCACATATTATTAGTTTTAATAATTGCTGCACCGAGGGAACCCATTAATACAAAAGAGTAAATCGCTTTCCATTTTCCCTGCACTTCAAATTGGACATTCTGCATGGCAACAGGCATATCAGTGCAAACATGACATCGTATGCAGATCCCAAGGTTTTAACGTTCGGCTGCCGCCTCAACGCCTATGAGTCGGAAGTGATGAAAACGCACGCCAAAAACGCAGGGCTAGAAAACGCGATCATTGTGAACACCTGCGCCGTAACTAAGGAAGCCGAAAGGCAGGCCAAGCAGGCCATCCGCCGCGCACGGCGCGAAAACCCCGATGCCCGCATCATAGTCACGGGCTGCGCAGCGCAAATCGCACCCGATAAATACGCCGCCATGGGTGAGGTCAATCAGGTCATCGGCAACGACCTCAAATTAAAGGCAGAAACATGGGGCCTTCCGGCGGAAGAACGCGTCATCGTCAACGACATCATGTCCGTGACCGAAACCGCCAATCATCTGATAGCAGGCTACGACGACCACACGCGCGCCTTCCTGCAAGTGCAAAACGGCTGCGACCACCGCTGCACCTTTTGCATCATCCCCTATGGCCGCGGCAACTCGCGCTCCGTGCCCATCGGCGCCGTGGCCGAGCAGGTCAAGCAACTGGTGGAAGCAGGCTACAACGAACTGGTATTCACGGGCGTTGATGTTACCTCCTACGGCAGGGATTTACCGGGGCAGCCAACACTGGGCCAGATGATACGCCGCGTACTGGCGCTGGTGCCTAACCTGCCGCGTTTGCGCCTATCTTCCCTCGATCCCGCAGAAATTGATGAAGACATGTGGCGCATGATTGAATCCGAACCGCGCTTCATGCCCCACCTCCACCTGAGCTTGCAGGCAGGCGATGACATGACGCTCAAGCGCATGAAACGCCGCCACTTGCGTAAAGATGTCATTGCGACATGCGAAAAAGCCCGCAAACTCCGCCCCGATATCGCTTTCGGTGCCGACATTATCGCAGGCTTCCCGACAGAAACGGACGAGATGTTCGAAAACACCCTGAAGGTGGTGGAAGAATGCGACATCACCTTCCTCCATGTCTTCCCGTACTCGGAAAGGGAAGGGACGCCCGCCGCCAAAATCCCTGATCAAGTGCCGGTGCCAATCCGCAAGGCCCGCGCAGCAGCCCTGCGTGAACTGGGCGAAAAACAGGTACAAAAATTCCTGACAAAACACATCGGCCATGAACGGACCGTGATCGTCGAAAAAGGCGGTATCGGCCGCACCGAGCACTTTGCGGAGGTTAAACTGCAAGGCACACACGCTGTCGGCAGCTTGTTGCCCGTGCGCGTCAGTGGTATTGAGGGCAACCAACTAACGGCGGACGTGCTTTAAAATGGGTTTCTGGCCATTCGGCAAAAAGGATAAGGAAGCGGAAAAGCAGGCAGAAGCGCCAGCGCCCGCGCCTGTCGTTGAAGCTGCGCCAGCCCCTGCGCCTACCCCTGAAGTTAAAATAGAAGCCGCTGATGAAGATAAAAGCTGGCTCACACGCCTCTCTGACGGGCTTTCAAAATCGACATCCAAACTGACTCAAGGTCTGGTGGATGTTTTTACAAAATCAAAACTCGATGACATCACCCTCGAAAACCTCGAGGAAGTGCTGATTACAGCCGATTTGGGCCCCCGCACAGCCGCTAAAATCGTGACCGCCTTCGGCGCCCGCAAATTCGATGACAACATCGCACCCGAAAAAGTGCGCGAGGCGCTGGCCGAGGAAATTGAAAAACTGCTGGCCCCCGTAGCCCTGCCGCTGGAAATCAAAAAGCCTGAAAACGGCCCGTTCGTCATTCTGGTGACAGGCGTGAACGGTGTCGGCAAAACCACGACAATCGGCAAACTCGGTAAATGGATATCGGGGCAGGGGCATAAAATCATGCTCGCCGCTGCCGATACCTTCCGCGCCGCCGCAGTCGAGCAAATACAAATCTGGGGCCAGCGCCTCGGCGTACCCGTAGTATTCAAGGATGTCGGGGCCGATGCTGCCGCCGTAGCCTTCGAAGCCTATGAACGCGCAAAGCGCGAAGGCTATGACGTACTCGTCATCGATACCGCGGGCCGCTTGCACAACAAAGCTGGCCTGATGGATGAACTGGGCAAGATAGTAAGGGTGCTGGGCAAACACGATGCCGCCGCCCCGCACGCAACGCTGTTGGTACTGGATGCCACAACAGGCCAAAACGCCTTCGCGCAAGTGGAAGGTTTCAAGGAAGTCGCAAACCTGACAGGCCTTGTCGTCACAAAACTCGATGGCTCCGCCAAAGGCGGTGTGGTCGTAGGCCTTGCCGATAAATTCGGCCTGCCCATCCATGCCGTTGGCGTAGGCGAAGGGCTCGCTGATTTACAGCCATTTACCGCGCGTGACTTCGCGCGCTCCCTCGTAGGGCTGTAATTATTTTCCGGTTAGCTGCGTGCCACTGGGCGTATTGCCACCGCTGCCTCTCAGCTCGGCGCGTGCGCGTATAAACCGCCCGTCGATGATGGATTTGACGCGTCCAATCCCGCCGTAAATATCCTCGGATGGCGCCTTGGCATGGATGCGCATCTGGTCCTTGAATTCATCCAGATAAAAGTTCTTGGCCTCAAGGCTCGCTTCCGATTTGCGGACAATCGTATCAAAAAAGAAATCTAGTACGGCATTCGCATCCATAATGCGCTCCGCCAAAACAACGCGGGCGACCACGCCGTGGATGATGCCAATCACGGTATACGCATCCACTTGGCCCAGCATCGCGTCCATGCTTCTGTTCCAGTTGTCCTTGAGGGCGGCATCACCAAAGCGGGCTGATATACGGTCTTCTGGCAGTTTCTCGCGCTCGATATGGAAGTCGTCAACGCTCACAAGCTCAACGGCCAAACCACGATAAAACGAAGGTGTATCCTCGGGGACGTTTCGAAGGTTGGTATTTTCTTGGGCGGCAATCTC
>JAGWXJ010000013.1 GCA_018969935.1 Alphaproteobacteria bacterium | reverse complement strand
CAGGCGGATATCGCCGCCTTCCCCCTCGTAGAAATCAAGGGCGATACGGTGGGTGCGGATCGCTTCCTCGATTTTCGTGATGTCGGAGATAGCCTGATTGGCGGAATGGTTTTCTTGATAGCCGGCATCAAATGCCGTGTCATAGGACATGGAAAGGGCGATGGCCTGACGCTCATCGGGCGTGCTTTCCATGATTGAGTAATTAAGCCTTTCGGCCCAAGTGCGCGAGGCTTCAACGAGTTTGCGCTCGACGGCAGCAAAATCGTAAGTGCGGCGGATGCGCTGCTCGGTTGCGATGACGTAAATAACACGGGCAACCGGCGAATCATCGAGTGTTGTGTAGAAGTTCTCGCATTTGCCTTCCAGCTCCGTTTCCAAAATGCGCTGGATTGCAAGGCGGAGGTTGGTTTCGTAGCGGTCACGCGGAATGTAAATCAGGCACGAGATATAGCGGCGGAATTCATCAACGCGCGGATAAAGCGCAAGGCGCGGCCTATCCTGCAGGTGCAGGATGCTTTTGGCGTATGTTGCGATTTGCGCTGTAGACATCTGGAACAGTTCATCGCGCGGGTATTTTTCAAGGATGTGGGCGATAGCACGGAAATCGTGGGAGTCGATGGCGAAGCGCGATTCCTCAATGACACTGCGGACTTTGGCGCGAATCAGCGGAACATCAGACACGCTGCGGGAATACGTGACCGACGTGAAAAGACCGATAAACAGTTTTTCGCCAATTACGTTGCCTTTTGCGTCGGTTGTCTTGACCGTGACGGCATCTAGCGGAACGTTACGGTGGACCGTGGAGCGGCGATTGACCTTATACACAGAAACCAGCGGCGCGTTTTTACGAAGGCGCTGTAAATCCTGCGGTAGCGGGATGCTGGATTTGTTGACGTAGACGGGGTTACGTTCATCGGAGAGGACGCCAAGGCTTTGGTTGGG
Source organism: Alphaproteobacteria bacterium (assembly GCA_018969935.1). Taxonomy (GTDB): domain Bacteria; phylum Pseudomonadota; class Alphaproteobacteria; order Micavibrionales; family UBA1664; genus UBA6145. The sequence continues at coordinate 21,415 of JAGWXJ010000013.1, read as the reverse complement.
GACGACCGTTGAAACGACTTCGCCGCCCTTTTCGCTGAATTTGTATTCGCGGTAACCAAGAAGCGTGAAGTTGTTATCGTGGAGGTAGCGGAGAAACGCCTCGCATTCCTCGACGGAAATTTCGCTGTTACGGGATTTCTGTTTTTTGATATCCGCAATGCTGGTGCGCAGGGCTGTTTTCATGCGCTGCCAGTCACGTGTTGCGAGCATCACGTCGTTCATGACGTTTTGCAGGTCATGCACAAGCAAGTGTGCCTGCGTAGCGCCAATGGCGCCCTGCACTTCTATCACCAGCCATGATTCATTGGTACCTTTGCCCTGATCACGCTCCTCAACGGCCTGAATTACGCCTTTGTCGTCACGTTTGACCGATACAACAGGGTGCAAAAGCGTACGAATCACGAGGTTGCGGCGGTTGAGTTCGGCCGTAATGGAATCGATGATGAAAGCGCGGTCGGTCGATACGATGAAAATGCGCGTGCGTTCGTGCAGCCAGCCTTTTTGCGAGCCCTCGACAACCCTTGCCTCGATGAGCGATTCATCGTTCACGCGTTTTTTACCGAACGCCCAGATTTGCTGAAGCATTTCGGCTGCTACGGGCGGGCTTACGTTTGCCACGTCGTCGTTTTGCAAGCCTGCGACGTAGGCTTGTGCAAAATCGCGGAAAAGGGCTGAGGGATTTTTGGAAAGTGTTTTGAGAAGTGTGGCTTTAGGCATGGTTTTTCACGTTTTTTGTTGCCTGAAACTATGCTGAAATGACGCACCCTTCAAGTGACAGTGCAGCAAGGTTTGGGAAATAATGTGCGGCAAGTTTGAAAATACCCAGAATCTGGCGGAAATACTGCGTTATTTCAGCGCCAAGACCAAACTCAACGACCTGCCATGCAACCAACAGCATCTACCCCTTAAAAGTTGCGCAATTATAGTGCGTGACAGCTTGGGTTTGGCCCTGTGGTCATGGCCCATGGACGGCGAGGCGGGCCGCCCGCTTATCAATATCCGTATTGAAACCGCCGCGCAAAAACCAAGTTTTGCACGGGACTGGAATGCGGGACACCGCTGCCTTGCCCCAGCGACAGCGTTTTACGAGAAAGGCCAACGATTTGAAGTTACAGGTAACAAGGTTTTTGGCCTGTGCGGGCTGTGGACACGAGGTGGCGACGGGCAGACCTGTTTTTCCGTGCTGACCCGTGCAGCCATGCCCCCCGTTAGCCCGATCCATGACCGTATGCCAGTGATCGTAACCCCTGCCGATGCATCCGCATGGCTTATGGAAGGCAAATTGCCCGAGCCCCCGCCCCTTGCCTTAAAAGAAGCCCTTGCCGATAGCCCCATGCTCCTTTAGGTATTTCGCCCATGCTGAGTGTTGTTGTACCCGTCCATAACGAGGCTGAAAACATAGCCCCGCTGATTGCAGAGATCGCCGCCCTAAAGAACAGGGTGCCGCTGATGGAAATTGTCTATGTGGATGATGGCAGCACGGACAGTACGCTTGCTGAACTCAAGCGTATCCAGAGCATCGAGCCGCTTTTGCGTATTATTGCGCAAACACCGCGCTCCGGCCAATCGTGTGCGACATGGACAGGCGTTGCCGCCTCCACCCAGCCTATCTGTGTAACGCTGGACGGTGATGGGCAAAATGACCCCGAGGGGATTGTGCCCATGTTCGGTGTTTTCATGGAGCGTGCGAATGCAGGACAGCGCGTTATGGTTGCGGGCCAACGCGAAAAGCGCGAGGACAACACGTTGCGCAAATTTTCATCGCGTGTAGCCAATAAGGTGCGTTCATCGCTTTTGGGTGATGGTGTGCGCGATACGGGCTGCGCCCTTAAAATGTTCAGGCGTGACGATTACCTCATGCTGCCGTACTTCAACCACATGCACCGCTTTTTGCCGGCCCTGATGATCCGCGCAGGTGTGGCCATAGCCTTATCCGATGTCAAACACCGCCCGCGCACGCGCGGTACATCCAAATACGGGGTGATGAACCGCCTTTGGGTAGGTATTGTCGACCTTTTTGGCGTGCGCTGGCTGCAAGCCCGCGCCAAACCCACAACCCTTGCCGTTCGTGAAGAAAAAGCATGAGCACCAACACAGCCGCACACCATGCGGTATTATCCATTTTTGATGGCCCGCTTACCGGCGATGATATCTGGCTGATTATCGGTTTTCTTGGGCAAGCCCTGTTTTTCGGGCGCTTCCTGGTACAGTGGATTGTATCTGAGAAGAAGGGCCGCAGCGTTATCCCCGATGTGTTCTGGTACTTCTCGCTTGGAGGCGGGTTGGTGCTGATGGTTTATGCCATTCATCGCCAAGACCCCGTGTTCATCATGGGTCAGAGCGTCGGGCTTTTTGTCTATGTCCGCAACATCATGCTTGTGTGGCGCGAGCGCCGCAAAACAGCGACGACACAGCCAGAATGACCAGAGATACACTTAACACATGGATTGCGATTGCCTTTTGCTGGGCCTTCGCACTGACAGCCGTATTGTTGTTCCGCCCGCTTATGCCTGTCGATGAAACACGCTACATGACCGTTGCGTGGGAAATGCTGGTACGGGACACATGGCTGCTGCCGACCTTGAATTACGAGCCGTATTCCCACAAGCCGCCCCTGCTTTTCTGGATTATCCGCGGGAGCTGGGAGATTTTCGGCGTCCATGTATGGCCCGTGCGCATTACACTTGGCGTTGTCATCATCGGCTTATTCGGCCTTGTGGCCAGACTTGCACAGACGTTATTCCCGAATGAAGAGAAGCTGCCCTCGCGCAGCATGCTGCTGCTGGCAGCGCTCCCTGTATTCCTTGTTTATGCGAGTATGATCATGTTCGACAGCCTGCTTGCCGTCTTTGTGGTAACAGGCCTTATTGCCATCTGGCACGCCGCGCAAGACACCAACAAAAAATCATGGTTGTTACTAGGGCTTGCGCTTGGTGGCGGGATTTTGGCCAAGGGGCCTGTTGCGTTGGTGTACATACTGCCTGCCGCCTTGCTTGCGCCAGTGTGGGCAGGCACACAGCCTTCGTGGAAGGGCTGGTACGGGCGTATTGCACTGGCCGTACTGATGGGCGCTTCCATAGCCTTGTTGTGGGCCATCCCCGCTGCCATCACGGGCGGGCCTGCCTATGCGCAAAAAATATTCCTTTCACAATCGGCCGGCAGGATGGTCAATGCCTTCGACCATCAGGAACCGTTCTGGTTTTACTTCCCTGTCGCGCTGGCCTTTGTGGCGCCGCTTTTGTTGTGGCCCGCATTCTGGCGCAATATAAAGAGCAAGGTGCATCTTGAGCTTTTGAACGGCACCAATACGCGTAGTCAGGTGCGTTTCCTGCTCTGCCAGATATTACCTGTCTTCATTTTCTTTACGGCCATTAGCAGCAAGCAAATCCATTATATGGTGCCTTTGTTGCCTGCTTTTTCCGTTCTGGCTGCCCTTTTTATCAGCCGCGGGCATGAGCGTTTTTCGGCTGGCATGCCTGCGCTTTTATCGGCCGTGCCTTCGATTGTGCTGTTGTGCGAACATGCCTATGTGGTTGTGGTTGGCCATGAAATCAAAGGCTGGGCGCATATCATGGACGGGTTTATGCCATGGGTGGCCGTAACACATGTTGGTATTGCACTGGCGCTTGCGTGGTATTCGGAACGGCACCAGAAATCCGGTTTCAAGGTGCTGGCTGCGGCTGCCATGTTGCTGCTGGCATTCACGCACATGCAGCTCGGGCAAAGCTTCTTCCCCCGATACGACCTTTCGCGCCTGAAGCCGTATATTGACGAATTCCGCGCCAATCCCCTTGCCGTTGCGCCCAAATATGACGGCGAGTACGGCTATGAACTGCGCCTCACCAAGCCTGTATCCGTTTTCGAGGACCATCTGGTTGATGACTGGCTTTCGCAGCACCGGAACACAATAGTGATCACACGCGTTGATAACATTACGAAGCACCAGCCCATGTATTATTATCCGCTGGGTAGCATGCTTTACCGTGAAAACAAGCGTATAGATATCCTTGGGTACAAGCTGCGTCCATATGAAAAACTTTACTGGAGAGAGTCGCCCCTTTACTACAACAAGGAATTCATGAAGGACAAAAAATAGAAATGGCCCTATCGCCGCAATTCAACCCCATCAATGGTGTGCTGTATTGCCTGGTAATGGCTTCTCTGGCGGTTGGACTGATGTGTTATACTGCCTCGCATTCTTCCAGCAGACGTCAGGCCTATGATTTTCCACCTGCGTATGGTGTTAACTATCTTCCTTATTTTGCTAAGAAAGCCGGTTATTATTATCTGGAACGGGATGTAGCGCTGGGCAAATACAAAGGCGGCTTTGTATTGCAGACAGATGCTGGCACGGTTTTGGATTTGCGCGGACATGCTATTACATGCACAAGCCCGAATACCGCTGAAAGTTCGGGCGTACTTGCCCATTCCAGAAGCAATTTTATTTTAAAGAATGGAACAATCGCGCGTTGCCAGTTTGGGCTTAACGGCGTTGCCGTCGGGCCTGGCTCTAGAAACGTGACAGTACGCAATATTCTATTTCGTGATAACTATTTCCGTGCCGTCATGATCGAGGGGCAGGATGCCCTTATTGAAAGAAACGTTATCAATACGGTTATGGGCGGACGTATTTTTGAGAATTCATTTGCCATCGGCATTGAAACAAAAGGGCCGAATAACATTATTAGAAGCAATACTGTTTATGATGTAAGGGGCACAGGCACGGGAGAAGGTGTCGGCATATCGGTTTCAGAGAACGGGGCCGGTACGGTTATTAAAGACAATACCGTTACTTCATCAGGAATAGACGACTATACGGATTACGCCTACTGGGTTGGGGAAAGTACAGGCGTGCGCCTTATAGACAACAAGGGCAGCAATTACATACAGGGTTTTGCCGCATCCACCCCCACGGCGGGCTGCTTGCAGGGCAACAGTTTTACGAACAATACAACCAATGTGCTGATCAACAGCCTGCAATGGGACAAAAAGAAGTGCCCCAAAACTGACCGGCAATAAAAAAAGGCCGGTTAGCACCGGCCATTTTTATTTCGATGGTGGAGATGAACGGGATCGAACCGTCGACCTCCTGCATGCCATGCAGGCGCTCTCCCAGCTGAGCTACATCCCCATCTATCGATACGGAACCTGCTTTTAAGGCAGGTTCCGGCATGTTTCAAGTAAAATTATTTCTTCAGAAGGTCGCGGATTTCGCGCAGTAAAACAACGTCTTCCGGCGGGGCGGGCGGGGTTGCGGGGGCCGCTTCAGGCTTTTTGATGAAACGGCTGACGTTACGGACCAGCATAAAGACCGCAAAAGCCACAATCAGGAACTTGATAACCGCGTTGATGAACAGCCCGTAGTTGAGGGTGGCCACGCCAGCGGCCTTGGCGTCCTTGATGGTCACGAAGGTGTTGTTGAGGGGGTCCTTGAGGTTGATAAAGAGGTTCGAGAAGTCGATACCCTGCAACAGAAGACCGATAACAGGCATAAGGACATCATCAACCAGCGAGCTTACGATGGATGTAAATGCCGCGCCGATGATGATACCGACTGCGAGGTCGAGCACGTTGCCGCGCGTGATGAAATCTCTGAAATCCTTAACAAATGACATGGGTACCCCTTTTGTATGTTGTGGCTTTTGATTGCCAGAGTGTCGCAGTTGAGTCAATCTGACGCCCATGGATGACATAAGACATAATTTTGGGGGTATCGAAGCCCGTATAAAAAAGGCGGCCCAAGAAGCAGGCCGTGCCGCAGGTGATGTTACGCTTGTGGCCGTGAGCAAAGTACAGCCGCAGGCATCCATACAGGCGGCCCTTGATTACGGGCACCGCGTTTTTGGCGAGAACCGTGTGCAGGAAGCGCAAGAACACTGGCAGACCCTGAAGCCCCCGTATCCTGATTTGAAATTGCACCTGATTGGCGGTTTGCAAACGAACAAGGCGCGCGATGCCGTGGCCCTTTTTGACGTGATTGAAACCGTGGACCGCCCCAAGCTGGCTGATGCACTGGCCGAAGCCATGGCCAAACAAGGCAGGCGTTTGCCCTGCCTTATGCAAGTGAATACGGGCGAGGAGCCGCAAAAAGGCGGGGTCAACCCGCAAGAACTGGAGGCCTTATATAAACATACGCAGGAAAAAGCGGGGTTGTTGATAACGGGTCTTATGTGCATCCCGCCTGTAGGGGCCTCGCCCATTTTTCATTTCGGCTTGCTCGCAACGTGGGCTAAAAGACTGGGGCTAAGCACCCTGAGTATGGGTATGAGCGAAGACTTTGAAGAAGCCATACGCATGGGTGCCACGCATGTACGCGTCGGTTCGGCGCTATTTGGCAAGAGGGCCCCATGACATCCAAACACACAAAAGGTATCTGCATTATTGGCGGCGGGCTTGCAGGCCTTAGCATGGCGGCGCTTTTGGAGCAGGAAGGCTTGCCTGTCACGTGCATCGATTCCGAGCCGCTTGCGCGCCAGATGTCTTTGGAATTTGACGGGCGTACGACCGCTGTTTCCTATGGATCACGCGCGGTGCTTGAACGCGCAGGCGTGTGGGAAGGCCTTACGCGCCAGTCAGCCGCCATTGAAACCATTGATATCCTTGATGGTGATTCAAGCGATGTCATGACATTCCGTGCAGCCGATGTTGATGCCGATGCCTTTGGCTGGATTGTCGACAATGCCGATTTGCGCCGCGCCCTCATCAAGCGCGTGCAGACGCTAAAAAACGTGCGCCACATAACCGGTGTTTCCGTGGATGATGTTGAACTGGGCGATGAATGCGCGCGGATAACACTGACAGATGGACAGGTGATTGAAGCCGCGATTGCGATAGGCGCAGACGGGCGAAAATCGCTGTTGCGCGAAAAAATGGGCATCGGGCACTGGGGCCGCGATTACAAGCAGACGGCCATAGTTTGCCTTGTTGCCCACGAAAAACCGCATAACGGGCTAGCTGTTGAACACTTCAGGCGCGAAGGGCCGTTTGCCCTGCTGCCGTTCACAGATTTACCGGATGGTACGCACAGATCCGCCCTTGTGTGGACAGTGCACGGCCCAAATGCGAAGCGCTGGGTGAATGCGCCCGAGGATGTTTTCAACACTGCCCTTCAGGAACGCGCCGGCAACAGATTTGGCAAGATCTGGGCTGCAAGCAGGCGCGAGGCATGGCCGCTCAACCTTGTCAAAAGCTATACCTATACAGGTACACGCGCCGTACTGGTGGCAGAGGCCGCACACGGCATGCACCCTATTGCTGGCCAAGGCCTCAATATGAGCCTACGTGACCTTGATGTACTGGCTGACCTGCTGATAGAAGCCCATACCGAAGGGCGTGATTTTGGTGATGAGACCATTTTGAAAACGTACCAGCGCCGCAGACGCCTTGATAATATCCTGATGTGCGCGGCTACCGACAACCTTACGATTTTGTTCTCGAATGATTTTCTGCCGCTAAAACTTTTGCGCCGTACGGGGCTTTCGATTGTGAAGCGCATACCCGCCGCCATGAAGTTTTTCATGCATCAGGCGATGGGGGTTAATGCCGCACAACGCGCCGGAAAGATACTTCAGGCAGTCAGTCTGGAGAAACGCTCGGGGCGATAGAGGTAGTAGGTATTCGCTTCACGCCCTGCAACCTTGAAGCCCTGTTTTTGTAGGTTTTGCAAAACATCGTTCGGGGTTTCCTCACGGCCTGTCAGGCTTGTTTCATGCAGTTCAATTGCCATCTGGTCGATGCGCTTGAGGCCTTTTGTGTCGGCCAACATATCGATTTCCGCACCTTCCGCATCAATAATGAGTGATGCGCTTTCCATCCCGGACCTATCAAGCAGCGAGGATAGCGACCGCATGGTGACTTGTACCGGCGTTTCAGGCCCAAGCGCACCGGATCTGGTATGTGATGCCAGACCCGAGCTGAGATTGGGCCGCACATTGAGTGTGCCTGTTTTGCCGTTGTCTTCGGGGCCACAAAGTGCCGCGTTTACGACAAAATAACCTTTGGATTTTGTTGCGCCTTTGCACATACGGATATTGCCGTAGAGCGCATCCAGCGCATACGGATTGGGCTCTACAGCCAGATAGCGGCCTTCCTTCTCCAATTTTTCCATGATGGCCACACGTGTTACGATGCCGATATTGGCACCGACCTCGATGATATTTGCGGCTTTGCAGAAATGGTCCCGGAGGATTTTGATTTCGGCCTTTTCGTAGCGGCCAAGCGTAAGCGCCGCGTAATCCATGCCGTTCATGTGGCGGGGTACCTTGTAGACATACCCAGTCGTTGCAACGATGGCGAAGCCTGATTTTGCACAAATGGCGCCCCCAAAAAAGGCGGCTTCACGAAGGGCGATTTTAGCGTAGCGTTTGAGATCTTTTTTCATGGGGTGACCATACGCCCATGGTTGATTTTATGTCAATAAAATCAATCTTCCTTTAGGTTTTCCAAGGAGTTAGGTGGCGGTGGTGGTAGTTCGGTTTCAAGCTCGATGCCTGCCAAGGTGGGCAAAAGGGCGTTGTAGGTTTTGACAATTTCGTCGGGGATGGGTTTGCGGTCCATCGTGATTTTGGAGAGGCTGAGGCGGCCATCAGGATTTGAAAACAGGCATTCGAAGACGCGTATCTGTTGTGCACCGAAGGGGTTGGTGTCGGAAAAGACGATGCTGACTGTCGACATGGTTTCACCACCGGCAATGAACCTGATGGATTCCGGGTACTTGATGTAGCGTTGCAGGAAGACCTTGCATGCACCATAGCGCCAGCTTCCCTGCTCGGGCATAGACATGGCTACGCTAACAACAATTCCTACCAGTACTGCACCAGCGATGCCCCAACCCCACCACGGCAAGCGCGGCAGGCGTAGCGCGAATTTCCGTTTCTGGTTTTGCGGGGCGGTCATGTCCTTGTGTTACGACGGGGTTTGCCCGTCCTCCACTTCGGGGTTTGTGGTACTTTGGGAAACCAGTTCCTCGACGATTTCCTCGATAACGGCGCTTACGGCAACCGTTTGTGTTTCGCCCGTTTCGGCGCGCGTAAACACACGGCGTTTGATTTCCGACCTTGCCGAGCCGCCGGGGAAATTGGAAGCCAGCAATTGGCGTGCCCTTCTGGCACCGAGGCGGCTGTACAAGCGATTCCTGATACCTACATCCTCGGCAGATGTTGAAAGGGCCCATAATTCAACGGGGCCAAGCGTGTTGATGAGGTGCTGTTCGTAGCGGCCTTCGTTGGTGCCTAGTACCAGCAAGGCAGGTGCACCACCCGCGCGCGGGCCTGTCAGGCGGTGGCGGATGACGTGGCGGGCCGTATTGGAGAGGCCAAAGCGCTGTTGCACGTTTTCGACCGCGCGTTCTGATACGGCAGTGCCTAGCACCCAGACTGCAGTTGCAAGGTCAATCATATCGTTGTCGAAGTCATCGAGCAGTTGGGATGCAAGTACGATTTGTACGCCGCGCTTACGCCCCTCGCGCACGTCACGGATAATCTGGCCACGGACGGATTTGGATTTGGATGTACGGTGGAATTCGTCATAGCAGAGGCGTTTTGGCGTTTCACCGATATCGACCAGACGGGCTTCATGGTACTTGCGGTATTTTTCAGGCACCGAACGTAGTGTGTCTTGCGACATCCACCAGCTGCGCACGAGCGCGTGGCGCGCCAGCATGTACATGATGGACGTTTGCCTGTCGGCGGCTTCGTCACCTTGCGGGGCTACGTCCATGAGGTCGAGCGCGCAGACACGCGCATCCGTAATTTCAAAGCGCGTGACGGAAGCCAAAATGGGATATTCGCGGATGGCGGATGTAATCATACGCTCAAAGGCGTTGATAACCGTTTCGGCGGAGGAACCGATTTGGGTTTCCTCGAGCAGGTTGCGGATTTGCGGGCGCCTTGCTGCCGTAATGGCATCACCCAGCACAGGTACGGCGTGGCGTTGCGCCAGATTGGCCAAGTGCCAGAGCTCGCGGTTGAAAAACTCGTCTACGATATCCCACCAGTACGGATCCTGCGGGAGGTGGATGTTGTATTTCTTGATGGCTTCGTCGATATCGTGATCAACACGTGGAAGGTACGGGCGTGCCTCGGCATTCGCGGCGCTATCATCGCGCCAGCGATACATCTCATCGACAACGAGGCCTGCAAGCTGCTGGATGCCATCGTAAGGCCTGTCGGCACCGGGCGGAGTGCAAAGGAGAGTCAGCAGTTCTGTGAGGTAGGAACGTTCGTCAATCAGCGGGTAGCGGCAGCCCAATTGCGTATCAAAGGGGTTGATGGCGTATTGCGGCGACATCTGGAGGCGGTAATAAGCGGCCTCGTGCCTTCTTTCCTGCGGCAGGGATTCCTTGATGAGCGAGATAAGGCCCGACGATGACGGACCGATATCGATTACAGCCACAAACGGCAGCTTGGACAAACCCGGCGAGAGGCAGGTGCCCAAGTTAAGCGAGTTCATGAGCACGGATTTACCCGCCCCGGGCTGGGCAAAAATGAGGTCAAACCACGTTGTGGTTAAGTTTGTGCCGGTCTGGTAGGGCCAAGCCTTGCCATCAGGCGTCCGTAGCAGCAACGCGCCTTTGTCGAACGGGCTGGAGGGGCGCTGCCACGGTATGAGTTTCATGACCTCAGTCATCGGGGCAATGGCCGCCGGTGCCGTTGATGCACATGAGATGCCCATGGCTGATGAAACAACGGATTCCAATGGGTCGCCGACAATATTGCTGACCTGACAATACCCCCAGCTTTCGGCTGCCTGCATGAGGACGGAGATGCGGTCTTCTATCAGTTCCTGTTTATCCTCGGGTGCCCACGTGGCGAGAGATATCCTGAGTTTCACCACGGGTTCCGAACGGGCAAGCGCCTTCAGGGAATCCAGCGAGTTTTTGATGGTGCGGTTAATCGGGTTTGTAATGGTCAGGAAGGTTGCGATGGAATGTTTTGCATTCACGCCTTCGGTGCCGCCGCTTTCGATGAGGAAGGAAATGCGGAAAGGCACCTTGGTTTCAAACAGGCGGTTCAGCAACATCGGGAATGGTGAGGGGTCCATCGGCGCGAGGGTGATATCGCAGCCAGCCCACAAAAGCCCGCCGATTTTGACCACGTGGTCATTGATGATGCGGGCGGAGGATGCTGTCAGCTGCGCCTTGAGCGTAGGCCACAGAATTTCCGAGAGATCGGCTGCGCTGGACGCCGCGCGCACGGGGATAGGGTCACCCGGAAGGACAGGGCGCCACTTATCGTTCACATGGTCGGGAAACAGGTTATTGCGTACGGCCTGCATTGCCGTATGGGCATCGAGCAGGTCGGCACGGATGCCTAGCTCATCAAGCGCGGATACGATACCGGCGGTATAGCTTTTGTGGCGGGCGCGCAGGATATCGAGGGCAGCCATGGGGAATTGCGCGTTGGGGGCGTTTACCCATTTTTTGTTCTGGTTGTCTTTGGCGGCTCGTGCGAGATCGGATTTCGAGAGAATGGACGGGCGCGTCCAGAGCACGAAGAAACATTCCTCCCACACGATGTAATGGGACATGTGACGGATGCGCTCGCGGAACAGGTCATCAAGGTCGAGGCCGATGTTACGGGCAGCACCGTGGGACGGGCGGACCATGCCTTCAACAGCGCCGCGCGCACGTGCAGGGTCACGCACGAAGTAAATCTGGATGGAGTGGCCCGGGCGGTCAAAACGGGCACCGAGCTTGACGGTCGAGGATTCGACGAGGTGGGCGTATTCTTCCTCACCGATAATCTGGCGCGAGCCATCAATGCGCAAATATGTCAGGAGCGAGCCGTCGGCTGCGACAAGCGTGTTCTCATCATCTGCCGTTTCAAGGCGGATGAAGGATTCAACGGTCTGTTTGGCACCGTTTACAAAGGGTACAAAGAAGTTGTCTAGAAAACCCATGTGTTCGGAAATTATACCTTGATTTCAACGGGCTGTGCACCCCCATTGGTGGAGGATTTTTTGCCTGAACGGGCTTTATTATGCCGCCTTGAGCGTTTTGAAGTCCTCGAGCCACTGGGCGGGCTGCCAGGTGCCGAACGGGCCATCCTTGGAGCGCCAGTACGCAAGGATTTGCGGGAACTGGTTAAATTCCAGATCGCCCTCGGCGATGATGCGACGGTCGAGGGGGAAAAGCCTCAGACCCTCGAGTTTTTCGGCACGGCGCTTGTAGGAAGCCGGGTCCACGTAATCGCGCATGACCAATGTGAGGATCGACGGGTCATCCGTCTTGATGCGGTTTTTGGCTTCCTCGCGGCGCGAGGTCACAATTTCGAGGGCTTTTCGGGCAGCGTCGGCAATAGGCCCTTGTGAAATACGGGCTACGTAAATAGCACGGGCCAAATGGTGCAGGCTTGCCTGATCGATTTCAGGGAGCCAGATGAGCACGCCGGATTTCATGGTTGCGACACGGTCGATAGCGAAGCACTGGTCGCAAAAAATGCAGGTTGTTACGTGGTGGTCGGGGTTTTCGGGGTTGGCCTTTGCCACATCCCTTACCCGTGTGAGCTGGTATTTGCGGGAAACAAAGCCGCAGTACTGGCAGGTGTGGTTATCGCGCTCCTGCACCTTCTGGCGCAAGGCATCGCTGCCCGCATCCCCGCTGAAAGCAGATGAGCCGGCGGGGGAACCGCCGGCTGTATCCGATAGACCCAATGTAATGGGCAACAGGGGCATACTTAGTCGCCTCTGATTGTCATTTGTTGCGTCTGGAAGTCCTGGTATTGGGCTTGCTGGCCGTTGCCTTTCATGGTTTCGAGCATAACGCCGGAAACGAAAGGCAGACCGAGAAGGACGCCACCGAAGCCGAGCTTGGCGAGACCGTTTTTAAGCGGTACCTGTGTCGGTTGTTCGACGTGCTTTTTCAGGTCCACGATACCGAGGGCCGAAAGAATGGCACCACCGATGTAGGATACGTAAGCCACGACGTCCACGACGGCGCTGGTCTTTCTTGTTACTGTTTGCGCGTAACCGGAAAGGTCCTGACCTGCGAGGGCGATATTGCTGGTCGATACCAGAAATACTGCTGCCATCAGCGAACCTGCCGCAAACACGCGCATGCGTGCCGTTTTTTGATCGCGGCTGTGGATTAACGAGCCTGCTACGGCCGACACCTTGTGCCCGATAGTATTGATAGAATGGATCATGTACTGCCTCCTGCCTTTTTTGGTGTTAACTGAATGTTACTGGAATATTTGCGCCGGTCAAACCCAAAGACTTCTGCACCGCATTGATGAATCCGCCCAGGTTGATTGCAATTGCGCCAGCCACGATGTGGGTGACTACCGCCATCATGGAAGCCTGCCCCGTACCGTCGGCAAATGCCTTGAGGATGAACAGGCCGCGCACCACCGATAGGAACCCGATGATGGCCATGAATGCGAGAATTGCCGAGAACACGTTTTTCGCGTTCTGGATTTGAGTTGGGTCAGCCGCCTTAGCTAGCGATACAAATTCGACTTTTGTCATCGCGTTGCTGGTGCCGAAAATACTCAGGTCAAGTGTTGCAAGAAGCTGCGGGAACGAGAGCAGCAGGCCGGCCACGATGAATGTCGTAATCGTACCGAAACCAAGGGGGCCACGAGCGCCTTGTTGCGCGGTTGTTACCATGCGCTGTAATGCGAACAATATGAGCATGACGCCAGCTATGTAGCAAAACGCCTCAATAGCCATGTAAGCGGGGTTTGCGATGTCGCTGATGAGGTTCATCAGCATGCCATCAAGGCCACCTGTGGTGCCGCTGTTGCTGGTCCAGTTTGAGTTGCCGAATTTTTGGCCGAATGCGCCAAAGGTGTCGTGCACCACACCAACGATCATCGGCAGGCTAAGCAGAGCGCCCGCAACGCCAAGGCGTTTCAGGGCATCGGCCACGGGGCCGCTTTGCGGATTTTCGATGTGGGCCTTGAGCATTTGCAGGCCACGCAGCGTAAACCATACACCGATAATAAAGGCAGCAAAGCATGCGACATTCACAAGAATGGTGCTGTTGTCGGAACTATCGGCAATCATGGCGCCGAGCTTGCCCTGCTCGATGGCGGAGCCTGCGCGAGCACCCTCCCCGCCGAATTTGTAAGCACCGCCCAGTACAAGCTTGAAGGGGTCGAAATCGTAACCACCGAATGTATCGATGACAACGTCAACTATAAACGGAAAGCCGAGGAATATGCCGCCGAATGCAAATTTGGCGAGTGCCGTTTTTAGAGGGTTCTGCGGGTTTTCGACATGCTTGCGGAGTTCATGCACACCAAGCGCGCTGAGAACAATGCCGATAATGAAAGCGGCGTACGCAAAAATATCGACAATGATATATGTGCTATCGCCAACATACTCGGCGTAGTTTCTCAGGTCCTGCCCGTTACCGGCCGCATGGGCCTGCGAGAGGAACATCAGAAAAACGGGCACGAAGAACAAAAGGAAAAACAGCGCGCGCTGGAAGCCAGCCGGCACTGCAATCGCTTTACTCCCTAGGACCTTTCGCGTTGAACGCATTTTCGGTCACACCCTCTTGTTTTTCTTTATTAAAACATAGAATTTGCCTGAAATGCAAACACTATGATTTTCCCTAACCTCACATCAATAATAGGAGGATTGTATTAAATATTGTTTAAACTTTTAGGGATTTTTAATCGAGGTAGTACTCGACCGTCGTGACCACGCGCACACGCTTGTCTATCACGCCGCTTTCAGGGGCGTTATCATCATCCCTCGCGTTTATCTGGAACAGGCCTTGGTAGGCGTTTTTGATGTCGCCTACGTTGGCCCCTGAATCCTCGGCAAACTTCTGGGCAGCCTCACGGGCGGATTTCGTGGCTTCGGCAATCATTGTCGGCTTGATGTCGTTCAATTTTGTGAACATGTAGGACGGGCCTTGGCCTTGCGTCAGGATAACGCCGCTGGCAATCAGGTCACCGACGTTGCGGAACATCGTATCTACCAAATCCACATTATTTGTACGGACCATGTATGTCTTTGTCAGGATGTAGCGGCCGTTATCAATGTTTTCCGGGCGGTATTGCTGGGCCAGAAGGTCGGTTACATCGACGCGCTGGACGCGGACTTCTGTTTCAGGAAGCCCTTGTTTTTTCAGGAATTCCTCGACTTTTTTGCCTTGGTCATCCAGCGCCTTTTGGGCGGCGGTCAGGTCGTTATCGGTGACGGTATACTGGATGGGCCAGATGGCAGTATCTGCCTTTACATCGCGTTCGGATACGCCGCGGACGGATACCGCGCGCTCGCCGCCGCGCAGGTGAATAAGGCCGTCGCTGACGAGGTAACCCGCTACGGCAACACCGAGTGAGAGGAAGAAAGCTGCCATTATATTTGTGGTGTTGTTCATGTGGCCTCCGTTGCCAGAACTTTGAATCCGTTTACATCGGCCAGCAAGGTAACCTTACGCGCAGCCTTTTCCAAGATTGCTTCGTATGGCATGTGCCTGTTGGCGACAAGATAGAGCATCCCACCCGATTTCAGCATTTTCATGGCCGAATTGCAGAATTTTTGGCCTAATTCACGATTTTCGTGCTGCTGATCATGAAAAGGTGGGTTCATGACGATAAAATCAAGAGGCGGGATATCGGGATGATTTTGGGTAGCATCACGCCATAAAATATGGAACTCGGGGGTATTTTGCATGGATTCCATGTTTTTTTGGCAGCATTCGACCGCTTTTTGGTCATCATCCATGGCAAAAATGGCCTTTACCCCCTTCATTTTTGCCAAATGGGTAGTCAAATACCCGTATCCGCACCCTAAATCAGCCCCAATATCCCCTAATGTTGGGGGTAAATGCGCTAAAAGCAGTTGCGAGGCAGGATCGGGCCTATCCCATGAAAAGAGGCCCGGGCACGTCCAAAAACCTGTCTGAAGGTGCTTTTGGACCCCAGATTTGGCTTCCCAGACCCCTATTTTGGCATTTTCGACCTCATTTGAGGGTAAAATCAGGACCCTGCACTTGTATTTAATGACTGTGGACAGGGTTGGGCATGCTTCCTTCACCTTTTTTTCGAGGCCAGTGGCTCCGTGCGTATTTTCCTGCGCTACCAAAATGGTGCCGTTGGGGGCGGAAAGCCGGGTGGCCACAGCAATAAGGCCTAAAGTCTGGTCAATTTGGCGGGTTGCACGTACTAATACTGTGCTAAATACACCGTTTATTGTGCTTTGTAGTTTGTTACAAGCGTGATTGGATTGTTTCACCCATTCTTGCGGTTCGTGACCTGTTGCATTGAGGGCAGCCACGGGCATTTTGGCGCCACCGATTTGGGCCAAGGCGTATTCCAGAGCATCGGATAAAACATCACAGCCACGCATGGCGGCGTACTGTAGCGAAAAATGCGCGGGCGTCTAGTGAATCAGGTATTCGCTATCGGCGGTCCTGATTTCGGCGGGGGTAATGAGTTTACGGTGGGCGACATAAACGCTGTGGAGGCGACCCTCGATTTTCTCGACCCAGAAGCCCAAGAAACGATTGAGTACGGGGTATCGCGGTGCGAGGTCGTAATCCTGCCAGATGAACGTTTGCAAAATGTCGGGGTGGTCGGGCATGTGATAGAAGATCTCCGCCGTTGTGAGGCGGAAGTTGTTCAGCTGGACTTCTATCTCGGTCATCAGGGTCCTCCCAATGCGTATTCATCCATTTTGACTGATAACCCGTTAACTCTTTGTTAACTGCGGTTGACGTAACCCCGCCACCATCTTACACCCCTTGGTTATGCAGCGATTTGAAGCGGTTATTTTTGACCTAGACGGCACTTTGGTGGATTCCGGAAGCCTTGTTGCGCAGTCGGCTATCGAAACGTTCCAGCACTTCAAATTCCCTACCCCCACTAAAGCTGAAATCATTGCGTATATGGGCATCCCCATCGAGGTGTATTTCCCCAAGCTTGCAGGGCCCGCGTTTGAAGCCCATGACGCCAAGGCCGTGTTTGCGGATTACCGTATGCGTTTCAAACGCCTTGTTGAAAGCGGGCACCTGAAGGCCTTTGACGGTATTGCGGATATTTTGGCCGCACTCAAGACGCGCGGGATTAAAACAGGCGTTGCTACCAGCAAGGAAACGGCACCTGCCGTCCATAGCTGCGAGTATGCAGGCCTGCTGCCCTATCTTGATGCGATTGTGGGCTCTGACCTAGTGAAGGCTTACAAGCCCGCACCCGATACCGTGCTTGTGTGCCTTGAGAAGATCGGCCTGCCCAGTGGGCCGCAGGTGTGCGTTGTGGGGGATGCCGAGGCCGATATGGGTATGGGTTCAGGGGCCGGTGCCACCACTTGCGGGGTTACATGGGGGGCGCATGATGCCCAGCGCCTTGCCAACCAGAAGCCCAGCCATATTGTGGAAACCCGCGACGATCTGGCCCGTTTTTTAGGAATCATACCCTAAAATTGCACTTGAAATTTATGGGATAGAGCGCCTATATAACGCTGCTGTTAGCACTCGCCTACGGGGAGTGCCAGTAACCAACCCAAACGAAAGAAAGACCAAGGAGTCTATCAATGTCCAAGACCTTGAAATTTCGCCCTTTGCATGACCGCGTTCTTCTGCGTCGCATCGAGCAGGAAGAAAAAACGGCCGGCGGTATCATCATCCCCGATACGGCAAAGGAAAAACCGATGGAAGGCGAGATTGTCGCCGTGGGCACGGGCCTGCGCGATGAAAGCGGCAAAGTCGTTCCCCTCGATGTCAAAGCCGGTGACCGTGTGCTGTTCTCGAAATGGGCAGGCACCGAAGTGACCATCGACGGCAAAGAATACCTTGTGATGAAAGAGTCCGACATCGTCGGCGTCATCGCGGCCTAACCATCTGACAACCGAAATTAAGGAGAATTATCATGGCAGCAAAGAATGTACTTTTCTCTACGGATGCCCGTGAAGAACTGCTCAACGGCGTGGATATCATTGCCAACGCCGTCAAAGTGACGCTTGGCCCCAAAGGCCGTAACGTGCTTATCGAAAAATCCTTCGGCGCCCCCCGTTCCACCAAGGACGGCGTGACGGTTGCGAAGGAAATCGAACTTAAAGACAAACGCCGCAACATCGGCGCCCAGCTCATCCGCGAAGTCGCTTCCAAGCAAGCCGACCACTCCGGTGACGGCACCACCACGGCCACCGTGCTTGCCCAGTGCATCGTGCGCGAAGGCGTGAAGGCTGTTGCAGCAGGCATGAACCCGATGGACCTCAAACGCGGTATCGACAAGGCTGTCGCTGCTGTTGTCGAAGACATCAAAAAACGCGGTACGGCCGTCAAAGGCAACAACGAAATCAAGCAAATTGCGCTTGTATCGGCCAACGGCGACGAAGACATCGCAAGCAAGATTGCCGAAGCGATGGATAAAGTCGGCAAAGAGGGCGTGATTACGGTTGAAGAAGCCAAGTCGATGGATTCGGAACTGGATGTCGTTGAAGGCATGCAGTTCGACCGCGGCTACATCAGCCCGTACTTCATCACCAACGCCGATAAAATGGTGTGCGAGCTTGAAAACCCGTTCATCATGATCGTCGAGAAAAAACTCTCCGGCCTGCAACCCATCCTCCCCGTTCTTGAAGCTGTTGTCCAATCGGGCCGCCCGCTTCTCATCATCGCGGAAGACGTTGAAGGCGAAGCGCTGGCGACCCTCGTGGTCAACAAGCTGCGTGGCGGCCTCAAGGTTGCTGCTGTCAAAGCCCCCGGCTTTGGCGACCGCCGCAAAGCCATGCTGGAAGATATCGCGATCCTCACCAACGGCCAGCTGATTTCCGAAGACCTCGGCATCAAGATGGAGAACGTGACCCCGCAAATGCTTGGCAAAGCCAAGACCGTGCGCATCACGAAAGAGGATACGACCATCATCGACGGTGCTGGCCCGAAAGCCGGTATTGAAGCCCGCGTCAAACAAATCCGTGCGCAGATCGAGGAAACAACCTCGGACTACGACCGCGAGAAACTGCAAGAGCGTCTGGCCAAGCTGGCTGGCGGTGTTGCCGTTATCCGCGTTGGCGGTGCCACGGAAGTTGAAGTGAAAGAGAAAAAGGACCGCGTTGACGATGCCATGCACGCAACCCGCGCCGCTGTTGAAGAAGGCGTGATTGCAGGCGGCGGCGTTGCGCTGCTGTACGCAACCAAAGCCCTTGAAGGCCTCAAAGGTGACAACAATGACCAGCAAGTTGGCATTGATATCATCCGCCGCGCCCTGCAAGCCCCTGTGCGCCAGATTGCCGAGAACGCCGGTTCCGAAGGTTCCGTTGTTGTTGGCAAACTGCTTGACCAGAAAGACACATCTTTCGGCTTCAACGCGCAGAACGGCGAGTACGTCAACATGGTGAAGGCCGGTATCATCGACCCCGTGAAGGTTGTGCGTACGGCCCTTCAGGATGCATCATCCGTGGCTTCGCTCCTCATCACCACCGAGGCCATGATTTTTGAAGCCCCTGAAGATAAAAAAGCACCTGCAATGCCTGCCGGCGGTATGGGCGGCATGGGTGACATGGACTTCTAATCACCCTGAAAATTCCACAAAAAGGCCCCCAAAAGGGGCCTTTTTTTGTTGGAACATATTGCCTCGCTCAAACGTTCTTATAAGCAACATTTGCGAGGTAGACACTATGAACAAGACACTCAAAATACTCGTTTTCACGGCTCTGTTGTTTACGACCGCTAGCGCTTCTGCATTTGCAGATGACAAAGGGCGTGGCCACGGCAAGGACAAGCACGAGTCCAAACACTACAGCCGCGAATACCGCTTCAATGACGACGATGATGACGGCCGCTACTGGCGCAGGTCAAACAATACCGTCATTCTGATCAATGCAGATAACCGCGATGTCATCCGCCAGTACATCTATGATGATTACCGTGGGCATTGCCCCCCGGGCCTTGCCAAAAAGCATAACGGCTGTGTACCCCCTGGCCATACGCGTTATGTGGTAGGCCAGATATTGCCGCCGGATGTTGTTTATTACCCCGTACCATCATCACTGCTGGTACGCCTAGACCCCGTGCCAGTGGGTTACCAGTATGTGCGCGTAGACAAAGACGTGCTGCTGATATCGGAAGCCACGAAGAAGGTGATTGATGCCGTCACGCTGCTTTCGGCAGTAGACGGCTAGGCCTTTATAAGATCTTCCAAGTCGAGCCTGTCGGTCACCATTTTAAGGTGGCCGGCAGCGTCGCGCGGCCATTCGGCCTCGGGTTTATCCCAATACAATTCTACGCCGTTATCATCGGGGTCGCGCAGGTACAGGGCCTCGGACACACCGTGGTCGGCTGCACCTTCAAGCGGGTAGTTTGCTGCTATCAATTTGCGCAGGGCATCGGCCAGCGCTGCCCTTGTGGGGTACAAAATGGCTGTGTGGTAAAGCCCCGTTGTGCCTGATGGCGGGGCCTTGCCACCCTTACTCTCCCATGTATTGAGGCCGATATGGTGATGGTACCCCCCAGCTGAGAGAAAGGCGGCGCTGTTGCCGATTTTTTGGGTTATCTCGAAACCCAGAACGCCGTTATAGAAGGCCAGCGCCTTATCGAGGTCCGCCACTTTAAGATGCACGTGGCCAATGCGTGTAAGCGGATGGATCATATGGTTCAGGTATTCCATTTATATTTTTTTGCAAGCTCACGCGTACGGCAAGGGCCCATCCAGATAGTCCAATAATTTGATTTTTCATAATTTTTTATGGTAAAACAGTACCCATGATGGCTGAAAAAACCTTATCGGAAGTCTGGCGCGGCATTGCGTTCGAGCGAGGCCATGGGGATTACATGCCCTTCCGCATCGGCGCTGTGGGTGCTGACGGCACCAAGCTTGTGGGCACCACAGGGTTTTTCAGGCAACCGCAATTCCAGCGCCGCATCATGGGGCATATGGCCAATGAAACCAAGGCAGGCCGCGATGTTTCATTGTTTTGCGTACCTTCTTCCGTCGGGTGCGCGCCACTCAGTTTTGCCATGATGGGTGAACTGAAGGGCGCGTTTTATAACGCCGGCAAAGCCAGCATCGTGACCACCGATATCCACCAGCCCTTCCTCAATGTGCTGCGCGACAACCTTTATCCGCTTGATATGCTGCGGCCCTTCCCCGACAGCGCTATCCACATGATGGAGCCGCAAGGGAAATACGCTTTCAAGATACGCGATGACATCCATGCCCGCGTGACGGCCTTGCCAGCCATGGATTTCAGGGATTATACACCGGAGAAGCCGTTTGATCTGGTTGATTGCTGTAACCTGCTGCAGCACCTCGACGGCGACCTTGCGGAAAACGTGGCTAAAATCCTGTCTTTCGCGGCTTCAGCGGCTTTCTTTGACCGCAGCAAACGCGTGAACGAGAAGGCGATGGATAAAGCGATTTCCAAGGCCGGATACATACCGGTTACAGCAGAAAATGCCGTAAATGACCCCGCCGTTAAAGATGTGCTGGCCAAACGGCGCCTGAACTGGGTGGCCCACCAAAGT
>JAGWXJ010000151.1 GCA_018969935.1 Alphaproteobacteria bacterium | reverse complement strand
AACGGGCCGCCGTCTGGGCTAAAAGGGCCGAGGCGTTAGCCGAGGCCCGCGATTTGTGCGCGTCGCTTAATGCTACACCTAACCAGCTTTTGGCCCATAACATTCAGGTCAATATGGATGGCCAGCGCCGAAATGTTGCGGAGGTTCTGCGTTATCCTGAAGTGACTTGGGAGAAGCTTTGTACTATCTGGCCGCAGCTGTTTCACGTGAATCAAAAGATAGCCGAGCAGATCGTTATTGATGCGCAGTATGTCGGATATATCGAGCGCCAAGAGCTGGATATCGAGGCCTACAGGAAAGAGGAGGGGCTGATACTGCCCGCTGATTTGGATTATAAATCAGTAGGTTCGCTCTCAACTGAGGTTCGTACACGGCTTGAACAGGTGCGCCCTGTAACGTTGGGCGCTGCTGCGCGCATTCCTGGTGTTACGCCTGCTGCCATTATTGCGTTGTTGCGCCATGTCCGCAAAGCTGCAGCCTGAGATACGGGCCAGACTCCAATTATACCACGATTTGCTACTCAAGTGGCAGAAGGCGGTGAACCTTGTTTCACTAGCCACGATATCAGATGCGTGGAATCGGCATTTTGAAGATTCCCTCCAGCTGCTTGATATGATTCCTGAAAATGCCAAGACGCTTATTGATATTGGGTCTGGGGCGGGGTTCCCCGGCTTGGTTTTGGCGATTGCACGGCCTGATCTGGAGGTCCATTTGGTTGAGTCCGACCAAAAGAAGGGGACATTCCTGTTAACTGTTTCACGTGAAACTGGTGCAAAGAATGTGCATGTCCATTCAGAACGTATTGAATCTGCTTTGCCAAGGCTGCAGGGGGATGTTGTAACCGCCCGCGCGCTGGCCCCCTTGGGCAAGCTTTTGACGCTGACGCAGCCCCAGTGGGAGCGGGCCGACAGGCCCGCGACCCTTATGCTTTTAAAGGGGGAAGAGTGGCAAAAAGAGGTGACTCTGGCCAGCCAAGACCATGTTTTCCAAGTGGCTGATTATCCTAGCAAAACGAATCCCGACGCCGCGATTCTGTGTATAACCGGTGTGGCCCCCCGCAAGACTGCTTGACCCCTCATGCGACTCCTTTAGGCTCGGGTTATTCCATTTCGATTCGCGACCCAAGCATTGCAAAGGGGGAGGGCCCATGACAGGTACCGCACGCATTTTGGCAATCGCCAACCAAAAAGGGGGCGTGGGCAAGACCACGACCGCCGTCAACCTTGCAACGTCACTGGCTGCTGTTGGCAAGCGGGTGCTGCTGATTGACCTCGACCCGCAGGGGAATGCCTCCACTGGCCTTGGCATCAGCCGCCAGGCGCGCGCCGTTAGCTCCTATAACCTGATGTTTGACGGGATGGCTGTACGCGCTGCCGCTGTTGAAACCAAGGTGCCCGGCCTTTGGGTTGTGCCTGCGTCCGTCCACCTTGCAGGTGCCGATATCGAGCTTGTGAGCGCCGAGCGCCGCGAATACCGCCTCCGCGAGGCCATAAAGAAGGGGACGGAAGGGTTTGAGTACATCCTCATCGATTGCCCGCCGTCGCTATCTTTGACCACCTTGAACGCCCTTGTGGCTTCTGATGCCGTGCTGGTGCCCTTGCAATGCGAGTTTTATGCACTAGAAGGCTTGTCCCAGCTTGTCCGCACTATTGACCGCGTGAAGGCGCATTTCAATCCAGCGCTTGAGATACAGGGCGTGGTGCTGACCATGTACGACAAGCGTAACAACCTTTCGGCCCAAGTGGCGGCCGATGTGCGGGCGTTTTTTGGCCCCAAGGTTTATACAACCATCATTCCGCGCAACGTGCGGGTATCGGAGGCGCCGAGCCATGGCCTGCCAGCCATCGTATACGATATGGAGTGTCCGGGCAGCCAAGCCTACATCCAGCTTGCCAAGGAAATGCTGAAACGCGAGCGCGGGCTTTCTGAAGCCGCAGCTGCCTAAGATTTGAAGGAGAATGACGAATGGGAATGCCAGCCGAAGCCGAAAAGGACACCGCGATGGACATGAAGAAGAAGGCCAACGAGGGCAGGGGGCTCGGCCGTGGCCTATCTGCCCTGTTTGGTGACGAAGAAAACGACAATAACGAAGCCCAAGGCAGCAACAATGCGGGCAGCCGCCGCATGATGCCCGTAGAGTGGCTGACCCCGAACCCTGACCAGCCGCGCCGTATTTTTACGAAAGAGGCTTTGGCCGAGCTTTCGGATTCCATCCGCCAGCACGGCATGATCCAGCCTATTCTCGTGCGGCCTATCCCCGAGGCAGGCAACCGTTACCAGATTGTTGCCGGTGAGCGCCGCTGGCGTGCGGCGCAGGTAGCGCAGCTGCATGAAGTGCCTGTGACTATCCAGTACCTTACCGACGAGGCGGTGCTTGAGCTTGGCCTTATTGAAAACCTCCAGCGCGAAGACCTGACCCCGCTTGAAGAAGCCGAGGCCTACCAGCAGCTTATGAGCCGCTTTGGCCATACGCAGGAGAAAATTGCACAGGCGATGGGCAAAAGCCGCTCCTATGTGGCCAACATGGTCAGGCTCCTCAATCTTCCGGAAACGGTGAAGGGCTATATGCGCGAGGGGAAACTGAGCGCAGGGCATGCCCGTACCCTTGTAACTGCCGATGACCCGCTGGCGCTTGCCAAGGCTATGGTCGAGGGCGGGATGACCGTGCGTGAGGCCGAGGCGCTGACAGCCACCAAGAAAGGCAAGCCCGCTAAAGGCAAAGTCAAGAAGGCCGGCCCTGCCAAGGATGCGGATACCGAAGCCCTTGAGCGCGAGATAACAAATGCGCTCGGTATGCCTGTTGGCATCAAGGCAGTCGGGAAGGGCGGCGTGGTTACGATTAACTACGCATCGCTAGACCAGCTGGATGACGTGCTCCGCCGCCTGTCCAAACGCTGATAATCAGGGCATTTTGATTTTGATGACAGGCGTTTTTGCCGTGTCCAGCTGTTTGCCGTCATTGCCCAGCGTACGCGCTATATAGCCGGTAGGCTGGTGGTTGGCAGGTGCTGCATCGTAGCCACCAGTGCCGTGCAAGAGAATGTATGCGCCAGCGCCGACAACAGGGGCGAGTGCCAAACCTGTGAATCCGAAGATGAGGGTCAGACGGTTTTCACGTTCGATGGCTGCCCGTTCAGCCGCTTCTTCGGCAATTTTACGCTTTTCGTATTCGGTCATATTCTTCACGCTCCTTTCCCTTACAGGAAGCTAGTGCCTGCAAAGGGTAATCCCAGTCAATTTCAGTTGAAAGGGCTTATAAGCGGTTTTTTCTAAATTTGCAATTTACGGAATGCAGCGTTTTCCCGTTCACGGGCCCGAAGCGCATCATCGGCCGATTTAACCCCGCGCCAGACATCGAAGATCATGGTACCGGTTGTAACCAGTGCCGTGGTTTTGGAAACCAGTAGACTTGCGGGGAAGATGAGCCTATCAGCCGGCCAGAGGAACTGGCTTCCCATAAACATCGATCCTGCATTGAGGAAGTAGGCGGGGCGATACAAATACTTTTCGCGCCATGCTTCGGCTGTGTGGGGGGCGGTACTTTGTTTGACGGCGCGGTTATAGGCGGGGTTACGCGTAAGCCCAAAGAAACGGCGTTTGGGGGGCAAGGCCTGCGGACCAGCCAAAAGAGCCCGCAGTTCTTTGCGCATGTGGCGGTGGGCTAAACCAGCCAGACCAAGGTTGGCGGCCGTGAAGGCCAGTTTGACGTAGGGGAAGGACAGCATGAGGGCCGAAGGCAGATCCACGAATGTTGCCTGTACGCC
>JAGWXJ010000150.1 GCA_018969935.1 Alphaproteobacteria bacterium | reverse complement strand
GTTCCATCGATATTCCCGCACCCACGCCGCCCGAGGCGCGCCGCAAAGCCATCAACGAAGCGCCGGACGGCGTGATTATCGTACCGCTTGGCAAGGACGTGCTTGTGCCCGCCATGGACGAGGGCGACCCGCTGCCCAACCGTGTTGTGGGCCCGTTTGAATTGCGTAACGAAAACCTTGCAGGCGCCTTGCAGCTTGTGATGGCGGATTACGATGTGCCGCTGGCGTTTGAATCCGACAAGGGCATGACGGTGGGTGTCACCGTATCCAACCTCAAGGGCCCGCTGGACAAGGTTGTCGAGAAGATCTGTGCGCTGGCCGACATGTACTGCCTGTATGATGACGGCGTACTGACGGTTAAAGAGAACCAGACGTTTACAGTATCGCTGCCGCCGCTTCCTGCCGATACTTCCTATGATGCCATCGTATCCGGCCTCAAGGCATTCACGGGTGCCGAGGGTACGGTTGATACCACGACACGCACCATGATTTACACGGCGACCGAACGGACCGCCAAGAAAGCCGCGCAATATTTTGACCGCTTGCGCAAATCCACTGCGATGATCGTTTACGAAACCTACATCTGGGAAGTTGGCCTCGATGGCGGCAACTCGGCTGGTATCAAGTGGACGCAGCTTGAGAAAATCGGCGCGTTCAATACAGGCTTTACGCTTTCGGGTTCGGCACTTTCCGACCTTGGTACGCCTATCAGCATCGGCCTTCCCACCAAGGGGCCTGTCAGCCTGACGACGGGCGATATCCTGCAATTCATTTCATCGCAAGGTTCGGTCAAGACCATTTCGCAGCCGCAGCTTACGGTGCTTTCAGGTTCGGAAGCCACGTTGCGCGTAGCTGAAACGGAAGCCTATGTGGAAAGCCTGACGCGTACACAAAACACGACCAACGATACCGAAACCGTTTCCACCACCACAGGGCAGGTTGATACGGGCTTTACGCTCAAAATCGGGTCTTCGTGGGATAACGGCACCGTTTACGGCAACGTGGATATCAACCTCCAGCAGCTGCTGGAATTCCAGGACTTCCCCGCGGGTAACGATTCAACGTTGCGCCTGCCCAAAACCGCCGAGCGCGAACTGCAAACGCAAGTGCGCGTGCGCCCCGGCGATTCCGTGCTTATTGCAGGCCTTGTGCGCGAGCGCCAGCAGTACGACAAAACGGGCCTTGGCCTGAACAACCCCATCTTCCCGTTCTCGCGTTCGGGCCAGACATCCAACAGCGAACTTGTGATTTTGCTGCGTCCTCGCGTCATCGTTTACAAGCCGGCTGACGAAATTGCGCTTGACCCCGTTGACCGCGCCCGCACGTCGCTTGTGCATGCCGATGTGCCCGAAGTGGCGCCGCTGAGCGTACCTGAAGGCGTGCCCAGCAGCACCTTCAAGAAAGATATCGTGACGCCCCAGCCATACGACCCTGCAGAGCTGAACGCAGAAGCAGAAGCGGAAGAAAAGGCAAGCAAGGCCAGCGGTAACGGCAATAGCCTGAAGGCGGAGGACATGGACCCTGCCGCGAGTGCCGCCGCATCGGAAGTGACGAAGACACCTGTTGATAGTGACCCGACTGCAACTACAGATGCCCCCAAGGTTGAGCCTACGCCCGCTGCTACAACCGCGCCTGCCGCAAAGAATACAAATGCGCAGGAAGGTAACGGGCAGATGGGCACGCTGCCTTCCACGTTGCTTGATCCCTCGCTGGGAGAAACGCCATGACGCTGCGCCGCCTTGCCCATATTGCTGCGTTTTCCGCCCTGCTGCTGGTGCCCGCTTACGGGGCATTTGCGCAATCGGCCTTCAATGACCCCGGCGCTGAATTGCCGCAAGGCGCATCGGGCGCGCTTGTGGCCGTTGAGCCCAAAGTGGATGCCGGCACGATTGACCCCGGTACGAATAACAGCCTGATTGTCCAGTTCAGAAACGAGTCCGCTACGGAAATCGAATTCAAGGATATGAAGCTTTTCCCGTCATCGAACGTGACGGCGCAAATTACATCCGACCAATGTTCGAGCGAGCCTTTGCAGCCATCCGCGCAGTGCGCCGTTGTGATGGAAGTAAAGGGTTTGCAATCAGGCGCATTCCGCGTTGAAGTGCTGGCACGCCATACGGGCCGTTCGCGCCTTGTGACGGCAACCGTGAGCGGTTCTGTCGAACAGACAGACGAACAAACCGTCAAATCCAGCGATATTGAAATCACGCCTGCGACTGTCGATTTCGGCAAGCTCGAGGCGAGCCGCCCCATCATCCGTTCCGTGACGCTGCGTAACATCACATCAGAGAAAATCGATGTGAACGACCTGTTCATCGATGCGCCCGAAGGTTCCGGCTTTTCGCTTAAAACGGATTGCAAGGCCCTTGTTGCGGGTGCTTCGTGCATTGCCTCCATCGTGTGGTCGCCACTTACAAAAGGCCCTACATCCGGCGCACTGGTTGTGCAGCATACGGGTTCTACAGGTGTGGCTACCGCCAGCATCACGGGTGAATTTTCACCGACATCCACGGAAGCGGCCAAGCCATTCCCCGAGCCAGTGCCCGGTAAAGGCCTGCTGATTGCCAGCGAGGAGAAAGTCGATTTTGGTGACGGTATTGAATCGCAATCGTCCATTACCGTATCGCTTGTGAATATCGGCGATGCAGCGCTTACGCTTAACGATATCGAGCTTGCGGGTTCGGAGCAGGGCCTGAAACTGGACCAGAACGGCTGTATCAACAACCTGACACTGGAGCCTACCGAGGCCTGCCCGCTTACGATTACGTGGGCGCCATCCAAGAGTGGTGCGGTGATTGATGACGTGCGTATATCCCACACGGGTGCACGCGGTATTCTGGTGCTGCCTGTGCGCGGTACATCAACGGCAACGGTCAACGTGGATTCCAAGCCCATTGTGAGCGTTGTGCAGGAAACTGTTATCGACCCATCGGGCATGGGCAGCACGCCCAGCGACGGTGCGAAGCAGGGCAGCTATTCGGCGTCCGATTTCACGGAAGTGAACGAAGACAAAGGCCCTCCCGTGCTTGACGGTTATTCCATCACGTCGCTTGCGCGCAAGAATGCCATCATTTCAGGCCCCGGCGGTAGCCGCATGGTGCGTGACGGGCAAAAATTGCGCCTTGCCGGCCATATGTGGGAAGTTTCGATTACGGAAGAAGGTGTAGCGATGCAAAGCGGCAAGAACCGCGTGCTGCTGCTGTTCGACCGTTCGCTTGCCGCGCCCGGTACATCTACGGCGGCTACTGTAAGCGCCACCCCAACAACAGGTACAACCGGTACGGCTACAACAGCTACAACTGCAACGACGCCTGCCCAGTAACGGACCATGAGTACGCCAGAAACCGAAGAAACGCCCAAAGCCCAACCGGCAGCACAGCCGGCAGCACCGCGCCGCAAGAAAACGGGCGAGGGGCGCGAGCGTTATCTGGACATGGTGCAGCGGGAACGTTCGTTGCTCATGCAGCAGGGTATCAGCCGCTCGACCGAGCAGCTGCTTGACCAAGCCGGCGCATCGGCCATCACGCAGGAAGAAGCCGAACAACGCAGCAAAGACACCGCAACGGGTGACCAGTTGCGATCCATTCTGCCTGTGCAGGCATGGCTTCCGCTTTCCATCCACCTTATCGGCCTTGACCGCGGTATTTTGAAAATCGCGCCGCTGTTTGATTTGACGCAGCGCCAGCAGGACTCGCTTGTATCCGTGGTTCGCCGCTCCGGCTTCTTTGTCGAACGTATCGAGATGGAAGTGTGGGACCGCGCGGAGCTGATTGAAACGCTGCGCG
>JAGWXJ010000149.1 GCA_018969935.1 Alphaproteobacteria bacterium | reverse complement strand
GCAACACCCAAAAATTCGGGAGGCGCTAATGCAGGTCCTTAACTGTCCCGTATGCAGCGCACCCATGCGCGAGGCATCCAAAAACGGCGTCACCATCGATACCTGCACGCGTTGCCGTGGTGTCTGGCTGGATCGTGGCGAGCTTGAAAAGCTGATGGAAGGCTTAAGGCCCGAAATCAGGGAATATGAAACGCACCGCCGCCATGATCGCGACGATGATGACGATGATCACAGGCACCATCACCAGCATCATGGCCATCACGGCTATCCGCACAAGAAGCGTTCGAAGCTGGAAAGCTTCATGGACATCTTTGATTGATAGGCCGGTGTGATGGATATTTTATCTCAACTCGTGATGGGTACCCCGCTATGGATGTGGGGTACCTTTGCAGCCATCGTTTTAGCCCTATTGGTGGTGGATCTGGGCGTATTGCATAAAAAACAGAAGGCCATCGGTGTGCGTGAAAGCCTGCTGATGAGCGCCTTTTACATTGCCATCGGTTTGGCCTTTGGCGGCTGGGTCTGGCATGAAATGGGCGCCGTCAGCGCCAAGGAATATGTGACAGGTTTCCTCGTCGAAAAGACGCTGGCGATGGATAACATCTTCCTTATCTCGCTTATTTTCACCTACTTCACCATACCCGCCGCATACCAGCACCGCGTGCTGTTTTGGGGCATTCTTGGCGTGATTGTCCTGCGCGGTATCGTAATTGCCGCAGGGGCAACATTGGTGGCCGAATATGCGTGGGTGCTTTACATCTTCGCGGCCTTCTTGGTGGCTACGGGCATCAAGATGCTGGTGATGAAGGAAAAGCCGATAGACCTTAAAAATAATGCGGTCCTGAAATTCCTGCGCCGCCACCTGCGCATAGAAGACGAATTGCACGGCAACAGCTTCTTCGTGCGCCTGAAGGATGCAAACACCGGCAAATACGCGGTTTACATGACCCCGCTGTTCCTTGCGCTTTTGATGATCGAGATTGTCGATCTGATCTTCGCACTGGATAGTGTACCCGCCATCTTTGCCATCACCACCAACCCTTACATCGTCTATACGTCCAATATCTTCGCGATATTGGGTCTGCGGGCTTTGTACTTTGCGCTTTCGGCCATCATCCATCGCTTCCAGTACATGAAGCAGGCGCTGGCCCTTGTGCTCATCTTCATCGGCTCCAAGGTGTTTGTGGCCGATATGCTGGGCCTCGAGAAGTTCCCCGCGGGTATTTCGCTTGGCGTGACGGTAGCCTTGCTGGTGGGCGGGGTTGTTTACTCTCTGTATAAAACTAGGGCGGATACAAAACTTGCCTAAACCCAAAGAGTCGGAGGAAACTCCGGCTCTTTTTCTATCCGCGACAAAATAAAACTTTTGCGCTTCTGTCAAACTCGCCTACGGTTTTTCCTTTCTTGAGGGAAGGGGCGCCATGCAGCGCATCAAGGCCAGATTGGCCGAAACATTTATTCACGGGCCGCGCCGCCGTGCGCGTGGCAGTTTTAAAACCAGCGCGAGTGGCGTGCCGTTGATACCGCCGATTGAAGTGCAGGCGCGTTTGCACCGCGCTGATATTCCGTGGCGCCGCCGCGAGGTATTCGATGAAGCGCAGGCAACCGTGCCCGATAACCCGTCGCCAACAAGCGCGTACATCGTGCTGGGTGCAACCTTTGGCACACTGGCCGCGGGGTGCTTTGCCATCTGGATCACAATGCCCGATAACATAGCGCCATCATCCCAAACCTTGAAAGACCGCTGGCTTCTCAGCCAGCCGATCGAGAAGGTGGGGCCGGAAGCATGGATGGCCGCAAAAGCACGTATGGCCGGCCGCGAAAAGGCGAACGGCCATGCACTGAATCCATGAATGGTGTTTGATTATCTGGGGCCGCGGCTCCACGCGCTGTGCGGGCCGTAGCTGTAGGTATCGGCAACATCGCGCACGCGTTCTTTTGGCTCGGGGCGCTTTTCGTCATCAATCTCCGCAGCCTGTATCGGGTTGTATCCAAGGTCAACAAGCGCCTCGGTCATGCGGCGTTCGATTTCATTGCAAATGCGTTGCTGCTCTGGCGTGTATCGTACATACGACCTTACAAGCAGGCCTTCGCTTGTTTGCAAAACGGAATCCATTTCAACCATTTCGGCGGGCGGAATTTTATCAAAGCGTTTCTTGCCGTCCTTGATTTCGCCCCACTCCGCAGCGTTCATGAAGGCAACTTGCAGGCCTCGGCGCGCACTTGAACCACCGGATTGTACAAAATCGAGCACGAACTTCAGGCTGTCATCCAGCAAAAAGTCGTCTTCGGTGCCGCCATCGCGCGGGCGCACTTGGCCAACAACAATCCCGTATTTGCGTTCGATGGTTTTGCGGAAGGCTTCGGCCAGCTTCGGGTACTTGGTGACAATATCGCAGCCCTTCATCTGGCGCAGGTTTTTGAAATCCATGCCCTCGGGTACAATCAGGGCAATGCCGCCGCGTGAAACATCCAGTTCTACGCGCGTTTCAAGGCTCAGGCGCAGGCCCTGCTGGCGGCCTTCTGTGGTGCCCATCAGGTTGGTAATTTCGTCGCGCACGTCATTGCCCATGACGCCAAGGTTGGCCATGGGCACGCCGTTATCATCGGAAGTGGAAAGCAGGCGTGCGATATCCTTCGGCTTGCGCTCGTTCACATAAATTTTAACGGGGCTATCGGAAAGCACGCCCGTTGTATCCACCAGTTCATAAATGGCGTCGGTTATCCTGCGGCCTTTTGTAAAACCCATAAGGCCAAAAATTTCATCGTCTTCCATTTTGATGGTCTTGCCGTCAACCTGCTTGGTAAGGCTCAGGGTGCGGCCACCGCTTTTGGGGAAGGCAATCATGAAACGGCTATCACGCGGGCCAAAAACTTTGCGCAGTTCGTCCATGGTCATGCCAACGGAAATCGGCTCTTGCTTGGCGGCAGGTTCGTAAACGGTTTTCAGTGCGGTAGCGGACATTGTTAACACCCTTAATGTTTTTTGTATGTCTGTATTAGTATGCTAACACACTAACCCATGTCAACTTTTTTGTAAAATAACGGCACTCGCTGTATAGTGCCCACCCATGCAACAACCTGTTCCACATGCTGTTCACCCTGAAGCAGCCGCGCATATCCGCCGTATGTTGCTGGATTCCTGCGCGCCCGATGCCTCGGGGGGCAAGCCTACGGTATATGCCATGGCCGGCATCCCCGGCTCCGGCAAAAGCACCTTCGTCCATAAGGCCATTGAACGCCGCTACTTCCCCAAAGGGGCCTTCATCCTGAACCCCGATATGGTGATGGATCTGCTCCCCGCCTACAGGCAGGATGTCAATGTAATGGGCGCCGCCGACGCCTTCGCAAAATGGGAAATGCCCTGCCGCACACTTGCTTATCAGCTGGTAAAGGAAGCGGCAGTCAAACGCGTACCCATCATCAAGGATATGGGCATGGTCCGCGCCGAAAACTGGCGCATCCTGATGGAGCTTCGCGCGAAGGGCTACAAGGTTATCTTGCATCATATTGTTTGCGATGCCGATGTCGCCGTTGAACGCTGCGCCGCACGCGAGCGCCATTTCCCCGCCCACAAGGTATACGAACGCGCGCGCGAGCTGGATGCCCTGATGGTGGAATTCGAGGGGGTGGCCGATATGGTCCTGCGCTTCGATAATTCGGACATCAAAAACCCTTACGTGCCCTTGCCATCAATAGGCCACACGCCGTATTTAAAAACGGCTTAAAAGGAGAATACAAATGCCATTGGAAAAAATTCCCGTCGGTAAAAACCCGCCGCAGGACATCAACGTCATCGTCGAAAACCCTAAGGGCGGTGACCCCGTAA
>JAGWXJ010000012.1 GCA_018969935.1 Alphaproteobacteria bacterium | reverse complement strand
TGTGCGCCAGTATGCAAAAGCGCAGGGCATGTGGCGCGATGCCGGTTCACCCGACCCGATTTTCACGGATACGCTTGAACTGGATATGGGCACGGTCGAGCCATCGCTTGCCGGCCCCAAACGCCCGCAGGACCGCGTTGTACTTTCCAACGCTGCGCCGGAATTCAAGAAGCACCTCGAAACGGTCAAAGGCAAAGTGCCTGAAGTGCCTGTGAAGGGTGGCGATTACGCCATGAAAGACGGCCATGTGGCGATTGCCGCCATTACGTCGTGCACCAATACATCCAACCCGTCGGTCATGCTTGCCGCAGGCCTTGTTGCCAAGAAAGCCAACGCGCTGGGCATGAAGGTGAAGCCGTGGGTTAAAACATCGCTTGCGCCCGGATCACAGGTTGTGACGGATTATCTGGCCAAGGCCGATGTGCAAAAAGACCTTGATGCGCTGGGCTTCAACCTTGTGGGTTATGGCTGCACGACGTGCATCGGCAACTCAGGCCCGCTGCCTGATGCCATTGCCGCTGCCGTGACGGAAGGTGACCTTAACGTTGTTTCGGTGCTTTCGGGCAACCGCAACTTTGAAGGCCGCGTCAACCCGCACGTCAAATCCAACTATCTTGCATCGCCGCCGCTGTGTGTTGTTTACGCACTTGCAGGCAGCATGCTGATCGACATTACAAAGGAAGCGATTGGCAAGGACAAAAACGGCAAGGACGTTTTTCTGAAAGATATCTGGCCGACCAACAAGGAAGTGGCCGATACGGTAGCCAAAGCGCTGACACCCGAGATGTTCAAGGCCCGTTATGCCGACGTGTTCAAAGGCACGAAGGAATGGCAGGCCATTACGGGTGCCGAAGGCCAGACCTACACATGGGAAGCCAATTCCACCTACGTTGCCAACCCGCCTTACTTCGTCAACATGCCCAAAAAGCCGGGTGCTGTTACGGATGTGAAGGGTGCGAAGGTGATAGCCATATTCGGCGACTCGATTACGACCGACCATATTTCGCCCGCCGGTTCCATCAAGAAGGATGGCCCTGCCGGCAAGTACCTGATTGCGCACGGCGTTACGCCTGCCGATTTCAACAGCTACGGCGCGCGCCGTGGCCACCACGAGGTGATGATGCGCGGTACGTTTGCCAACATCCGCATCAAGAACGAGCTTTGCGGCGGGGTTGAAGGCGGCATTACAAAGTATGCACCTACAGCCGAAACCTTGTCGATTTACGATGCGGCCATGAAATACAAGGCTGATGGTACGCCGCTTGTGGTTGTCGCCGGCAAGGAATACGGCACGGGTTCAAGCCGCGACTGGGCCGCCAAGGGCACGAACCTTTTGGGCGTGCGTGCGGTGATTGCCGAAAGCTTCGAGCGTATCCACCGTTCCAACCTTGTGGGTATGGGCGTGTTGCCGCTGGTCTTCAAAAACGGGCAGACACGCGCCGACCTCAAGCTTGACGGGACAGAAACATTGGACATTACGGGCGTTGCTGCCGGTATTTCGCCGCGTATGGATGTTACATTGACGATCACGCGTGTTACGGGTGCCAAGGAAACGCATACGCTTCTTTGCCGCATCGATACGCTTGATGAAGTCGAGTACTTCAAGAACGGCGGTATTTTGCCTTATGTTCTGCGCGGTATTGGCAGCTGAGGCGGCGGTAGGGTTCGACCCTGCGGCTTTACGGACAGTTTTATAGTTTCCACCAGTCGGTCGGCGGCGCTTGCGAAAGGTGCCGCCGAACCTTTTAAGGGGGTACCCAAGCCGGGCAGGGCCGCCTTTTTGCCTGCACCGTTTGAGCATGCATTATTAAGACCACTGATGAAGTCGTTGGCGGCACTGACCATTTTATCATGGAACAGGATGTGGCTGTGTTTGCGATCAATTGGAATACGGATGGTTTCAAGGTGCAGGACGGGTTTATCCTTGAAGCGCGTATTTTTGAATTCGATGACGATTGCGTGTTTGCCTGTGCCTGCGCTTTCAAAGCGGGTGTAGCCCAATTCATTTAGCTGTTTGGTAAGGGCTTTGAACTGTGGCTCGCAGCGTTCCTGCATGATGCGCAGGGCCTCCATCATGGGCATGTTGCCCAAGCATGTGGCCATTTTTTTGTTATGTTCATCACTTAATTCAACGAAGCGAATATAATCAGCTTCGTTGCCGGAGTTGGGCATGGCATCCAGCAATTCGAATAATGCCATCTGGTATTTTTCAGGCGATACGACAGTAAATTTGTCTGGATGATACGGGTGCGTGACTTCCAAATTCCCTGTGCCATCTTCCCTATAAACCCAGCCTGCTGCCTCGGCCAATCCATTGATACCCTTGTTCAGGGGGACTACAAATTCTTCCAGAATATTCCGGACTTCCGATGGCGGTACGCGGCCACCCGGTGTTTGCAGAAAAGTTATAGGTATCATTTGCGGGGATGTGGCGCGTGCCTTGCTGCGGGGAACGAGTGTCACGCTTTTGAAGCCTTTGGGGTGGGTGCCTATTTTCAATTCGTAGGCAGATTGCATGTTTTCGCTTTTGGCGTAGGCTTCATCCATGCCCTGATTGCAGATCCGATCGAAGCATTCACACATACGCAGCAGTTGCATCAGCACCGAGTTGGGAGAGATATAAAAATTTGGCGTGCCGTATGGGGGTAGAATGTCGTCAATCGGGTAGACGGCGTGCCAGATAAGCAATTCGCCATCTGCGACTTCGTAGTCGAATTCCAGATGTTTTTTGGCCAGCTCCAGATGCTCCTGGAATTTTGCGACGCGCGCTTCCAGCCTGTCTTGCGCGCCATCAAAGGATTTCTGGCTGGGGTTTCCATCGAATGCAAAGCCAAGGCAGGGGAATAGTTTTGAGCGGACGTAGCTTTTTTTCGAACGTTCGATCAATTCTAATCCATCGCGCACCACCAGATTGTGTGCGGGGGCCGAGGCAGCGGCACTTGCCTTTGCCTCGATGCGGGCGCGGGCCTCGAGGCAGGCTTCGGCTGCCGCGTACTGGTAGGCCAGTACGTCTGTATCGTAGACAAGGCCTACTATAAGGTCGTCAAAATCCTCGTGCGTGAGGGTGAGGTGCGAGCCTTTGCCGAATTCAGGTTTGCCAAAGCCGTTACGTTGCAACATCGCAATAACAGCCTTTGTGGACTGTACTTGCCCTGATCTGAGGATGTCTTCGGGTTGAAGCCTGCGCATGCGTTACCTTTACATAGCGCAGGCTAATTATCCGTAAGGCGATTGTCCAGTTATTCGGCCTTTGGGGCACCGGCGGGAAGTTTGGCAATTGGCAGCTTTTGGACAGCCTCGTTTTTAGCGGGCAGGTTTTTTACTGCCGGGGCTACGGCGGGCTTTTCTATCACGTCCGTCTTGCCCTCAACCATATCCATGGTGCGCTGGATGGCTTCCATCGTTTCCTTGGAGATGGTGTGGCTTGAAGACGCCTCGTTTTTCATGATTTCCTGACGTTCCTGAACAGCCTCTGACGGTTTTTCGGACAGCGGGGCAGCCGGAACTGGAATGGGGGGCAACTGCTTGGGCGCGGCGGGAATGCCAGTTGTGTTTGCGCGGTCTAGCGGGGCTGCTTTTATGGGGTTTGCACCAGCCTTTAGGGGCTCGATTTTACGAGCTTCGCCCTGTTGAAGGGGCATGGCCCTGACCTGGCCCGCTGTCAGGCCTTGCTGTTGCGGGCGCAGGGCCTGCGTTGCGGCATTGGGGGCGGGTTTATCCAGCGGGGTGCCGTTGCGCAATTCCATCAGCTTGCCATCAAGTGGTGCGGATGGGTTCGCGGCACGTTCGCGGCGGAGTTTCTGCAGTTCTTCCGTTGTAGGCTTGGTAGGCATGTTGGGGTTTGCGGCCTCGATTTCCTTGCGGATCATCTCCAGCTTCTTGTCCTGAAAATTCTTGTGCTGCTGGCGCATGAATTCCTGACGTTCAGCCTTTTCGACTTTGATGCGCTGGCCAACCACTTCAGGATTTTTCAGGGCAACGGTTTTTACGGCGCGGTCAATTTTTTCACGCGGCCATGTGTTGATAGGTTCAGGCTTCTCGCCGCGGGCCTTTACGCTTGTGCCTTCGCCCTTGCGAATACGGACAGGGCCTGCGCCTGAATCGAATTCCACCTCACCATCGCCAACGAGAACGCCAAACTTGCCATCCATCTCGCCGCCCCAGAAACGGGTGCCGCGAATGCCAATGGATCCAACGCCGGTTTTGACCGTAACTTCGGGGTTTTCCTTTTTGGCAACCAGGCCAGAAACGTAAAGAAAAGCGCCTTTGATGATGGAGTAAGCTGCGTGGTTATCGCTGTTGTTGGCTTCATCATAAACGTAGTCATCGACGCTAAGATTGCCGTTTTCGGACAGTGTCAGTTCGGTTGAATCCAGAAGCATGATGTAAAGGCGGGACTCAGAACCTGTCGTAAGCAGATCGCCCGTATGGACCGGCATGTTGACCGTGATGGGCGATTTGACGCCGTTGGCGATAACGTTTGCCGTACCTTCGACTTCCAGAACAGTGCCAATTACATCTTCATCCGCGCGGGCTACGGGGGCCGCCACAAGAAAGATTGCCATTGCTATTGCAGCGATTGTTGTCTTTATCATGGGAGGCCTCCGGCCATTTGCGTTGTGTTAAGCCCTAGTCACGTTTCGGGCGGGATTTGCGGCCCGCTGTAAACGTGCCGTCTGATGCGGGATTCAAGGCATCGCGGCGGTTTTCAGCGCGGTCACGCATGTTTTCGGCGTGGTCGCGCACGTCTTCCTTATGGTCGCGTACGTCTTCAGTTTTATCACGGATGTCTTCCTTTGCGTCACGAACGTCTTCCATCTGGTCGCGGACACCGCCATCGTGGGCTGCATCACGGACATCTTCCTTGGCGTCGCGCATATCTTCCATGCGGTCGTGCATGTCTTCGCGGCGGTCCATTTTGTTTTCTGCGCGGTCCATGCGGTTTTCCATGCGGTCGGCCACACCTTCGGCGCGGTCCATACGGTTTTGCATTTCGGGCATCTGGCCATGGATGCGGCCATCATCCATACCTGTGGGTGGCGGGGGCATTTGGCCGCCTTGCATACCTTGCGGAGGCATAGGCATTTGCCCGTTTTGCATCCCTTGCGGGGGCGTAGGCATCTGGCCCTGCATCTGGCCATCGCCTATCACGCCGTTTTCAGGCTTCTGGCCTTGCATGGCCATCATCTGTTCGCGGCGTTCCATACGCTGTTCGTGCATTTTTTTCATGCGCTCGCGCATTTCAGGGGGCATGTTTTGCCCGTACATCTGGCCTTGCGTGCTGGTTGGCGTTTGGGTGGTTGTATCCTGCGCGTTGGCATAAAGCGGAGCAACGAGCAGCGGGAGGACCAGCGAGTAAACGAGTAGCGATTTTTTCATGTGTGTGACCTTTTCGTAATCAGGAGCCTTTTGCAAATTCGGTTGCTTCCTCGACCAGCTCGATGGTGTCAGGCCTTTCAGGGCGGTAGCTGACGTCGTAGCTTTCTTCGAAGAGTTGAAGTTCATGATTGAGTTTGCCCAAGCGTTTTTCAACGTCGACCAGTGTGACATTGCTGCGCGTGGCGCCTTTGCGGGCCTTCAGGAATCCTGCCTGTACCGAAAGCTGTACAAGCTCCAGCCATGCGGCTGCGTGCAGAAGGCATTGGTGCGGCTCCGCCACGGCTTTTTCGCGCGTCACGTTTTTGGGTTCGACCGCGAAGTTGAATGTGTTTGTGCGTTTGGGGTTGCGGAAGATGAGGCCCACGCGCGTTTTATCCATCATCGTGCCAATAACCATGGCGATGGTGGTCTGGTGGTCAATGCGGACGCCGCGGCCGGCCATGTTGAACGCGTCCTCGGCGATTGATACGGCGCGGTCGTATTCATCGCGGTTGCGGGCATCGCACTGTTCGATGACATCGAGGAAGGGATGGTACTCGCCGAATTTATAGATGGGCCTGCCGCCGCTGTAGACGGAAACCCAGATGTCGGGGTTGTTCTGTTTTTCGAAGTCGGGCATCGCGATATTCCAGTTCGGCCCCCACGGGAAGGAGGGGGAGCGCGACTGGATAGGGCCATCGCGGTAATAGGTGCGCGCGATCATGGCGGCCATGCGCAGGGTCGTGTGCATGTTTTGGCCGCGCACGACGAGGCGTTCCTCCCGCTGGCCAGTTTTTGAAAAGAGGGGGAGGGAAATACGGTTGCCGACGGCGACCATGGGGTCGGCATCATCCTCACCTTCGTGGAGGACGAATTTCTCGCGCAGCATGGTGGTATTGAGCATCAACATGCCCAACAGGTTAGCTTATTCGCTAGAGGCTACAAATCAGAATCCCATTGCCATTCTGGGGGCGGCATCGGGTTTGACGCACATCGAGACGTCAATCGGCTTCTCGTAGGACTTGCCGTTGGACTTGAGGGCCTGATGCGGCTTGTCCTTGGCGGCCACGAGGTAGGTTTCCGTTTCACCCGTCTGGCCGTTCGGTACGCTCACGCGGTGGGCGTATTTGACGCCGCAGGATTTGAAAACAATCAGCTCCCTGATGTTTTCCATATGGGTATTCATCTGGCGTTTCAAGGCGTTACGCTTGGTTTGCGAGGCCTTGAGTTGCAGGTGGCGCTTGCGCTTCATGGCGTCGCGCATAAAGGACGTTGTGGGCTGGGCCGGTTTCTTTTGCAGCTCGTCCGCTTTTTTGAAGCGGGACGTGCGGTACATGGAGGTGGCGCCAAGCGTGGAACTGGCTTCTTTGCGTTTATTCTTGTCCTTGCTGTTCTCGGACATGCCCATGAGGATGCCCGAGGCGATATCGAGGCTGGCGGCGGCGGTTGCGTTGGTGGCCATACCCATGGCCTGCATGCCCATATCCATGCCTACCTGGCCCATGGCGCCCATGATGAACATCGAGAAATCGTTATCTACATCCACGCCCATGTCGCGCAGCATGGCTTCGGCGGGGAGGAGGGGGTCGGAGGGGTCCTGAGGCAGCTTCGAGAGCTCCTTGTGGACTTCCATAAACCCTTCAATGGATTGGTTGAGGAGGCTTTCGACCGGTAGTTCGTGGCTGGTTTCGATACCGCCTATACGTTGTGCCGTCATTGTTACCTATCCCTGCTTTTTAAGCTTTATAGGGTCTACAGTACAGCAATTATGGTAAATGTATGGTTAAGATTGCCTAGCATTTTCGGCAAATTTGCAAAAAAGTCCGGTTTTAGCCGCAGCAGCGGGGTTTGGGGGCCAGAATGTGTGCGTTGGGTGCCAAAGCCAGCGGCGCGTACTGGGGCATGAAGCGGACGACGATGCCGGCCTCGCGCAGTTTTTCGATGCCTTTGCAGTCCTTGAAGTTTGGTGGTTCCTCAATCGCGATAAACACCTTTTTGATGCCGTTTTTGATGATGTGGTCGGCGCAGGGGATGGGGGCGCTATCGCGCGCGGTGCAGGGCTCCATCGTGCAATAGAGCGTGGCGCCCTTAAGGCGCGACTTCAGTTTCACTTTTTGTATTGCGGATTCCTCGGCGTGGCAGCGGCCCCATTCGCGCGAATGACCGGTTGAAAGCAAACGCCCATACGCATCAAGGATAACGCAGCCGACCGAATACGCCTTGGCATCGGGCGGGCATTTGGTGGCAAGGTGTGCTGCCATGCGCATCCAGTACCCGTGGTACCAGTTTGTTTTGGCTGATGCTTTCATGCGCGGAAAACCATGAAGAGGAAGCGCGGGTAATCGGCCACCTTTGGTGTATGTGCGCGCAAGTCGGCAATGGTGCCGACGCCCGAGGGCGTTTCCTGAATGTTTGTCAGGCTCAGGCCCGCGCGTGTCGCGCAATTGAGGATGGTGTGCAAGGGTTTGTGATGGTGGTCGGCCATCAGGGGCAGACCATCGCGCTGGTTGAGGAGTTGAAGCGCGTAGGTGCTGGGTGACGTATCGAAGTAGCCGCTATGGCCTTTGAACTTCGTGTTCTCGCGGCCTTCGGCCTCGGCCTTATGCGCTTCCACCATGGCGTAGGCAGGGTGCTGCGTAAACAGGATGGCCTTGCCGCCGGCCTTGAGGTTGCGCGCAATGTTGGCGAAGTAGGCGCCGAGTTTCGGTGTCGGAATTTCCTCGATGACAAAAATGGATGTAATGGCATCCACGCGTGCCTTGAAGCTGAAGGCCTTGCACAAATCCTGATGGCGGTAGGCTACACGCGGGTCGTTGGTATGCGTGCGGGCGGTTGCCAGTATGGCGCTGCCGCCATCCACACCCACAAAGCGGTTGAAGGGTTTGCATGAAAAGTGGCGGATGAGGTTGCCGTTGCCGCAACCAAAATCAGCCATGTTGAGGCCCCTGAAATCGCCCACCGCTTCAGCCACCAGCGGGAAAGCCAGATTGGCCCTGATGGGGGCCTTGGCCATATCGATGCCGTAGGTATCGTTCCAGGCCTGCGCGAAGACGGGGTCATCCCAGACGGTTTGGGCTTCGTGTTTCATGAGGGTTTTGTTTAAAGCAGCGGGGGCCGGTTAGGCAAATTTTGCTTATTTCTCGTTGCCCATGCGCAGCGCCTCGATGAAGGCGGATTGCGGGATATCCACCTCGCCGTATTGCTGCATCTTCTTCTTGCCTTCTTTTTGCTTGTCGAGAAGCTTGCGCTTACGCGTGATGTCGCCGCCGTAGCACTTGGCCAGCACGTCCTTCTTGAGGGCCGAAATATCCTCGCGCGCGATAACCTTCGCGCCGATGGAGGCCTGAATGGCCACCTTGATGAGCTGCCGCGGGATGAGGTCCTTCAGGCGTTCGCACAACTGGCGGCCACGGCGTTCGGCCTGATCGCGATGAACAATCATGGCCAGTGCATCGACCGGTTCCTGATTGACGAGGATATCCATTTTCACGAGGTTGTCCTCGCGGAAGCCGTCGAGGGCGTAATCAAAGCTGGCATAGCCGCGCGAGATGGATTTCAGGCGGTCATAGAAATCGAACACGACTTCGTTGAGCGGCAGGCGGTAAACAAGCATGGCGCGGTTGCCGGCGTATGTAAGTTCGATTTGTTCGCCACGGCGTTCCTGACACAGTTGCAGGAGGCCGCCCAGATATTCATCGGGCACCAGAATGGTGGCCTTGATAATCGGTTCCTCGATGAATTTGATTTTGGTGACGTCGGGCATATCGACGGGGTTGTAGAGTTCCATCATCTCGCCGTTAGTCATGTGCACTTTGTAGACCACGCTCGGTGCCGTCGGGATGAGGTCGAGATTGAATTCGCGGCTGAGGCGTTCCTGAATGATCTCCATGTGGAGGAGGCCCAAGAAGCCGCAACGAAAGCCGAGGCCGAGGGCCTGCGAGGCCTCGGGTTCATAGTGCAGCGAGGCATCGTTCAATGCCAATTTGCCCAAGCTATCGCGCAGGTGTTCGAAGTTCGAGGCATCGGCCGGAAAGAGCGAGCAGAACACCATGGGAATGGACGGCTTGAAGCCGGGAAGGGGTGTGGCTGCCTGATTGCGCTCGTCGGTAATCGTATCGCCGACTTTTGTATCGGAGATTGTTTTGATGGCGGCGGTGATGAAGCCCATCTCGCCGGGTTTGAGTTCGTTCACCATCACGTGTTTGGGGGTGAAGATACCCACGCGTTCGACATCACGAACGGAGTTGGTGTTCATGAAACGGATTTTCATGCCCTTTTTGAGCGTGCCGTCAAAGATGCGCACAAGGATGACCACACCCAAGTAGCTGTCGTACCAGCTATCGACCAGCAGGGCTTTTAAAGGCGCGTTCGGGTCACCCTTCGGGGCGGGCAGCTGGGTTACGATGGCTTCCAGCAGTTTGTCGATGTTGATGCCGGATTTGCCCGATACCTCGACCGCGTGGGTGGTGTCGAGGCCGATGACATCTTCAATCTGCTTTTTGGTGGCGGCAACATCGGATGCGGGCAAATCGATTTTATTGATGACGGGCAGGATTTCGAGGTTGTTATCGAGGGCCTGATAAACGTTGGCAAGCGTTTGCGCCTCAACACCTTGTGTTGAATCCACGACCAGCAATGCGCCTTCGCAGGAGGCGAGGGAGCGCGATACCTCGTATGAGAAGTCCACGTGGCCGGGGGTATCCATCAGGTTGAGCTGGTAGGTCTGGCCGTCGTTGGCCTTGTAGTTGAGGCGGACGGTTTGTGC
This sequence comes from Alphaproteobacteria bacterium, assembly GCA_018969935.1. GTDB lineage: Bacteria > Pseudomonadota > Alphaproteobacteria > Micavibrionales > UBA1664 > UBA6145. The sequence goes on along the minus strand of JAGWXJ010000012.1, from coordinate 12,573 downwards.
CTTGATGGTGATGCCGCGTTCTTTTTCGATGTCCATGTTGTCGAGGACCTGCTCGGTCATCTCGCGGGCTTCGAGGCCGCCGCAGCTTTGAATCAGGCGGTCGGCCAGCGTGGATTTCCCATGGTCGATGTGGGCGATAATCGAAAAGTTACGGATGTGGGACTGCTCGGACACTATAAAACCCTTTAAAAACAAAAAGCTCCGGACTTTCTAAGGCCACGGAGCTTTTGTTTCAAGGATTTTAGTGCTTAGGACATATTGGCCTTGGGCATGGAGCGGCCCAATACCGGCGCGCCGATAGTGGATTTGGTGCCGCCATCGTTGGAAGGGGCGCTGATGCCGATTTTGATGGCATTCGGGTCATCGTGCAGACCGTCAAGTGCGGCAAGTTTTTCTTTTGAAAGTGCTACAGCCATTTTTTCTCCCTGTAATTGTTATGCTGCGTGTTGGATAAGCGGGTAATCAAAACCTTCTACTGCGGCGCCGTTTTGGCGCAAAACAACGGGTACCGTATAGGTATTCTTGATGTAGGCGGCGAATTTGCGGTCAATCGCCACGCCGAAATTCTTGATGTCGCCGTCTTCCATGACGAAGTCGAGGCGGCTGGATGCGATGTCGTATTCGATCCATGAAAGGGTTTTGTTGAAAGGGGCCGTGTGGAAAATGCAGACAGTCGGGCCGTCACCAATCAGGCAGTACACATCCATGCCCAGCTCGTCGCTGTGGGCGTAGGCGGATGAAACGGTGCTTTGTGCCTGTGTTGTCATGCCAATATCTCAACATACAAATCTTAACAGAGTGTTAAAATTATGTAAAATATTTTCAATAATAGGGTAGGCCCTGTGTTATGAGTGGCAAATCCTTGCCCTTAATAACCTTTTTTGTTTCAGGGTCTTGTTGGATGACATAGCAGTTTTTGGAAGCTACGACGTCAGCGCGGTATTTATCGGGGAGGGGGACGCCGAAGTCTTTTACATCGCCGTCCTCCATCACGAATTCGATCATGTTGCGGTCGGGGTTGTATTCCAGCCACGAGAGGGTTTTTGAAAACGGCTTGTCGTGGAAAAAGCAGATGTCGCGGTTGTCGCTGACAAATACATAGATGGCTATATCGGCATCAGGGTTTTGGGCGAGTGTTTCTGCCATGGCTTACCCCATCCCTGTAGGTTTCTGTTGTGGGCCCTGTTTGGGGCCAACGGGGGCTGCGAGTGCCAAAACCGGTTTACGTTTTTGGGCTTCTGTTGACATCGCTTCCTGCTGGCCATCGGATTCAGCGGCCAATTGTGTGAACTTGTTACCAGCATCGGGGCTATTTTTGTCGTCTTTAACTTCCTTGAAATCAGCGTCGATAATTTCGGCGTGTGTTTTTGGTTTTGGCGCGGCTGGGGCTGATGCCTGTAGGCCAGATGCGCCTTGCCTTTGGCTTGCGCCCATCATGGCACTACCCGGTGTAATGATGGTAATGCGGAAGTTGGATCCGGAGATGTTGATGTTGTTGCCCGCTATCCTGATGTTCAATTGACCATTCGGGCTGTTTTTACCGGCGGTTTGAAAATCCGTTGCAAATATTTCGGCTTTCTCGCGCGAGAGGCCGCGTTTTTCCATCAGCTCTTTTACCAGCGGCGAGGGCTCGCCTTTCTCATCTATTTTTTCAGCTTTGCCGTTATTGCCGTTTGCTTTGTTGTACTTGCTTAATGCGCCTCCTAGTTTCTGGAATTTTTCGAATGTCAGGCGTTCGAGTTTTGCGCCTAATTCCTTCCAGTCTCCTGAGAATTTTCCCTGCTCGAATTTGAAGCCCATGTAATCAATTTCGGTTTCTTCGCCTTCGTTTTCGGGGCTATCAGGATTTTGCGCCTCAGCTTCGGTGCCATCGGCGTTCTTGAGTTCGGTCGGGGCTTTTTTTGCTACAGGCGCTTTTCTTGGCGCAGGCGTATTGCCCTTGGGTATAACCGCAGGCACGCCTGCGGCTGGTTTTGGCTTGTTATCTTCTAGTTCTGCCATGGGCATAGTTCTCCATGGCCCATATCACCAGAAAAGGCTTAAGAAAGCGTAAAATTATGTAAATTAGTGGCGGAAGTGGCGCATGCCTGTGAAGACCATGGCGAGGCCTTTTTCATCGGCGGCGGCGATGACCTCATCGTCCCTTACGGAGCCACCGGGCTGGATGACGGCGGTCACGCCGGCTTCGGCAGCAGCCAACAAGCCATCGGCGAAGGGGAAGAAGGCATCGGACGCCACAACGGAGCCAACTGTCAGCGGCTCGGGCAGGTTTTCGACCTTTGCGGCTTCCTTGGCTTTCCAAGCGGCGATGCGGCTGGAATCGATGCGTGACATCTGGCCCGCGCCAATGCCTACCGTTGCGCCATCCTTGACGTAAACGATGGCGTTGGATTTGACGTGTTTGGCCACGCGGAAGGCGAACAGCAGGTCAGCCATTTCCTTTTCGGTAGGGACGCGTTTGGTTACGACCTTGAGATCGGCTTTTGAAATACGCCCGAAATCGGCATCCTGCACCAGATAGCCGCCTGCGATGTTTTTGATGGCGAGGCGTTTTTGCGTCGGGTCTGCCATGCCGCCAGTTGTGAGAAGGCGCAGGTTTTTCTTGGCGGCGATAATCGCTTTCGCCTCGTCGTCTACCTCGGGGGCGATAATGACTTCAGTGAAAACTTTTACCATTTCCTCGGCGGTTGCGGCGTCGAGCTTGCGGTTCATGGCAACAATGCCGCCGAAAGCCGATACGGGGTCACAACGCAGTGCGTGGCGGTATGCATCGAAGAGGGAGCCGTGGGTGGCAACACCGCAGGGGTTTGCGTGTTTGATGATGGCGACGGTCGGGGCCTCGAATTCCGATACCAGTTCAAATGCGGCGTCGGTATCGTTGAGGTTGTTGTATGAAAGTTCCTTGCCCTGATGCTGGGTTGCCAGCGCCACGCCTGCGCGGTTAGAGCCATCGGCATAAAACGCGGCAAGCTGGTGGGGGTTTTCGCCGTAGCGCATCGTTTGTTTAAGGGTGCCTGCGGCGACGAACACTTCGGGGCATTCCTGCCCGAGCTGTTTTGCAAACCATGCGGAAATAGCGCCGTCATAAGCACCAGTTGTTGCGTAGGCCTTGGCGGCCATGGCGCGGCGCGTTTCGTAGGAGATATGGCCTTTGTGGTGGTCCAGTTCGTCAGCGATTTTGTCGTAGTCGGCGGCATCCGTAATTACGGTCACGAAGTCGTGGTTTTTGGCGGCGGCGCGGATCATGGCGGGGCCACCGATGTCGATGTTTTCGACGCAGAGCGCGAAGTCGCCGCCCTTGGCGACTGTTTGGGCAAACGGATACAGATTGATGACGACAATATCGATTTGGCCGATGCCGTTATCGGCCATGGCTTTCAGGTGCGCATCGTCATCACGGCGGGCAAGAAGGCCGCCATGGACGGAAGGGTGAAGGGTTTTGACGCGGCCGTCCATGACTTCGGGGAAGCCCGTGATTTCCGATACATCCTTGACGGGAATGTCCGCATCCTTGATGGCCTTGTAGGTGCCGCCCGTTGATACAAGCTCGATGCCGTGGTCGGCCAGAGCTTTTGCAAGTTCGGTCAGGCCAGTTTTGTCGGAAACCGACAGGAGGGCGCGTTTGGGTTTTACAGGGGCGTTATTGACGGGGAAGCTTTTTGTGACCATGGCCGTGTTTTAACGCCTTGGGGCAGCAAGGTCAAATGACCGTGGTCAATAAATAGGGGTTATCAAGCCGTTTTGGCAGGGATGGGCGCGTCGGCCGGTACGTAGACCCCGCGCTCGCCTTCCAATGGGCGGAAGGCGTTGGTGATGCCAAGCACCGTTTCAGCGCCGCCCAAGAAAAGGGTGCCGTGCTTGGCCAGACGCTTGGACATTTTTTCGAGAATTTTGCCTTTGGTTTGCTGATCGAAATAAATCAGGACGTTGCGGCAGAATATGCAGTCGAAGGTTCCGAACATGTCCATGCTGTCGAGCAGGTTGAAGTTCTGGAACTTAACCATCTGTTTTATTTCATCCTTGATGGTCCATGTATCGCCCGTTTGGGTAAAGTACTTTACGAGCATCATGATGGGCATGCCGCGCTGGACTTCGAATTGCGAGTACTTACCGGCCTTTGCCTGATCGAGGATTTCTTTGGAGAGGTCGGTTGCCAGAATTTCAAATTTGAGGCCAGCCCACTTGGCGGCGTTTTCCTTCATCATGATGGCAAGCGTATAGGGTTCCTGACCTGACGAGCAGGCAGCGGACCAGATACGAATGGTGGCGTTGGGGCCTTTGGCGGCTATGACGGAAGGGACAACCAGATCGCGGAATTTATCGAAGGGTTTCTGGTCACGGAAGAACATCGTTTCGTTCGTGGTCATGGCGTCCACGATTTCCTCGATGAGCATGCGGTCAGGCATGCCGCGCAACTTGTCCGTTAGGGCCTGCATATCAGGCAGGTTCCATTTTTTGAGGACCGGCCCCAAACGCGATTCAAGCAGGTATGATTTATCGGTTGTGATGACGAGGCCTGATTTCTCGTAGAGAAGGTTTTTATAGACGTCGAAATCAACGGTTTTCATGGTCAGAGCACCTTCTGAGCCACGTAAGCCCCTAATTCCTTGAGGGGGAGGACGGTAGAGCACAAGCCCGCCATGGAAACAGCGCCCGGCATACCCCAGACGACGGATGTTGACTGATCCTGCGCCACGACAATACCGCCTGCGTTCACAACATCCTCGCAGCCCAAGGCGCCATCGGTGCCCATGCCGGTCAGGATGACCGTAAGGATATCGCGTGCATAAAACGGGATAAGGCTGCGCAGCATAGGGTCGACGGCAGGTTTGCAGAAGTTTTCGGCAGGGCCGTCATTGAGGGTGAGGATAATCTGCCCAGCTTCGTTTTTCTTGGCCAGCATGTGCAGGCCGCCTTTTGCCAAATGGGCGCGGCCAGCCATAAGGGGCATGCCCTCGGCGGCTTCAACGCAAGGTACACCTGTGTTGGTGGTAATGTGCTGGGCCAGCAGGCCTGTAAACGTAGGCGGCATGTGTTGGGTAATGACGACCGGAATTTTGATGCCCTTGAGGGGTTTCAGGAAGTCGAACAAGGCTTGCGGGCCGCCTGTGGACGAGCCGATGGCTAGAAGACGTGGTTTCCAGCCAGCAGGCGGGGCTGGACGCAAGGCAAATGTGGCGCCTGCCGGCGGCAGTACAAACTTGCTTTTCTGTTGCAGGTTTTGCGCGGCGGAAGGTTGCTTGCTTGCGATTGCCTTTGCTTCGGCGCCAGCGGGCAGCGGCTTTCCGAAAGAACGGATAAGCTGGATGATGCTGTTGTGGAAGTCGCTGGATTTATTGATTTCGGTCGTGCTTGTGGGCTTCGGGATATAATCAACCGCGCCGATGCTCATGGCTTTTAACGATATCTCGGCGTTTTCGAGTGTCAGGGTCGAACACATGATGATTTTGGCATCGGGGAATTTGCCGATGATGTGGCCGAGGGCGGTAATGCCGTCCATGACAGGCATTTCGATGTCCATGATAACGACATCGGGTTTGTATTCCGCGTAACCCTGTACAGCAAGTTCACCGTTGGCAGCGGTAGTGACGACCTTGATATAGGGATCGCTTTCAATGATACGGGTAATCATGCCGCGAATGACAGCCGAGTCATCGACAACCATAACGCGCGTAGCGTGAGTATCCGTGGGTGTGGGGGTGTTCATTGTTTCGTGTCTTTTGTCGCGGGGGATTCCCCGCAGGCTAGGGATTTAGATAAGGCCGATCTGGGAGAATTTGGTGGCGACAATTTCGCCATCAAACGGCTTCATGATGTATTCGTTGGCGCCTGCCATAATGGCGCGCTGGATGAAGCTCATATCGTTTTCGGTTGTGCAGAAAACGACTTTCGGGCCTTCACCGCCTGGCATGGAGCGGAGTTTTTCAAGAAACTCGATGCCGGACATGTTGGGCATGTTCCAATCCAGCAGGATGGCATCGGGCATGGTTTTCTGGCAGGCGTTGTATGCTATGACGCCATCTTCCGCCTCTTCGCAAGAGAACCCCAGATCTTCGATAATACGACGGGCTACCTTGCGTACAACGCGGCTGTCGTCAACGACCAGACAAGATTTCATTACAATTCCTTTAAATTATCCAGTAATTACAACGTTTCATAGATTCTAACGGAACTTCCCTTAAGCGCGACTTAATGGACGCTGTGACGCAACAAACGTGCAACATCCACTACCACCATTAGCTGATTCTCCAGGCGGAAAATACCATTGGCAATGTCGCGCCAGGCGGGGTCGAGGGTGGGTGGTACGCTCTCGAAGTCCTCGTTTTTCATGGAAAGCACGTCACCGACCTTGTCGATGATCAGGGAATACAGCTCGTGTTCGTGTTCAACGACCACACTCATGGTTTTTGTGCCTTCATCCATATCGGGCAAGCCCAGACGGCAGCGCACGTTGATGGCTGTTACGATGCGGCCACGAAGGTTGAGGGCGCCTGCGACTTCCGGCGGGGCCAAGGGCACACGCGTTACGCTTTGCTGGCGCAGGACATCCTGCACCTGAAGGACAGGAATACCGAACATCTGGCCATTAACCACGATTGTCAGGAATTCGGTTGTCTGCGGGCCTTCATCGACTTCACCCGCGCGACGCTTCCTGAATTTGTTGACTTCACCCATGAGGCTCATGCCGCACCTCCTGCAACACTGTGTTTACGCTCGGCCAATGTTTGCGAGAGCGTGTTAAGCAACGTATCGCGGTCGAACTTGGCAACGTATTTGCTGAAACCTACCTCGCGGCCGCGATCGATGTCGTTTTGCGTGGCGTGGCTTGTGAGGGCTACCATCGGCGTGTCTTTCCAGCAGCCCGGTTTGTTACGAACCGTTTGCGCAAATTCGAAGCCGCTCATTTCCGGCATTTCGATGTCGGAGATGATAATGTCGAATTCCTCGCCGGCTTCCTGCATTTCGAGGGCGCGGATAGGGCTTTCTGCCGCCGTAACCTCGTAACCGGCTACCGAAAGCAGGGGCGTAAGCATGTTGCGGAAGAACGGGCTGTCGTCGACGATGAGGACGCGGCGAAGGCGTTTCATATCCTCGCGGTCGAAATCCTCGTCGCCGTGATCCTTGAACCAATCCTTGTAAGCGCCTTTGAGGTAGTAGCCGACATCGATGATGTCGGTGGCGTTGCCGCGGATGATGGACGAGCCGAGGAAGCCAGGCCTATCAGAGGTTATCTGGACGTTGATGTAATCTTCAACGATGTCGATGATATCGCAAACCATAAGGCCCATGGAGCGCGTACCATCCGAGAACACCAGCGTGGGCTGTGTGCCTTCCTTCTTCATCGGCATATCGGGATGGAACTTGATAAGCGGCATGAGGGAGCCACGGTACTGGATGAGCATCTGGCCGTTCGAGGCTTCGATTTTGGTGACGTCGATATCCTCGAGGCGGGCGACAAGCGAGAGGGGTACGGCTTTGGGCATGGAGTCGCCCGTTGCGAAGAGAAGGAGTGATGTTTTGGTACCGCTGCGGGAACGGTTGTCGACTTCTTCTTCCTCTTTTGCGGCGCTGGCGACGCTGATTTCGCCCGTGGATTTCGCGATGCCGCCCGGATCGAGGATCATGATGACGCTACCATCGCCAAGGATGGTGTTGCCCGAGAACAGCTCGATATGGGAGAGCATTTTGGCGACCGGTTTCACCACGATTTCCTCAGTGTCGAAGACGCGGTCAACGATGATGCCGAATACATAGCCGCCCACTTTTGTGACAACGATATAGCGGTTGTTTGCGTTGCCGCCGCGGTTGCCGTTTTTTGCGACCACTTTGGACGGTGCGTCAGGCAGCTTGAGCAACTTTTGAAGGCTGACAAGCGGCAGCAAGTGGTTGCGCAGGCGGAAGATGGGTGTGCCGTTGATGTATTCGATGCGGTTGTCCCCTTTGTCGGAAGCCAGCACCAATTCCTGCACCGAAAGCTGCGGGATTGCGTAACGTTCGCCAGCGGCTTCAACAATAAGGCCGGACACGATGGCCAGTGTCAGCGGGATTTTGATTGTGAAGGTGGAGCCTTTGCCTTCTTCGGACGTAAGGTCGATGGTGCCGCCGATTTTTTCGATGTTCGTGCGCACAACATCCATACCGACGCCGCGACCTGATACGGAGGTGATTTTTTCAGCTGTCGAGAAACCGGCATCGAAGATGAACTGATGGATTTGCTTGTCCGTCATGTTCGCCAGTTCGTCGGCGGTGGCGATGCCCTTTTCAATGGCTTTTGCCTTGATGCGCGCAGTGTTCAGGCCGCGACCATCGTCCTTGATTTCGATGATGATGTGGCCGCCTTCATGGAAGGCGCGCAGGATGATCTTGCCTGTTTCGGGCTTGCCAGCCATCTGGCGGTCGGCCGGTTTTTCGATGCCGTGGTCGCCGGAGTTGCGGACCATGTGGGTGAGGGGGTCTTTGATGAGATCGAGGACTTGACGGTCGAGTTCCGTTTCCTCGCCGATCATGACGAGTTCGATTTTCTTGCCGAGTTCGTGGCTGAGATCGCGGATGATGCGTGGCAGTTTGGACCATGCGGCGCCGATAGGCTGCATGCGCGTTTTCATCACGCCTTCCTGCAAATCGGAAACAACATGATTGAGGCGTTGCAGGGGTGCTGCAAACTCGCTCTCCTTCGAGGTACGCATGATCTGGAGGAGCTGGTTGCGTGTGAGCACCATCTCGGATACCAGCGTCATCAGGTTTTCAAGGACATCGACGTTGACGCGCAGGGTCTGGTTTGCGACCGAGGATTCCTTGGCGGTGTGGTCTTCTTCCTTGGCGGAGGCCTTAGGTGCCTCGGCGGGTTTGGCAGCCGGTGCTGCAGCCACGGGGGCCGGTGCTTCAGGGGCTGCAGGTTTGGAATCGTTTTGAGACGGGATGCTGAGGGCGGCCGCAATTGGGTCAGCGGGGGCGGGGATTGAATCCCAGATCGCCTGAAGCGGGTCAACGGGGGCAGCAGGTTTTGGTACTTCGGCAGCAGGTGCTGCACTTTTTTGCGGAAGATCGCGGCCTTCGAATACGGCGTCCAGTTTTTCGATGAGGTCGGTGTCGGCGCCGTCGGGTTCCTTGCCGTTGGCTTCCAGTTCGCCGATGATGTATTTGATGCGGTCAATGGATTCAAAAATGAGCGTGACGTAATCGGGCGTGACTTCAAGAGAGCCGTCACGGAAACGGCCCATCACGTTCTCGGCACGGTGGGCAACTGTTTCAAGGCGAGGCAGGCCAAGGAACCCGCAAGTCCCTTTAATTGTATGCATCAGGCGGAAGATGGAGCCGAGGAGGTTTTTGTCGTTCGGGTTTTGCTCAAGGTTGACGAGCTGGACGTCAATGGCGGCCAGCGATTCATTGGTTTCGGTTAAAAACTCGACAATGAGATCGTCCATATTGCCTCTAGGATGCTGATTTAACGGAATAAAGCGAACGCCTTAAGCAAATCACATTATACCTAAAATTTTATGCAGTGACTACGAGCAAAGCTAGTGCACACGCATATATGATAGCGGTGAAAGAGTTACCTATTCGTAAGTATTATAGGGAAAATATTAGATTGCTTTTGCTTGATAGGTGGGGGCATCAAGCGGCTTTGCAAAGTAGTAGCCCTGCCCCATCTCCACGCCCATTTTTTTGAGCAGATCCACGTGCTCTTTTGTTTCAACGCGTTCGGCCACTACGCCGACTTTAAGATCGGAGCACATGCGTACGAGGTTGGAGATCATGGCCTGATCACGCTGCGAGGTCAGAATGTTCATAATATACTGACCGTCGATTTTGACTGAATCCACGTGGATTTTGTGCAGGTACTGGAAAGAAGCGGAGCCGGCGCCAAAATCATCGAGGCTGACTTTAAACCCGTCATCCTGTAATGCGCGCACGAAGCTATTCACTTTATCGAGGTCGTTTATCTGGCTGCTCTCGGTGATTTCGAAAATCATGCGCTTCGGAATGTCGGATTTCAGATGCGGCTCGAGTTTGTTGCGCAGTTTTTCGACGAAGCGTTCGTTCTGGACTGATACACCAGACAGGTTGACCGAAATTTTTACCTGTTTGTTGGGTGCGTTGAAGACAAGGTAGTTTATGACTTTGCCGCAGATGGCCAAATCCAGCTCGGGGCTAAGGCCCACATCCTCACAGAAAACAATGGCATCGTATGGCGATTTGCCGTCTGCAAAACGCACAAGGGCTTCGTAGTAGGCGACGCTGCCATCCTTCATGTTGATGATGGGCTGGAACTTCAAATCAAAACGCGACTGGTTGATGATCTGTTTGAAATCGGAAATTTTTTGTGCGTTTTGCGCGAGGAAGTTTTCGAAGCCGCCCTCGAGGTTGAGGATGTTGAAGGCGCTACCCTGTTTTTCAAACTGGTTGATGGTGTACATGACGGCGCGTGCGAGTTCGCGTTCCGATAGCGTATCGTCAGAAAGATCGACAGCCTTGGCGGTTGCTGTGACGCCTTTCTTTTCGGGGTCGATATCGCGGCTCATGGCCTCGATGTTTTTCTGGATGGCATCTGGCGTTATGTTTTCACCATGCACGAGGCCAAAGCGGCCGTCATCGAGTGCGGCTGCCGTACGGCCATCGGCTGCGTAAGTGCGCAGCATTGTCGAGATGTTGTCCTTGAAGGAAGCCCAGCGTTCCGAGCCGATTTTTCCTTTGAAATTTTTGGTGTCGGGCAAATCGACGAAGGTCATGGCCAGTTTCTGGCCAAGCGTGTCGGAGGCCGCCATCATCTCCATTGCGGCTTCGGCGAATGTTTCCTTATCCAGCAGGGCGCTTTCGGATGTTGCTCTTTCCGATTTGGCATCACTGACTTGCGAGAGGGCGCCTTTGGCAATTGTAAGATATACGGTGCCAGGCTTATCAGGCATGGCCACGCCCGAGAGCATGGCCTTGCGGAGGTTTGTTTGTTCCTCGTTCAGGTTTACGAGTACGGGGCCGAAGCGAAGGCCCGGTTTGGCAGATGCGCGGAGGGAGCCAATGAGCCCACGATCACGCGGTGCGAAAATCTCGGATACGTTTTTGCCTGTCAGTTTGCCGTCGGTTGCGCCGGTAAGGCCGCGCGCGGCGCCAGCCGCGAATACTATGGTGCCATCGGAATCCACTTCCAGCATGAGGTCCGCGCCTGCAAAGGCGAAACCGAGGAAACGGTCGCGCTGGTCGCGGATGTCTTTATCTGAAGTCATTACGGGGGCCCATTTTGAGTTACTCATACTAGAGCAACACAGAAGGGTTGATAACCCGTTAATAGAAAAGCCTAAATACCGCCTTATGGAATTTTAGAGCTGCTTTGCAACATCGAGGGCTGCATAGGTCAGAATGCCATCGGCCCCAGCTCTGCGGAAGCAGAGCATCATTTCCAGTGCGGCTTTCTCGTAATCCAGTGCGCCTGCCTCGGCTGCGAACTTGAGCATCGCGTACTCGCCCGAGATGTTATAGGCGAAGGTGGGCATGCCGAAGGTTTCCTTCACGCGGTAAAGCACATCGAGGTAGGGCAGGCCCGGTTTTACCATCACCATGTCCGCGCCCTCGTTGATATCGAGTGCGACTTCACGCAGGGCTTCATCGCCGTTTGCGGGGTCCATCTGGTAGGTTTTGCGGTCACCTTTATTGAGGCTGCAACCAGCAGCTTCACGGAACGGGCCGTAGAAGCAGGAGGCGTATTTGGCGGCATAGGCCATGATGGGTGTGTTGATGAAGTTTGCATCATCAAGCGCTTCGCGGATAGCGGCGATTTGGCCATCCATCATGCCTGATGGGGCAATGATATCGGCGCCAGCCTTGGCTGCGATCACGGCCTGTTTGCCGATGTTCTCGATGGTGGCGTCGTTATCCACGCAGCCGTCGTGGGTCAGGGGGCCGCAATGGCCGTGGTCAGTGTATTCGCAAAAGCAGGCATCGGCGATAACCACCAGTTCGGGGCAGGCATCTTTTACGCGGCGGACCATGCGGTCAAGGAGGCCGCCTGCGCGCATGGAATCGCTGCCCGTATTATCCTTGTGGTGGCTTACGCCAAACAGCATGACGGCACCTAAGCCCGCGCTTTGCGCATCCTTCGCGATGTTCACGATGCTTTGTTCGGTTTCGCGGTAGACGCCGGGCATGGACCTTATGGGTGTGCGCTCGGCCAGTGTTTCCTCCACAAAGAGGGGGAGGATCATGTGTTGGGGTTCGATGGTGGTTTCGCGCACAAGTTTGCGGATGCTATCCGTGCCGCGGTTGCGGCGCATGCGGGTGGAGGGGAAGGCGGGGCTACCGTGTGCGGCCTTGTCATTCGTGGAATGACGTGTAGGTTTGAACCATGATTTGGGTGACAGGACGTTCATGACAGCCTCGCTATATGAAGAAAACGGCCTTTTATTAGACCATCGCGGCGCGATTGTCCATGTTACGCTGAACAGGCCCGAGGCGCTGAATGCGCTTTCGCACCCCATGATTACGGGGCTTCGCGGGATTTTGAAAGAGAACCAAAACCGTACCATTTTAGTTACGGGCGCGGGTGGCCGCGCTTATTGCGCGGGCGGCGACATCAAGGCA
>JAGWXJ010000148.1 GCA_018969935.1 Alphaproteobacteria bacterium | reverse complement strand
TCCCCGCCCTTGGCACCCCAGCCGAATTGCCAGTTTTCAGGCAGATCGCCCTTTTCGTAGGCCACAATGCGGGAAACACGCCACAAATAGGGCTTATTGGCCGCTGCCTTCACATCGAAATCACGGAAATAAAGCGCCATGGGCCAGAAAGCGGCGTCAGGGAGGTCCTTCATGACGTCCAGCGCCTCGCGGATGGCCTTATCGCGCAGCGGGGTTTTCAGGTTTGAGGCGATTCGCTGATAAAGAACCGTGGGAATCATGCAGGGGTGAATATTGGCCGCTGCAGGGGATGTCCCGACGCCATCCAGCAAAAGGGCCGCTTCATAGTGCGGCTTTTCGTAAAGGGTGATGAGGTCACGCGTGGGCATGAGGCCGCGGCGTACCGCCTCGATGGCGAGGCAGGTTTTTTGGGGTACTGCCTCCGGCGTATCGAGGTTCAGGAGGACCGTCAGCAGCAGCGGCTGCATGGCGCCTGCCTTGGATGCCAGCGTGGATACGCTATCGGGGCCGATATTGCCCATGGCAACGGTATAGGCCAGTTGCTCGGTTGTCAGGCTGGTGGTTTTGGCAGGAAGCTGGTTACGCAACGCCTTATCGATAATGGGTAGCGCGGTGAACTTGGATTCCGAGAGCAGCTTGTCGTGCTCGGCCCCTGTTGCGAAGCGGATGCGGCAGAAGCGGTTAAATTCCTTCCAGCGGTCATCGGCGCCAAGGCGGTACTGCATGGCCTGCAAATCAAGGCAGGCGGCAGAAAGCTGGCCACGGAGCATGAGCATCTGGAGGCCGCGGTAGGCGAGGTCGAAGTTATCAGGCTCATCAACTACGGAATCATAGAGGTTTTGAGCATCGCGCAAGGCGCCGAGGCCCAGAAGCTTGTCAATACGCGCAATCAGCATATCGGGGCGCGGGGCCTGATTTTGGGCGTTTTTGTCTTTATCTGCGGGGGCCTGTTTTTCGGCGGGGAATGCAGGCGCATCGGACAACAGAAGCTTGCGCGCGAGATCGTAATAAATGGGGCTGACCATGCGGGTGGGGATTGCATCCACCAGTTGCAGGGCATCCGTACGGCTGACACCGGCCCATACATTAGGCGCTAGCTGGCCGTTGTCGGCAGTCAGTGTGCCGCGCGTTTCAAGGTCGCGCGAGCTTTGAGCCAATGCAGCGGCGGGGGCGGCTGCAACCATAAGGGCAATAAATGTCAGTCTGAGAATCCACATGGCCTAATGTGTAAAGGAGTTTGGGGGAAATGAAAACGCCCCGCCTTTCGAGGGGCAGGGCGTTCCCGTGAAATTAATTTCAGATTACTGGGCCGGAGCCGGAGCGGCTTCAGGAGCCGGTGCAGCTTCAGGAGCAGCAGGGGCCGGAGCAGCTTCAGGAGCCGGAGCGGCTTCAGGAGCGGCAGGGGCAGGAGCAGCTTCAGGAGCAGCAGGGGCCGGTGCAGCTTCAGGAGCCGGAGCGGCTTCAGGAGCGGCAACAGGAGCCGGAGCGGCTTCAGGGGCCGGAGCAGCAGCTTCAGGAGCCGGAGCGGCTTCAGGAGCGGCAGCGCCATCAGCAGGAACAGTTGCTTCAACTGCGGCTTGATCTACAGGCACTTCCTTCTTTGCGAAGAAAGCAAAACCACCGATCACGAGCAGGACGAAGATGATGATCCCGACGATGAATGTTTTGCTGTTGTTTTGTTCAGACATGGTAACTCGCTTCCAATCAATTAAGGTTATGTGTTCTTTGAACAGAACGCTTCTATTCGAACGGCCTTTCATGGCATAACCCTTTGTACGATGCAAGACCGCCCTTCCCCAAATCCGCAAAAATCCGCCAATTGTGACCAAAATGTGGCACAAACGGCCCTCCCCCGCCCCGTTGTCATGATTGGTATGATGGGGGCGGGCAAGACCCATATAGGCCGCCTTTTGGGCCAGCGCCTCGGGATTCCGTTTACCGATAGCGATGCCGTTATCGAGGCTGCCATCGGGTGCCGCATTGCCGATTATTTTGCCAGCCACGGCGAACCCGCCTTCAGGGAACGCGAGTACGAGGCTTTTGAAAGCCTGCTTGCAGGGCCTGCCATTGTGATCGGTGCGGGCGGCGGGGCGGTTACCAACCCCAAAACGCTGGAATTGCTGAAAGCCAAGGCCATACCAGTTTGGTTGCAGGCCGCTACATCAGAGCTTGTGCGCCGCTGCGCGGGCAGCGATGCGCGCCCCCTACTTAATAACGGTGACCCCACGACCATCCTTGACGGGTTGTTACAAAAACGCGGTTCCTTGTATCAGGAGGCCGCGGCCTTTATGGTGCGTTCGGACGAAGGGCGGGACACCGATGTGGTAGACCGCATCATAGACGGATTGAAGAAATGGCCGCAGTAGCATCACAAAGTTTGCGCGTCAGCCTTGATGGCACGCGCGATTACGACATTCTGATCGAGCGCGGGTGCCTTGCCCGTGCAGGCGCCCTCTTAAAAGACCGTTTTGGCGAACGCCGCATTTTCATTGTGCGCGATGCGCAGGTAGATGCCCATGCCAAGGCCCTAGAATCCGCTTTAAGTGCAGCAGGATATTCCTTTCAAAGCATTACGTTGCCGGAAGGCGAGGATGCCAAATCGTGGCCCGTACTCCAGCAGACGGTGAATGCTATGCTTGAGGCACGGCTCGACCGCAAGTCGCTGGTGGTGGCACTGGGCGGCGGCGTTGCCGGTGACCATGGCGGCTTTGCCGCGGCCATTACCTTGCGCGGGCTTGATTACGTGCAGGTACCTACAACCCTGCTTTCGCAAGTCGATTCATCGGTGGGCGGTAAAACGGGCATCAATGCCCCACAGGGCAAAAACCTTGTCGGCGCCTTCCACCAGCCCGTTTTGGTACTGATAGACAACACCACGCTGGATACCCTGCCCGACCGGCACATGCGCGCAGGTTATGCCGAAATCGTGAAATACGCGTTCATACGCGATGCAGGCTTTTTTGAATGGCTTGAGGCCAACGGGGCCAAGGTCATGGCGCGGGATGATGGCGCGCTTGCCCATGCGGTTGCCACCAGTTGCGCTGCCAAAGCCGCAGTCGTTGCTGCCGACGAGCGCGAGGGCGGCGTGCGCGCGCTTCTCAACTTCGGGCACACATTTGCCCATGCGCTTGAGGCCACCTGCAACTACGACCGCCGCCTGCTGCACGGCGAGGCCGTGGCCATAGGCATGGCTCTTGCCTTTGATACATCGGTCCGCATGGGACTTTGCACGGCTGCTGATGCCGCGCGCGCCACCGCGCACATGCAGCGCCTTGGCATGCCGACACGCATTGCCGATATCAAGGACTTCCCTGCAACAACGCCCGATGCGCTTGTGGGCCTTATGGGGCACGACAAAAAAGCCATAGGCGGCAAGCTTACGTTTATCCTTAGCCGCGGTATCGGCCACGCTTTTGTCAGCCGTGAAGCGGATATAGCACTGGTTAAAGAGGCTCTTGCGGCCTCCATGAGGACTTGATGGAAAGCATTGATCTTGGCGAAGTAAACTGGAACGGGCTGGAATTCGTGGGGGCTATCGCCATCCTGCTTTTGCTATCGGCATTCTTTTCGGCTGCCGAAACCGCGCTTACAGGTGCATCCCGCGCGCGCATGCACGCCCTTGAAAAAGACGGCAACAAACGTGCCGCGCTTGTTAACCGCCTGCGCGACAGCCGCGATAAAATGATCGGCGCCATTCTTCTTGGTTCCAATATCGTCAATACGCTGATGTCGGCGCTTGCCACATCGGTGCTTATCAAGATTGCGGGGCCGCAGGGTATTATTTACGCAACGGTTATCATCACCATCCTGCTGCTAATCTTTTCTGAAGTGCT
>JAGWXJ010000011.1 GCA_018969935.1 Alphaproteobacteria bacterium | reverse complement strand
GTCGCCGCGTATGACGACAAAGCGGCCCTGAAACAGTTTGCCGACAGCGTTGATGCAATTACTTATGAGTTCGAGAATATTCCTGTCGAAACAGTGAAGTATCTTGAAACACTAAAGCCTGTTTATCCGTCATCGCATGTGCTGGGTATCGCGCAGGAGCGCCTTGCCGAAAAAACCGCGATGAACGATTACGGCCTGCCGACAACGCGTTTTGCGCCCGCGCGCAGCGGCGCCGATATTCAGGCCGTCATGCAAGGCTGGGGTGCAAGCCAATGTATTATCAAGACAACGCGGTTTGGATATGACGGCAAGGGCCAGAGCTTCATCCGTTCCATCAACGATGCCGATGCCGCTTTTGCCAAGCTGAAAGCGGATATCGTGATTGTGGAGGAACTGGTTGATTTCGCGTGCGAGATTTCGGTTATCGTGGCGCGTGATACTTTTGGGGCTGTCGGGTCTTATGCCCCTTCCCTCAATGTCCATAAGGATCACATCCTCCATACATCCACGGTGCCTGCCGCAGGGGTTACGCCTGCGCTTCTGGACGAGGCACAAAAGCTGGCCGAAACACTGGCCGTTAAAATCGGGCTGGTTGGCGTTTTGGGTGTCGAGATGTTCGTGACCAAGGACGGGCGTTTGCTGATCAACGAGATTGCGCCGCGCCCCCACAATTCAGGCCACTGGACGATGGACGCGTGCGGCTGCTCGCAATTCCAGCAGCATATGCGCGCGGTTGCGGGGCTGCCGCTTGGCAGTTTTGCACGGCATGCGGATGCCGTGATGACGAACCTTCTGGGCGAGGATATCGCGCAAATACCGGCGCTGCTCAAAAACCCCAAAGCGCATGTGCACGACTACGGCAAGGCCGAAGCCAAGGCAGGCCGTAAAATGGGGCATGTTACGGTTCTGTCTTGACAGAACGCGGTGATTTTTCCACCTTCTAGAAAATAAAAAAAATAAGCCAACAGGGACGGGAAAAACATGTCGCAAAAACGTGTTGTTGTTGACTTGTGTGAAGAACTGGCCAAACGCGTTGCCGCCATGGGCGCAGAGCAGCCCGTAGCCGCCCCTGCCCGCACCATTTTTGACCCCGACCCTGATGAGGACGCACCGCGCCCCGACCCTGCGGGGCTTAGCCTTGCAGCCTTCATGCTTTATGCCGACAAGCGGGACGGCGCGTATATCCGCACGCTTGGCCCCACGTTTTTCAATGCGCCTGATGTGCCGCGTTTTACCGAGCTCAAGGGCGTCAAAATCCTGATGGGGCGGCCTATCTTCCAGTTCCTAGGTGCGGTTGCGGATGACGACCTTGAGCGCGCGATGAAACATCTTTTGTTATCAGGCCCGCAAATCAGGCCGTATTTGAATGTGCCCAGCTTCTTTTTCTGGCTCGGGTCATCGGATGCGGCGTTTATTACGCCCGCGCATGCGGTGCGCTCGGTCGAGATGGCACATTTTTTGGCCCGCAACGTCGGTGTGCGGTTTAACGTGCCTGATTCCGAGGGGCGGTTACCCCAGCTTTACTGGGCACGATACGCCAAGGATTACATGTTGTTCCCGTATGGCGAGCAGATGCTGGCGATGGATATGTCGCAAGGCGGTATCATGCAGGACGAGGCGCACGAGCCTTTTGTACAGCCCATCTGGCGAGCGATTGAAGGCGAAAGCGAAACGGCGGCCCATGGCCTCGGCCTCTGTGCGGGGGCAGCCATCAACCGCCCGCGCCCGCGGGATTGGGGGCGTTTTACGCCGCTGATGATTCAGGCCGTCAAAACCGACCTTGCCCTTGCCAACCGTGACGGCAAGCGCCTGCGGGCTGCCTACCGCACGGCTACGGCCCTCGCCCGCAGCCCCAATATTGCGTGGGATGCGCAGGATTACGAGGGATATACGGTAAATGACATCCCGCTGGATGCACGGATACGGCAACTGATTGCGGAAGCCCGCGCCAATCCATGGCCATCGGAACCCCTTGGTTTTCGTGCGAAACTGGCTTAAAACCCTCCTTGAACAAGAGGACAGTTATGACCGCGCAAAAGAAAGCCCCTGCCATGCCCGCCATCCGTACCGAAACCGATTCCTTCGGCCCGATTGAAGTCGATGCAGCCAAGTACTGGGGGGCGCAAACGCAACGCAGCCTCCAGAACTTCAAGATCGGCGGGGAAACGATGCCCAAGCCGCTTATCCGCGCTTTCGGTATCCTCAAAAAATGCGCGGCATTGGCCAATGCCGAGCTGGGCGCGCTGGATGGCAAACTTGCCACCGCCATTACCCAAGCAGCCGATGAAGTGATTGACGGTACCCTTGATGGCAACTTCCCGCTGGTTGTCTGGCAAACGGGTTCGGGCACGCAGACCAACATGAACGTGAACGAGGTTATTTCCAACCGCGCGATCGAGCTTCTGGGCGGCGAGATGGGTTCCAAAAAGCCTGTCCACCCCAACGACCACGTCAATATGGGGCAGTCCTCGAACGATAGTTTCCCCACGGCTATGCACATTGCAGCGGCCGAACAGGTGGTGCATGAACTTGTGCCGGGCCTCCAGCACCTGCATGCGGCGCTTGACGCCAAAGCCAAGGAATTCATGGACATTGTGAAGATTGGCCGTACGCACCTTCAGGATGCGACGCCGGTTACGCTGGGGCAGGAATTTTCAGGCTATGCCGCGCAAATCGCGTATGGCATCGAGCGCGTGAACGCCTGCATGCCGCGCCTTGTTTTACTGGCCCAAGGCGGTACGGCCGTTGGCACGGGCATCAACTGCAAGAAAGGCTTTGCCGAGCTGTTTGCCAAAAAGGTATCCGAGGCTACGGCCATCGGCTTCCAGACAGCGCCCAACAAATTCGAGGCGCTGGCCACGCATGACGCGCTGGTTGAACTGCACGGCGCGCTTAACACCCTTGCCGTGTCGCTGATGAAAATTGCAAACGACATCCGTTTGCTTGGTTCCGGCCCGCGCTGCGGGATTGGCGAGATATCGCTGCCCGAAAACGAGCCCGGTTCATCCATCATGCCCGGCAAGGTCAACCCCACGCAGTCCGAGGCCATGACCATGGTTTGCGCACAGGTGATGGGCAACCACGTTGCTGTTACCGTTGGTGGTTCCAACGGGCATTTTGAACTCAACGTGTTCAAACCCGTTATTATTTACAATACGCTGCAATCCATCCGCCTGATTGCGGATGCGTGCCGCAGCTTCACCGACAACTGCGTGGCGGGCATTGAAGCCAACCGCCAGCGCATCGACAAGCTGCTGCATGAAAGCCTGATGCTTGTCACGGCGCTTAACCCGCATATCGGGTACGACAGCGCTGCCAAAATCGCCAAAAAAGCGCACCACGAAGGCACGTCGCTTCTGGATGCCGGCAAGGCGCTTGGCCTTCTGGATGAAGCCAAATTCAAATCGTGGATCAACCCCGCCGATATGGTGAAGCCGAGGGACTAAGATGATGAAACCCGCCGAATTGCAGCGCTATTCCAATCTATCCCGCATTTTTCTGGGCGAGGCCGAGATGGGAGCCCTTACATCCGGTACCCTGCGGAAGCGGGCGGATGCACTGGATTCGATGGCCCACGGGCAACCGCCGATGCAGGCGGCCTTCATGCACGCGCTCTCCGAGGCGATGAGTACCCTGTCGGAAGGCCAGCCGCTATCCGATGCCCGTATGGTCGCGCTTTTGGCAGCCTGTGCGGCCGCAAACGCCGAGATTGCCCTTATGGATCACGAAACCAGAGTACTGACGCAGGCAGATGCGGCCACACATGCCGTCCTCAGACTGTTTTGAAAAAGCGTTCTGTCACGCTCAAGGGGCACCGCACCAGCATCACGCTTGAGGCGGAGTTCTGGGCCGTGCTGGAGCGCATCTTGCAAAAGCGCGGCGGCAGCCTTCAAAAACTGGTCGAGGAGATTGACGCCACGCGCGGGGGCCGCAACCTTTCAAGCGCGGTGCGCGTGTTCATCCTTGAACACAAGGCTGACGCCTAGGCCAGCACCATCCAGCCCCTGCCCCAGGGCTATATCCGCTTTCAGGAAATCGCAGACCTGTTTTGCAATCGCAAGGCCGAGGCCACTGCCCTGCTGGTCGCGGCGCGCGCGGTAAAAACGTTCAAAAACCTTTTCACGTTCGGATTCCGGTATACCGGGGCCGTTATCACGGATATCGATTTTGCCGTTATCTACCGTAATGGCAATGCGCCCTGCCGCTGGCGTATATCGTATGGCGTTATCAATCAGGACTCCGAGCAGGATTTTGAGCATATCGGGCTGCGCGTTTGCGGCAGCATCCTCGGGCCCTTCGAGCGAGATATCGATATCCTTTTCAGCGGCCAGAAGTGCGCGTTCGGACACCACTTCGCGCACTATATTTGCCAGCGCTAGGGACTGCGCCTCGAGTTTCTGGTGCTGGATGCGGGAAAGCGTGAGAAGCTGGTTGAACAGCGTTGATGTACGGTCGATTGTTTCGATGAGGCTTTTTGCAGCATCTGCCCTTTCCGCATCCGTTTTGGCATGGTCTATCAGCTGGCCCTGAAGGCGCATGGCGGCCAACGGGGTACGCAATTCGTGCGCAGCGTTGTCGATGAATTCACGCTCGCGGGTAATGCTGTTTTCCAGCCTGGAAAGCAGGCTGTTGAGGGATTTTTGCAGAGGGCGGAGCTCAGTCGGCAGGTCGCCCTTCAGGGGTGCCATGTCATCGGGGGCGCGCCTTGCAAGCTGGTGGGCCATACGGCGCACACCGCGCAACCCGAACCATACAGCCACATACAAAAGAATGCCGAGTACGGGAAGCAGGGCTATGGCCGGTTCCGTCATTTCCTCGATGATGTCGCTGATGAGCCTGTCGCGATTGCTCAGGTTTTCCATCGTTTCGACAACAATGCCTGCGGTGGGCATGGAAATTGCGTAGATGCGCCATTTATCCTGCCCGTGCATGGCTTCACTGAAACCTGTGGGGGCCATAGGGAAGCCCAAATCCTTTGCGCCCTCGGACTGTGCGGCCAGCTTGCCGTTTTTCCAGATACGCAAGCCGCGCCAGCGCACGTATTCGTGCAGCGCACGTTCTTCTTCAGGCAAAAATGACAGTACGGCGGAATCCAGTTTGTAATTATCCAGTTGGCCGTTTTCCTCAAGGTCCTCATGGACGAACATCAGGATGGTGTGGCTTTCGGCTATCAGCTGGGAATCGTAATCGGCATCGATGCGGTGGTGCGTACTGTGTACGGCCAATGCGGTTGCCAGAAAAACCGTAAGGGCAAACAGAAGCGCAAGGCTTACAAGCAGGCGCGCGGATATGGATGCGGGCTTCATGGCTGGACCATATAGCCTATGCCGCGCATTGTCTTGATGCTGTCGCGCCCGAGCTTTTTGCGCAGGTTATAGATGGTCACTTCCACCGTATTGCTATCCACCTCGCCATCCCAACCGTAGAGGGCTTCTTCAAGGGTTGCCTTGCCAACCAAGTGGCCCGGCCTTTCCATCAGCAGGCTCAGGACCTTCAGTTCGTTTGCGGTCAGCACTACATTTTCGCCAGCTTTTTTGGCGCGTTTGGCGGCCATATCCAGTTCGATATCGCGGGCACGATAGATGTTATCGGCTTCAGCAGGCTGGCCACCGCGACGGGACAATGCGCGCACACGGGCCAGCAGTTCCTGAATATCGAAGGGCTTTGTCATGTAGTCATCGGCGCCGGCATCAAGGCCCTTTACCTTGTTGTCCGTACCGTCGCGGGCTGTCAGTAAAATGACAGGCAGTGACGCCAGTTTTTTATCGGCACGTATTTTCCTAAGGACTTCGATGCCCGACATATCGGGCAGGTTTATATCGAGTATCAGGATATTGAAGGCGTCGTTTTCGATGGCAGTCAGTGCCTCGGCGCCGCTTGCCACATGCTCGGCCGCATAACCGTTGTAGCCCAGACCCTTTTTAAGGCTGGTGCCGATGGCCATATCATCTTCGACAATCAGAATTCGCATTCCATCCTTCCCTGCAATAATCAATCCGGCCGGTTGAGGGGTACCGGCCGGACCAGACTACACCTATTAAAACTCATACTCCAGATTGAGCTTTGCCGTTGTATCGGCGGCAGCGTCCGATACACCAAAAAGGATGCCGGTATCGTATTTCACCGAAGCTATTTTGCCTTTTACAACGGGGCCGAATTTATGGTCCTGCTCGTTGAAAGAGAGGTTATCCGAGGATTGTCCGAAATCGGCGTGATATTCCAGACCAGGCTCGAATTTTTCGTCGAGGCGGTAGGATGTATGTAGCGCCAAACCACGCCCGATACCAGTTGCGGCATTCGGCCCGAATTCGCGATTGATCTTCAAGTTGGCAATGTTTTCAAAGTTGCCGACATCCTTTTCAACGAGGAATTTGGCTTCGATGTTGTTGGGGTCGCCACTTTGGGCGGCCTTTTCAACTTCCAGTTCCACGCCTATATCGGCCCAGTTTTCACCGCGCTTGAAAGGCACTATCAGGTTTTCCCACTTGATGTTGGTCAGGCGGGAAGAATCAGCGCCGGGGTCTTTTTCCAGCTCACCTGCAAGTTCGGTTGCCCAATAATCCGTCACACCGTATTCGAGGCCGTATACTTGCGAGAAATACTGATCTTGAGCTGCATTGTTATCGACATCGTAGTTGAGTTTTGCCTCAACCGACATCTCACCCTTATCTACGCGCGGAGCCGTTACCGAGATATCATCCGCTTTTGCCTGGGCCGTAAACAAAGCCAGCGCGCAGGCAGACAGATAAGTGATTTTCTTGATGCTGTTCATCTGTTTGTCTTTCGGTCTGTTTATTGTGCGGTGATGGTGCCTTTGGCGTCTTCGTTCTTGTCATCGAAGAACGGGTATTCGCCAGCGTTGAGAGGGCCTACGTAGATATCAGTCGATTCACCGGGCTGGATTTTCTGTTCACGGTCGAGGTCATAACTTTCGAATTCGACGACGTCCTTGCTTTCGTTTTTGACCGTCAGCTTGATTTTTTGGCCTGCGGGAACGGTGATGGCAGCGGGGTCAAACTTTCCGTCTTTCGATGTTATCGTGTAGTCGGCTGCGTTGGCGTTGCCGATACCGGCGAGCATGACGAGTGTAAGAGCGATGAGGGATTTGCGCATATCTGATCTCCTGTTGGTTTGTTGATGCGACAGGTATTGAATACGCGGGCTAACTGAAACGAAGCTGAACACAGCATAAAAAAAGCCGCGGGCATATCCGCGGCTTTTGAAGTTGGGGTACTGCCTATGAATTAGGGGAGCATGCGGTCCATCAGTTTGTCCTTGAGGAGGAAATGGTGGTACGCGGCGGCGGCAACGTGCGCAATCACCAGCACCAGAACCAGATTTGCGCCTATCTCGTGGAATTCCTTGATGGCTTTGCCGAGTTCCTTGTTGGTATCAAGGATGGCAGGAAGCTCGGTCAGGGTGAAGAAATCGATTTTACGGCCGAAGGCAGACACGAAAGCCCAGCCGGAAAGCGGCATGGCTATTAAAAGCAGATACAAAATGCCATGGACAGCGTGAGAGCCCTTCTGAATGGCAGGGGATGCCTTGATGGGCTCAACGCGCGGGGATGCCACACGGGCCACAATGCGGATAACAATAAGGGCCAGAAGTACAATCCCGAAGCTTTTGTGCATGTTGACGAGCGTGTGGTCCAGCCACTCGGGCGCGTCCTCGGCAACCCAGACGGTTGTAAACATAGCGGCAATCAGCAGGGCCATAAGCCAGTGAAGCAAGCGGGATGGTGCCGTGTATTTGAGAATGGTTTGCATGGAATCTCCTATCCTATGTAAGGATTATTCCACGTTAGGGCGGGAAGCTGAAGCGAAACTGAATTCAAACTGATGATATAAAAAACCCGCCATTTACGGCGGGTTTTGAATTCTTTCTAGCGGGCCAGCTGGTTGATAAGCCCGTTAAGCAGCTGCTGTTCCGCACTTGGTTGCGGCTGTTGCTGCTGCGGCTGTTCCTGATTTTGAAGCGGTACGTCCTGCCCTGTTGCGCCGCTATCAGGCGTTGTGGGTGCCGTTGCCGGTGCAGCATCAGGCGCCGGTGTTGGCGTAGGCGCCGGTGCCTGCTGTTGCTGGCCGCCACCAAGGAACTGGTTGATGATGGCCCCTGCCTTGCTGTCCTTCAGTTTATCGCCAAGCTTGTCGGCCACGGCGCTTTGCACCTTGCTGCGCACCAGGTTATCAAGCGCCGAGGAGTTGATGGACTTCGTTGCCGCATTAAGCGGGCCCGCAAGGCGCATGCCAACCACCGGCACATCCTTGGGCTGGGTTACCTTTACGTCGGACTGCACATCCATTATCCAGCGGCTGAAACTGACCGTGCCGTTGGATACCACCGTTGCGTTGCTGTTGAGAGTCTGGAGCGTGAAGTCTTTTACAGCCATATCGCCGCCCGCGATGGGGAAGCTGTGCGATATATCCTTGAATTCGGACTGGCCGCCCGAAAGGCCGCCCGTTGCAAAGCCTGCAAGCACGCCTTTCCAGCCGCCATCAAATGCTTCCACGATATCGGCTGCGAGTTTGTCGATATCCATGCCGTAGATGATGGGTTTGGAGGCGTTGATATCGGCCTTGCCCTGAAGCGAGGATACCAGTGCTGCCGAACTGATGCCTGCGCCTTTAAGGTCAACCTTAACCGAGGCCGTACCATCGGCGAGTTTTTTGGGTGTTGATGCCAATGCCGACAGGAAGGGGGCCACGTTCACGTTGCTGGCATCGGCGTTGAAGGCCACAGAGAGCGGGGTGTTTTTGCCGCTGCTTGATGCCGCAAGATCGGCACTGAACTTGCCGCCAAACAGATTGCCCGAAATGGGCGCCTTGAGCGTACCGTTTTTGAGGCCGACTTCGATGGCGGCATCACCCAGCACCCATGTGCCGTATACAAGGGTGCCCGCCTTGAAGCTGATATCGAGGTTTGCGGATTGGAGCGAGCCCGTATCCATCGGTTCGCGCGACCATGGTGCCGCGGTCGAAGACGGGGCCGATGACACGGCAGCACCGCCAGAGGAGGCTTTGGCAGCTCCTTTGCTGTCAACGCCTACCAGTGCGCCCAAATCGAGCATCCGGCTTGTAAGGTCCGCTGTAAAGGACGGCACAGCGCCTTCCATATCGGCTTTCAGGCTGCCAGCAAAATCGCTGTTACCCACCGAGCCTTTCAGGCCAGAAATCTCGTAGGTTTTGCCAGAGATTTTTACAACGCCCGATACATCAATCGGTTTTGAAGCGCCACCCGTGTCACCAAAACCGGGCGAGAACGTGCGCACCGCTTCCACAAAGCTGGGGTGCGTCACACGCATGTTGACCGTGGACGGGATATCGGCCTTGAAGGGGTCTGCCACATCACCTGCCAGACGTGCGGTAAAGCCCCATGCCTTGAGGCCCGCATCGACATTCAGTTTTGATTTATCACCTTTTGCCTTTGCGCTACCGCTGAAGGCACCAACACGTTTTGAAAGCTCGAGCGGTTTGCCCGTCATGGCTTTTACAAAGCTTTCGAGGTCGGAGGTGGTGAGCCCTGCGGTCACATCAATACCGCCGAGTTCCTTGAGGTCAGCCACGCTACCCGCAAGGCTTACAGCGCCGCCGTTTACGTTGGCGGTTGCGTTGGTCAGTGAAACACCTTTGCCGTTATAAGCGCCTACGGCTTTAACATCGGTCAGGGTTGTGTCACCGTTTACGAAGCGGCCCAGTGCAATATTGAATTGCAGGTCAAAGGGCAGTTGCGGCGGTTCGAATTCAAAATCCGCTTTCTTGGTTTCCGCTTTTTTGGCGGCATCTGCATCGCCCTCGCCTTCCGCTGCCTTTGCGGGTTTAGAGCCAGGCATCGTCCAGATATTCGCATCAAGATTGAGTGCAAGAAGCGGGCGTGCGCCAGCGGTATAGGCAATCGTGCCGTTGAGTTTTGTTTCACCGATAGACAGCGGGCGTACATCCAGTGTAACGGTGCGGCCCTGCGCCTTGAACGTGGCATCGGTATCGATGCGGTAAGGCACCATCGGGTTTTCAAAGGCACTGGCATCGGCCAGTTTCAGCCAGTCCACAAAGACCTGTTTCAGGGCACCGATTGAAAGGGATGCTTTGCCCTCGATTGCACCTTTGCCCACAAGGCCTGCCGTCACATTGATATCGCCACCGCCGGGGATATCAGCAAGGGCCAGCTTGGCATCGCCCTTGCCGCCATCCGCACCCATGTGGAATTCGAAGGCGCCTGTTTTCTTGTTGGCGTATTCAAGACCTTTGCCGCGAAGCTGGATATCCGCCTTCATGTCGGCGGGCAACTCAAATGATGCGGCTACGATGTTGTAATCTGCCGCTTTGGCGGGGACCGCCTTTGCGCCCTCCTTTTTATCGTCCTTTTTGTTATCGGATTTTTTGGCGAGTTCGCGGAAACTGTCGATGACGGGGTCAAGCGTGACAACATCGCGGGAGTCGATAACGGCCTCGATGTTTTTCGGGCCTGACTTGAGGCCGGTTGCGCTGACCTTCATGGCCATGCGCGTGCCGCTTAGGTCTACGCTGCCGTTGGTGAGGACGAATTTATCGGCGCTGGCTGTCAGCATACCGGTGATGCGAGTTTTTGTTTGCGCGATCGGCAGCGTTACGGGGTAGCCGATATCCGCCAGAACCGCCGGCAAGTCGGAATACGTGAGATCCAGCTCGCCTTGCATTTCAGGGGTGTCGCCTGTTGAAACAACGCCGGACCACTTGATGGCTGCGCGTGAATTTTTGTCAGCAACATTGAGTTGCACGGGCAGGCTCTCGCCCTTGCTGTAGCCGCCTGTCGTGATGTCGGTATCAAATTGCGCGTTGCCGTATCCGATGACGCCATCAACATTGAAAGGGCCTGAAAGCGTATCTGCTTTGACTGCCAGATCCTTCAGTTCGACCGTCTGGCTGGTGCCTGCCTTTTCGTCACGGATGATGACCTTGCCGTCCTTCACCTTGAGGGCGCCAATCGATACCGCGGGGGCTGCGCCTGCCTTTATCGGCTCGCCTGTTACGGCATCGGTTTGGGGGGCTTGCGTTGCTGTTGCTGGTTTCCAGTTATCGCTGCCATCCTTTTTAGTGACCATGGTGAGGACGGGCTTATCGAGTGTGACGGACGCTACCTCCACCTTCCCTGTCAGCAGCGGGAAGAATGCGAGGCGGACATCCGCGTCCTCGAATGTCAGGAAAGCTTCCTTTTCGGATGGCTTGCTGAGCGTGACGGCGTGCACGCTTGCATGCGGGGCGGGCAGAAGGCCGATACGGAGCGCCCCGCCTATTGCGAGTTCGTAGCCCGTTGCTTCACGCAGCTTCTGTTGCGCGAGGCTTTGGTACTTGCTCCAGTCGATGAAACTGGGGACGACCAGCATGGCCGCAACCAATGTACCGGTGACGCCTGCGCCGATTAAAAGAAGCTTCTTTTTTTGCATAATCATACTCCGTGCTTATGGAGGGATTATGGTGTTGCTGGATGGCGGAATCAAGGCTCTGAAATAAAAGCCGATTTTGCAGGAACTATCGGGATTTGCCGGAACGTTCTAGGTAGGTCTGCGTCAGGTCAAGGAACTGGCGCATAATGGGGGATGCCTCGTTCTGGAAGTTCTTGCGGTCGGACACATCCATAAAGCTGGTGACAAGTTTGAAGGCGTCACTGAAAAGCTTGTGGACGTCCTTGATGTCGGTCGCGGTTTTCTCGACGCGGTCGGTATTGGCGGCCTTGATGCGCTCTTTCATCATTTTGACGATGGCGCGGATTGTCGGGTCGCTATCCTTGAGTTTGTCTTCCATCACCGAGCGGGTGATGATGATGAGGTTGCAATCCTCGATTGCCTTGACGGTGGCGGTACGCGGTTCATCAAACAAAAGTGCGGTTTCACCGAAGATATCGCCAACCGACAGCTTGGCCAGCTCAACCTGTTTGCCGCCCTTGTCCTTGGTAATTTTTACGGAGCCGGACTGGATGATGTACGCATGATCGCCATCCTCCCCTTCCTTGATGATCAGATGACCTTCGGGGAAAAAACGGCGTTCTAGGATGGGTGCGCTTCTAGCCATAGGGCAAATGGTATCCCATTCGCCGGAATTGGCAAAGGGTTATGCCATATACTGGCCGCCGTTGGCCGTGATGGTAGCGCCTGTAATAAACGACGCCTTGTCGGAGGCCAGAAACGCCACAATATCCGCTATTTCCTGCGGCTTACCCATGCGGGCTACGGGGATGGTGCGGATGATGCTATCCAGCACTTCCTGTTTCATGGCGCCTGTCATCTCGGTTTCGATGTAACCGGGGCAGATTGCGTTGACTGTCACGCCCTTGGCGGCACCTTCCAAAGCCAGCGCCTTTGTAAAACCTATCATGCCTGCCTTGGCGGCCGCGTAATTGGTTTGGCCCAACTGGCCTTTTTGGCCATTGATGGATGATATGTTGATGATGCGGCCCCAATTGCGTTCACGCATGCCTGCAACAACCGCGCGGCACATGTTGAAGCATGACGTTAGGTTGGTTTCCATCACGGCGTGCCAGGCATCGGGTTCCATTTTGTGCAGCATGCCGTCCTTGGTGATGCCGGCATTGTTGACGAGGATGGATACGGGGCCCAGCTCGCGCTCGATTGCGGATACACCTTCCATACACTCCTTGTAGTTGCCGACATCGAACTTGAAGACGCCTGCGCCCGTTTGTTCGCGGAAGGCGTTGGCGGCATCGATGTTGCCGTGGTAGGAGGCGGCCACAGCATAGCCTTCAGCCAACAGTGCTTTGGATATTGCGGCGCCGATGCCGCGTGTACCGCCGGTTACGACAGCTACTTTTTTGGTCATGGCTCAGGCCACCTTTTTCCATTCCATTGTTGCGTCACGTTCAACACACATGGCCACGCCCATACCGCCGCCGATGCACAGTGTTGCAAGGCCCTTTTTGGCATCACGGCGTGCCATTTCATGCAGCAGTGTTACGAGGATGCGCGCGCCCGAAGCGCCGATAGGGTGGCCAATGGCGATGGCACCGCCGTTGACGTTGACCTTGGCAGGATCGAGCTTCAATTCCTTTACAACGCAGCAAGCCTGTGCCGCGAATGCCTCGTTGGATTCAACGAGGTCAAGGTCGGCTACCGTCCAGCCCGCTTTTGCGAGTGCCTTTTGCGAAGCGGGGATAGGCCCCGTGCCCATGACAGCGGGGTCAACGCCCGCGGTTGCCCATGATGCGATTTTTGCGAAGGGCTTCAGGCCGCGTTTTTTTGCCTCCGATGCGCGCATGAGTACCAATGCCGCCGCGCCATCATTGAGGCCGGATGCGTTGGCAGCGGTGACGGTGCCATCGGGTTTGAAGGCGGGTTTCATGGCGGCAATGCCCTCCGCCGTGACGCCAGCGCGGGCGAATTCATCCTTGTTGAAGACGATTTCCTCTTTTTTGCGCTTGATTGTCACGGGCACGATTTCGGCATCGAATTTGCCGGCTTTTTGCGCGGCCTCGCAGCGCTGCTGGCTGGTGGCCGCAAAGTTGTCCTGATCGGCGCGGGTAATTTGCCATTTTTGTGCAATGTTTTCTGCGGTGATACCCATGTGGTAGCCGTTGAAGGCATCCCACAGGCCGTCCTTGATCATGGTGTCGACCATGTTGCCGTCGCCCATTTTGGTGCCGCTGCGCAGGTGCATGGCGTGGGGCGCGAGGCTCATGCTTTCCTGCCCGCCACACACCATGATACCGGCGTCGCCGCTTACGATGGCCTGATAACCAAGCGCCACCGTACGCAGGCCCGAGCCGCATAGCTGGTTGATGTTGTAGGCGGTTTTATCCTGCGGGATGCCTGCCGCCATGGCTGCCTGCCGCGCGGGGCCCTGCCCTGCCGCTGCCGTAAGGATTTGCCCCATCACGACTTCATCCACTTCCTCGGGCTTTACAGCGC
The DNA here is from genome assembly GCA_018969935.1 of Alphaproteobacteria bacterium. Taxonomy (GTDB): domain Bacteria; phylum Pseudomonadota; class Alphaproteobacteria; order Micavibrionales; family UBA1664; genus UBA6145. The sequence goes on along the minus strand of JAGWXJ010000011.1, from coordinate 9,021 downwards.
AATCGGCCAGGGCCGCCTTGATGGCGGTAGCGCCAAGCTGGTGGGCAGGCATATCGGCTAGCGTGCCAAGGAACGCGCCTACAGCCGTGCGTTTGGCTGCGACAATAACAACAGGATCGTTGGAAGCGGACATGAGGGAAACTCCTTTATAAGAATCTGCGCAGAAAAATAGCCCTGCCGCCGCCAAGCGGCAAGGACAGAATATATTGCAATGCGGCTATTATGTGACTGAGTTCAGGAAATCCGCAATCGGCTGCCAGACAAGCTTTGCCGCGCGTGTGCTGGCCATCATGCCAATGTGCCCGACTTCAGGCGACATGCTTTGACATGCGTCAATTTGCTGCACGATGGCGAGGGCGGATTGTGCAGGCACCAGTTTGTCGTTGCTGGCAGCAACAACCAGTGTGGGCACCTTTATGTTTTCGGCATCAACCATTTTGCTGCCGATGGTCCAGACACCGTTATAAGGCTGGTTGTCTACATACCATTCCTGCAGGGCCTGAAGCGCTGCGGGGGCCGCAAGGTCTACGCCGTCATTCAGCCAGTCCTCCACTATGATAAAGCGGCGGGCTTCGGGGCTATCGGGTTTCATATCGGCGAAGGCACGGAATTTGTTGAAGGCGAATAGCGGGTCGATGGATGCAAAGAGCGCCTGTATCCAGTCCACGGGCAATGTGCCCGTTGCTTCCATTACACCTGCCGCAGCATTTGTGAAGGCATGCATGCGCAGCGCTACTGTTTTATCGCCTGCCTCGAAGTCCCACGGTGCTGCCAGCAAGGTAAGGCTGCGAACACTATTTTGTTTGTCGAGGGCAGCTACCGCCCCTGCCGCCATGGTGCCGCCCATGCAGTAACCTACCACGTGCACGGGGCCATATTTTTTGTGCAGCATTTCAAGCGCGGGATAGAGGCGGTTACGTATGTAGTCATCAATGCGGAATTTTTTTTCGGTTGCTGCGGGCTGCCCCCATTCCAGTATGAAGGGCGCGTATCCCTGCCCTGCCAAAAATTCGGCAAAGGAATGTTGCGCGTCAAGGTCCAGAATGTCGTGGCGGTTGATGAGCGACGGTACAAGCAGCACAGGCGGCGCGGCGTTGCCCGCGGCGGGGTTTACCTGCAACAATTTTGTACTGCCATCCTGCCAGACATGCTGGCGCTGCTGCCTGCCCTGCTGCACTATCGTGGCCTGATAGGCCTTGAGGCCCGCAAGCATCTGTTCGGTCATGTCGCTGACGGCTTTGAGGGCGGCTTCTTTTTGTGCGGGGTCTGATGCCCAAGGGATAGCTGCCGCGGCCAGTGCATTTGCCGTATTCAATAAATGGAGATTCAGCGGCCTTACGGTTTTCCCCGCGCCTTTGCTTGCTGCATTCCCAGTGTTTGACCGTTTTTGCTTTGGCATATTTTGCTGCGCCAAATTCGCCCTTTTGTTTTGGCCTGTTTTGTGCATATATAATGGCGAAATCACATTATTTCCAGCCACAAGGAGAATTCAGCGATGGTACGCCCGCGCAAGAGGAAAGATGATGTTGTTGTCGTCAAAAAATATGCGAACCGCCGTTTGTACGATACCGGCCGCAGCTCTTACGTTACGCTCGATGACCTGTGCGAGATGATCAAGGAAGGTCAGGAGTTCGTCGTTCAAGACGCCAAGACCACCGAAGACCTTACGCAGCAAGTGCTGACGCAAATTATCGTTGAACAGGAAGCCCGCGGCCAGAGCATGCTGCCCCCCAACTTCCTGCGCACCCTCATCAAGTTTTATGGTGACGGCATGCAAGGCCTTGTACCCAACTACCTTGAGCAGGCACTGCAGAACTTTGTCGCCCATCAGGAAACCTTGCGCAGCTCCATGAGCAAGTCGTTCGCGGGCATGATGCCAGCCGGTATGATGCCGGGCGGCCAAAGCTTCGAGGAACTGAACCGCAAGAACATCGAGATGTTCTCCAAAACCATGAACATGTTCTCGCCGTTCAAAGTGTTCCCCAATGGTGCGCAGCAGGCCGAAGCCAAACCAGCAGCTGGCGGCAATGCACGCCCGATGACGCGCGATGAAAAAGTGCGTGAACTGAAGCAGACGATTACGAAGCTTCAGGAAGAACTTCGCGGGCTTATCCAGTAAGCACAAGCCGGCAAGCAAAACAAAGGGGCCTTGAAGGCCCCTTTTTTCTAGCCTGCGTTTTTCTGCAGGCGCTGTTCGTGGTTTTTTGGCAGCCACAATCTTTCGATAGAAGGGAAGCCGATGGCATAACCCTGAACGTGGCTGATACCGCCGATTTTGAGCATCTCCGCTTCCTCTTTCGTTTCGGCGCCTTCGGCAACCGTTTTGAGGCCCATGCCGTTGGCCAATGCCAGCAGCGAGGTTACGAAGAGGTGGTTGATAGGGTCGCTGATGTCACGGATGTAGGCTTTGTCGATTTTGACGATATCAACCGCAAGCTTTTTAAGCTGCATGAAGGATGTCGAGCCTGCGCCAAAGTCATCAAGTGCAATGCGGCAGCCCAGATCCTTGAGGGTGCGGATAACGCGGGAGGCGGCATCCACATCGTTCATGGCGCTGCTTTCCGTGATCTCGATAATCAGGCGGTTAGCCACATGCGGTTTGCCAGACAGAAGCGAAACAGCTGCGCGCAACCAGGAGGCATCGATGAGCGACTGGTTGGATACGTTGACGGAAAGCTGGATATCGCCAAAGCCTTCCAGTTCGCGGATGGCGCTGTGAAGGCTGTATAAATCCAGAAGGCGCATCATGCCCAATTCCTCGAGGGACGGGATGAATTTTTCAGCGGCTACGAGCTTGCCTTCGTTATCGACCATGCGGATGAGGCATTCGAAGAAGGATACCTTGCCCGACATCATGTCCATGACAGGCTGGTAGGCCATGCGCATGCGGCCTTCTTCCAGTGCCTTGTAGACAGCGTGGCCGCCCTCAAGGAGATTGCGGGCGCGATCGCGCTTTTCGTGCATGGGCGTGGACACGATAAAGCGGCCACGGCCTTTTTGTTTGGCTTCACCCAAGGCGGCCTCGGCACGGGCAACGACATCGCTGCCCTTTTCTTCGGCGGTCAGGAGGGCGGCACCACCGATGGAAAGGCCTATCATGACAGGACCATGGAGGGTCATGACCGGGGTGCTGGTAAAGAGTTGCAGCAGGGCTGCGGCCAGTGCGTCGGCCTGTGCGTGCTGGAGGTCCTCGAAAATAAGGCCGTATACATCGCCGGACATACGGCCGACATGCGCCTTGCCCACAAGGAAACTGTTGAGGCGTTTTTCGACTTCGCTCAAAACCGAGTCTACAAACGATGCGCCGTGTGCGGCATTAAGAAGGCCCACTCGGTCAAGGCCCAAGGCCATGAAGTAGCCGCGGTTGCGGATGGCCGCGCTGCGGGAGAGAAGGATATGTTCAAGGGCGGCTGCGATTGCCGTACGGCCCGACATGACGCCGGCCAGCTGGCCCCTATCACCCAATTCCACATCCTGCATGACAAGGCCGGAGAGAATGGCGCCGCCTGTTGCTTCATCAAGGGCCAGACGGCCTTCAAGGCGGAGTTTCTGGTGCGTGCCGTCGCGCATGCGCAGGCGGAACGGCTCGCTTACGCGGATGCCGTGTTCGTTTTGCTCGATATCGAGGCGGTTAACGTGGGATTGCAGGGCTGTCATCAGATTTGGCAGGTCCTGCGGGTTAATAAGGGTTTTAAGGGTGGAAGCGGTGTGCGGGATTTCCTCGTTGACGAGGCCTAAAACACTAGCAGGATTACCGCGCCATACGAGGGAGGAGTCCGAAAAGTTCCAGACAAGACCAACCTGCCCCAAATCGGCATGGACGGCTTCCCTTAGTCTGGTTTCATCGAAAATCACGGTAATTCCCTATCTCTTTTCACTACCATCATAAGGAGTAAAGATTAGGAAACAGTTACCGAAAATTTTAATTAAATTTTTAGGAATTCCGGCGAAAAGCGGCGGAATCCCTAAGTTTTAAATCCTTAAAGGGCGCTATCCATGAAGCGTGCGAGGGTATCGCGCGTGTTCATCGCCTGATCGAACTGGCGGATTTCGCCTTCGTGGGCAACCACGTTGAACATACCGTCCTTATAGAAGAACAATACCGCGGCCCCTGCCCCCATGCCGTCCGGCATGATGCAGGCTACGTCAGCCACCACGATGTCGCGGTTGGCAGATACCTGCGATGCGTCAAAGGACTGGTCGAAGGTACCGGAGCAACGGTCCTTGGTTTTTTGAAGGTAGGCAGTGACGGCATTCCCGAACTGGGATTTATCCATCACGCTTTGTTCGGCCGTGCCGTACACAACGCCAGTATCCCAACGGAAGGCTGCAAAACCGCGCGTGGATACCTTTTTGACTTTCTCGAGCCCGTTTACAAGCGCAATGCCTGCGCGACGCAGATAGCTTTCGATATCCTTGCCACTTGGGCCGACATCGGCCACTTGCGGCTGTGTTTGCGGCACGGTTGCGGGGATCGATGCGGGCGTATACATGGCGGGCGGGGTTTGCGGCGCGGCCTGCGGCACGGGCATGGATTTGTAAGCGACCTGCTGCACAGGTGCCGCAACAGGCGCTTGCATTTGCGCGGTCATTGCAACCTGTTGGGGTTGCTGCATTTGCGGCTGCTGTTGCGAGCCATCCGTCATGTCGACAATAGGCTGTACGCGGGCCTTTGCCAGTTCCTGCGCGAGCCTGATGTTCTCCGATTCCATGGCTGCCATGCGCGTTTGGTCTGCATGTGCGGGCACTTCAACCGTGCGCACTTCGGCAGGGCGGTTATTGGCCTGTGCAAGCGCCTGCGCGAGGCGGATGTTTTCGGCTTCCATTGCGGCTATGCGGTTTTCATCGATTTGGGCAACGGGCAGTTTTTGTGCGGGCTGGACCGGCATGGCGCGCTGGCCAGCTGCGGCCAAAGCCTGCGAGAGCCTGATATTTTCGGCTTCCACTGCGGCGTAGCGGGTTTCAAGCGTTTGCACCTGCCCTGCCATTTCGGCGCGGGCCTTGGCCTCGGCCTGCTTGGTCGTGAATTCGGCCTGTGCCACCGCGTTTGCAACCTGCGCACGGCTTGGTGCTGCGGCCAGACGTTTGTTCATCTCGTCGGAAAGGACGCTGTTTTGCGCGCGCAGTGCCATGATTTCGGACTGCATGGCCTTCGTATCGCCTTTGCCGCCTTGTGCCGCGATTGCCAGCTCGGTTTGCAGTTTTTTGTTTTCCTCGATCAGCTGGGCAACATCGCCTGATGCGGCAACGCCCGAAGAAGGCGCTGTTTTGGCCATGCGGCGGGCTTCTATGATGTCGTTCTGGGCGACTTCCAGCTGCTTTTTCAGCTTGTCCTTTTCGGATTCCAGCTTGGCCAGTTCCTGCGAGATAATTTTTTTGGATTTGCCGGATGCGGGCGGGGCTTCGTGGCCTTGCGCGATCTGTTCATTGCGCGAACGTTCGTATTCCAGTTCACGGATGAGTTCCGCGCGTTCCTCTTCCATGGCCGCAATCTGGGCATTGAGGCCTGCGGCTTCGCCCGTTTCGCTTTTCGCGGCGTCGGGTTTTTTCTCGAGGCGTTCGCGTTGAAGCAGGTTGCGGTATTCATCGCGCTCGGCTGCCACGCTTGCGAGGGAGGATTTGGTTTCGGCCAGCATTTCACCCATTTTGCTGTCATCGGCCACAACAACTGCTTCGCCGCCTTTTGATGACAGAATGCGGGCGTTTTCATCCTTCAGGGCTGCCAGCTGCCTGTTCAGTTCTTCCTGTGACTTCTTGAGTGCTTCTATCTGGGCATCGTTTTCAGCCGATTGCGGGGCCTTTTGTGCCGACGCCAGTTTGGCTGCCAGCATTTCGTTGTCGGCCTTCATGGCCGCAAGCTGTTTTGCCAGCTGGTCGGCGCGCTCAGCTTCAGCTGTTTTTATTTTCGACTGCTCTTCCTTCAAGGATTTTTCAAGTTCCTCGTTGCGTTTTGCAAGCTCACCCATCTGGGTTTCGATCTCGCGCAGTTTGGCATCGGAATCGCCGCCTTTTGCCGCAATTTCCTCTAGTTTCATGCGGCGCGCCTTTTCGGCTTCCAGGAGTGTTTTAAGCTCGTTCTTATCGGCTTCGGCCTTGGCCTTGATTTCGGCTGCCGAGCCAGCCATAGCTGCCGCTTTTTCGGCTTCGGTTGTGCGGGTTTTGGCCACCTGCACCTCTTCGACCAGCTTGGTATTTTTCGCCTCAAGCTCGGCCAGCTTAGCCGACATATCCTTGAGGCGCGCATTATCAGCTTCAAGCACGCGGGCCTTTGCGGCCTCGGCGCGTTCCTTTTCAAGCTGCTGGACAAGCGATGCACGTTCGGCATCAAGCTTTGTAAGTTTGTCCTGCTGCTCGCCCATCGAGGCACGCATGGCGTTGATTTCACGCTCGGCTGCCTCGCGGCGGGCGGCTTCCGTTGCTTTCTGGGTTTCGGCCTGCTGCCATTTCTCGCGCTCGGTGTTTGCGCGTTCCATAATGGTAGCCAGTTTTGCTTCCTGTTCGTTTACAGCCTTTCTTGCCTCTTCCAACTGCCTTTCTGCCAATTCCCTTCTAGCAGCCTCCGCAATCTTTTGAGATTCTGATTGCTCAAGCTTTGCACGCTCCGCTTCCGCTTGCGCCTTGATTGCCGCCAGTCTTGCTTCCTGTTCGTTTACGGCCTTGCGTGCTTCTTCAAGCTGCTTTTCGACCGCGGTACGGCGGGCCGCCTCTTCCGCCTTCTGGGATTCAGTTTGCTGTAGTTTGGCGCGTTCCGTCTCGGCCTGCGCCTTGATTGCCGCCAACTTTGCTTCCTGCTCGGCCACGGCGGCACGGGCGGCATTCAACTGCTGTTCGGCTGCGGCGCGGCGTGCGGTTTCAGCCGTAAAGTTTTGTGCAAGCTCCTCTTTTTGCATCGAGGTTTTCTGGAGTTGCATACGCTCGGCATCCAGTTTTGCCTGCTGTTCGGACACGGCTGCACGGGCAGCGTTGAGTTCCCTCTCGGCTGCGGCGCGGCGTGCGGCCTCGGCCGTATAGTTTTGCGAGAGTTCCTCTTTCTTGAGGCCTTCGTTACGGAGGCTCGAAATTTCGGAATTCAAGCGCGCGATTTCGGATGCGTGCTGCTGCGAAAGCTCGGTTTCCTTGGCGGCAACGGCGTTTTGAAGCTTCATACGCTCGGTTTCCATCTGCGTTTGCAGCATGTTGAGGCGGGCTTCCTTTTCGCCAATCGATTGCTGCGCTTCCATCAGCGCTTTTTCAACGGCGGCTCGGCGCGCCTGCTCGGATGAATACTGCTCGGCGATCCTGTCCTTTTCGGCGCCGACGGCACGGAGTTTTTCTATCTCCATGTTCAGGCGGGCGACTTCCTCGGAGTGCTGTTTGGTCAGCGCGGTTTCCTTGGTAAGCAGGGAGCTTTCGAGCTTCTGGCGCTCCAGTTGCATCTGGGACTGGAGGCTTGCGAGCTTGACCTCGCGCTCGCTGGCCGACATCTGCACTTCCTTCAGTGCTTTTTCAGCGGCCTCGCGGCGGGATTGCTCTTCCATTGCGCGGCTTTGCGAGGATTGAAGCTGGACCTTGGTATTTTCAAACTGTGTTGCGGTTTCCTGCAGCACGGCGTTGCGTGTTTCAAGCTCGCTTACGCGGGCGCGCAGGCGTTCCTGATCCTCGAGCGTGGCGGCGGAGGCGGCTTTCTGGTCCTGCAACTGCTTTTCGGCCAGCAGGCGTTTGGCGCGTTCGGCATCCACGGCTTCACGGAGCGATTTCAATTCGGCATTGCTGGATTCAAGTTGCTGGATACGGGCACGGAGTTCGCCACGCTTTTCGGCTTCGGCGGTTTTATCCTGCAAGGCTGCTTCCAGCTGGGCGCGTTGCTGGCGCTCGGATTCCAGCATGTCCTTGAGGTTTTTCTGGTCGGCGAGGGCCTGACGCAGCGTTTCCTCATCCTGCGCTTCCTGCTGCTGGCGGGAACGTTCGTTTTGCAGGTTTTCAACCAGCGCGGTCTTTTCGTTTTCGAGGGATGACAGCTTGGCCAGAAGCGCATCGCTTTCAGCCGAACCTTTTACCATGTTGTCGCGCGTGGGCGCGGCGTTGCTTTGGCGCAAGGAAGCTGCGATTGATGCGTTTTCCTGTTTCAAGGCATCGATTTCGGAACGCAGCTGGTTAAGCGCGGCGTTGTCGGTATCGGCTTCAGGCGTGCGTGGCATTTGCGCGGGCGAGTCACCAATACAGCCAGCCAGTTGCGCCTCGCCCATACGGAAATCGGGCATCGAGAATGCATAGCGGCCGTTATCGAAGATAACGCCCATATCCGTGCTGCCCGAGAGGGCGCTGAAGAACTGGGGGTCCTGCCCCGTGCGCAGCACAAGGGCGTTGGGCGTTGCAGGGCGCGTGAGGAATTCGCGCTTGAGGCCGTAACCGGCCTGCAGGGAAATACGGTATGTCTGGTTAGGCTGGAACAGCGGCTGCTGGAAGTCGATAGCGACCGTGCCTTCACCTTCCGTATTGCGGGCGAAGGTAACAACCATGCCGCCATCAAAGCTGCGGCCCAGCGTGCAGTAAGGCGAGCCGCCGTTTTTTGGGTCAACCCGATTGACCGACCAACTGCCTGTTGGCGAGAACGTCTGATCGGCTGCCGCCATAGCGTTAGCCGAAAGAACCATCAGGGAAGCACCCGCCCCGAGGAGCGTTAAAAATTTGCCGCGCGACATCATCCAAAACCTCACATACGAATCACCGCTTAATACAGGATACCTGCGTCGCGGAAGGGAGTGAAGCGCTACATTAACAGTTTGTTAACGTTTGGGTGCTCTTGGGCCAGAAACCTTTATTTGCCTGTGGTGATGATAAGCGCCCGTTCACCCGTTTTGGGGTCAGTATTCAGCTGGGCGGTGGGGTGGACTTCCTGCCCCGCATATTGCTTGAGCACCTGGGTCACCGCTTCCTCGAAGGAGCCTTTGGTTTTGATGGTTTCAGGCAAGGGGAAGGTATCCTTGCTTTCCCAGACGACTTTTACGTCGGCATCCTTGGCCCAGTGGTCCAGCGCGTCTT
>JAGWXJ010000147.1 GCA_018969935.1 Alphaproteobacteria bacterium | reverse complement strand
ATCAAGGATGACCTTGCGGATTTCGGCGTAAGCGGCCTCATCGATTGCGGCCCAGCCCATCTCGCGCAACGTAGACGCACGCGCGACACGGAATACCGAGATCAGACCCAATAGTTCGATGCCCAGAAGCTTGATGCGGACGTTATCCGGCTCCAGACCCATGATTTTGCCAAGCAGGATGTGGAACATGCCGCGCATGCGCTTGATGGGGCTATCGTAGAGGATTGTAAAAGCCTCGGTCGGGTCCATTTGCTCGCGCAGGAGGAAGGTCATCCAGTTTTCCGATTCCGGATTGATGAGAACGACCTGTGAAAAATCATTCATCATGCTTTCGATGAGTGACGTGGCCTGTGCGGGCGAAGTAATGCCAGCATCAATTTCCTGCTGCACATTATCGAGGAAGCCGTCCATGTGTGTACCGAGATCATCGACAACGGCCTGTGCGACTGCACGGTAAAGGCCATCCTTGCCACCGAAGTGGTAGGGGATGGCCGCCAAGTTTGCGCCTGCGGCATCGGCCAGCGCGCGGGTGGTCGTGGCTTCGAAGCCATTGATGCCAAAGAGTGACATGCCGGCTTCAATGAGGCGGCGTCTTGTCGCCTCACTGCGCTCGTTTGTTGCTTTTGGTATGGGTCTAACGTTGTTCATTTCACACCCCCTAGTCTGACGTCTGTCCAGACTTTGACTAAAGGTCCCTGAGCACTCGCCTTGTTGTTATTTAATTCATTCGAATGCATTGCATTCATACGTTTGGATTAATTGGTTTGGGCGCAAGATGTCAACATTACTCTGAGGCGGGATATATTTTTAATAACGAAGGAATACAACCAAAACAATTGATTAATATAGTTTTGCATGCGCCATTAAAAATTCAGCCATGCAGTTTTAGCATGGCTGGAATCCTGTATTAATTATGGGGTGATAGCCCTAAGCCGCCTTTGACGATGCTTCTGCATCAAAAACGCGGTGACGGAGCTGCCATTTGCCGTCCTTCCACTGCCAGATATGCGGCGAGCGGAAACGGTCGGTCACGGCATCGAAATAGGCTCGGTCCATGATGGGTTGCTCGAACATCTTGGAAGCAATCGGGAACTGCTTTTCAGGGATGCTGAGGTACTGGAACAGCTCGTCCGCAAAACGGGTCGGGAACTCGCCATCGAAACGTTTCACCAGTGCCACCGCTTCATCGCGCGTGATGTCGCCCGAGCGGGTTTCCTGCGCGGCTTCATGTGTTGCGCGGCCAATGCCGAACTTGATGAAGGTTGTGTAGTAGTGGAAGTCATCCATCTTGTCGTCGATGGATGTGTATTTGCTGTAGGTGCCGGGGGTACGCTCGGGCGAGGCTTCGAAGCCGCCGTGTTCGACCGCGTAATAATACGCGCCTTGCGGGTGCCACTTCATGTAGTAGCCCAGATAATGCACCTGCACGCCGTTTTCTATCAGGTATTCGGGGTTTGTCGGCATGTAGGGGATGAGGTCATGCTGCTTGAGGCCGAATTTGTTTTTGAGGTCGGCCAGCGACACGCCGCTTAGATACAGTTCCTCATCGGTTTTGGCCGAGGAGTACTTGTAATCGCGAATGGCGCTTTGCGTGTCGGCAATCGGGTTGCCGTATTCGGCTTCGTCTTCTCCGTAGAACACCAGCTTGATGCCGTACTGGGCGGCCAGTTTGGGCGGCATCAGTTTTTGCCCCACGATGAAGGGCTGGAAGGGGTGGAAAATGGTTTCTATAGCAAGGCGGGTCAACAGGCGGTGTACGAGGCCGTTGGGCGTGACCAGAATGTTATCGAAGCCCGCGTGGATCCAGTGATCGAGGTTGCGGCGGCCCCAATCAGTATAGATGTGCGGCGCCCATGTGACTGTCAGCGGGTTCATGCCGAATTTGTATTTAAGGATGTGCGCCTGATAGAAGCTGTCCTTACCGCCTGAACCGGGGACGAGGCAATCGTATGAACCGTCCTTGGAGCGGTATTTATCGCACAATTCCCACAATTCGCGTTCACGTTCGGCCCAGTCGATTTTGGCTTTGCGTTCCTTTACGCGGCAGGCATCGCATACGCCTTCGGCATCGAAGTTGATGGTTTTCTTCTGGCTGTCGCGGGTGTGCGATGTTTCAACGGTCGAGTTGGGGCGCTGGTTGGAAACCACGCAAGCCTTGCAGAAGCATACCTCGCGCGGGAGGCCGTAGAACGTCTGGTTAGGACGTTCGGACTCGTAGGCGGTATAATCAAAAGGCTGCTGGAGAAGGTTCGGGTACGGCTTGAGCGTCATGGCATCCACTTTACAAAATATGTTTTCAAACCGTTTAGCGGTTTTATGCGCGCTCGGAAAGATGCTTCATCAACAAATCCGCAACGGTGAAATCCCACGGGGTGTCGATGTCGAGCGAGCGTTCTTCCGGCATCAGATAGAGCCTTGAATCGGGGTACAAAGCCTTGGGGTCATTTTTATAAGCTACTGTTTTCCAGACGTAAATCGAGCCGTTGAGGGCATAGCACGCGGGGGCGTCCTGCCGCCTTACAACGCCGTCAGGTAGCGGTTTTACAATGCCGTAGCTGCCATCGGCCTTTTGCTCGAGGACCGTATAATACGGGGAATCCTTGGCGGGCGTGGCCGAAATCACGCTGGAAGCGCCTGTATTTTTAGCCATTTCCAGTGCCGCCGTAATATCTGATGGCAGCCTGAAGGGTGATGTTACCTGCAATAGCACCAGATAATCGTACGGTTTGCCTGCGGCGGCCTCGGCTTCGGCAAGGGCATGGGTGATGACGGGGAGCGAGCCTATTTCGTCTGTTGCCAGTGCTGCGGGGCGGTTGATGATGATGTTTGCGCCGTAATCCTTGGCGGTGGCAAGAATGGCTGCATCATCGCTGGAGATAGCCATATCGGTAAAAACGCCGCTTGTTTTGGCTTGTTCCAGTGTCCAGCCCAGAAGGGGTTTGCCAGCCAGCGATTTGATGTTCTTGCCCGGTACGCCCTTGGAGCCACCACGGCAGCAGACGAGGCCAAGCACCCGCGTCATGCGGCGTTGGCCGCTTTGGCGATGGATGCCACGAAATCGGTTTGCGCCTTCTGATATTCCTCGCGGCGGCCAATATCGATCCAGTATTCACGGATGGCGTAGGCGCCAACGTCTTTCTGGTCGGCAATCATGGCCTTGAACAGATCAGGCATATCGAACTTCGTGTTTTTGGGGATGTACTGGAGGGCCGAGGGGTCCAGCACGTTGATGCCTGCGCTGACCATGAAGCTTTCCTCCGGCTTTTCAACGATATCCATGACCGTATTGCCCGTGTGACGCACGACACCGAAGGGTACCTGAAACTTGAATTCGCGGATGCACATGGTAGCCATTTTGCCAGAGGCATCATGGTAATCGACCATGGGGCCGAAGCGCATTTGCGTCAGCACGTCGCCGTTCATGATAATCATGGGCGCGGTTTGCGGGGCCGCCAGAAGGGAGAGAGCGCCTGCAGTGCCCAGCGGCTTGTCTTCCCACAAATACTTGATGTTGACCTTGTTCCGCGAGCCATCACCGAAATAATCGGCAATCATCTCGCCCTTATAATTCAGGGCCAGCACGATGTTGCGGAAGCCCTGAGCCGAAAAGTTCTCGATAATCGTTTCGAGGATCGGTTTATCGCCAACAGCCAGAAGCGGCTTGGGGCAATCCTTTGTGAGGTCACCCAAACGGGAGCCAAGGCCGCCGACCATAAGAACGACCGTATTGTTACGGGTGCCCAGCGAGTCATCGAGGTAAATGCCACAGAGCTTTTCATTGGCATCCACAATCGGAATCTGGCGGATGCCGTGCTGGCGCATGTAGAGCTGGACTTCGTCATTCCTGACGGTTGCATCGGCGCGCAGGGTAAAGGGATTCGGGTTCATGACTGCCGAAACAGGGGCATCCATGGAAATGGATTTGAGCAGTCCGCGGCGGATATCGCCA
>JAGWXJ010000010.1 GCA_018969935.1 Alphaproteobacteria bacterium | reverse complement strand
GGTGCCAGTGACATGCTGCGCATCAACGATCTCATCATCAGCAATATCGCTACCGGCGGCAGCCCTTCCACGATTTTTTACATCGTGACGGGGAATGCGAACGGCGTCGTAACAGTCGCCACGTTCACTGCCTGATGAATGCGCGTATGCCTGCCTTTCGCCCCTTTTGGCGGGCAAGGCGCGCATAGGTAAGCGATGGGGGCGGGCCGGTGCATCGGCTCGCCCTTTTGTTTTTGTAAAAACCTTACGGAGATATCCATGCCCCTTAACGATGTTGCCCTGTGCAGCCGCGCCCTTATGCGTATTGGCTGCAAGCCCATAGCGTCCTTTGCGGACGGCACCGCTGAATCGGAAATTGCGGGGGCGTTATATCCATCCGCGCGTGATGCCATGCTTTCAGCCTATGGCTGGAGTTTTGCCGCAGGGCAGGCGGCACTGACCCAGCTGACAGAGGCGCCTTTGGCCGATTACCAGTATGCGTATGGCTTGCCGAATGATTTTTTGCGCGCGCTATCCGCGGGAAGCGGCGGGCGGGGCCGCGGGCTTGATTACCGCATATCGCGCAATGTGCTGCATACCGATGCCGACAGCGTGCTTCTGACCTATATTTACCTGCCTGATGAAAGCGAATTCCCGCCGTTTTTTGCGGCTGCCCTGATTGCACGCCTAGCCGCTGAATTTTGCATACCGCTTACCGAAAGCACCAGCCGGGCCGAAGCCCTTTACAGGCTTGCCGATGACGAATTCAGGAAAGCCAAGCAAATCGATGCGCAGCAAGATACGCCAGCACGCATTGAAAACTTCCCCCTTGTCGATGTGAGAGGTTGAGCATGCCAGTAGTCCAGAGCATCAAGACAAATTTTACGGCGGGAGAGGTTTCACGCCGCCTGCTTGGCCGTGGCGATTTGCGCGCCTATGAAAACGGTGCGCTTACGCTGCGTAACCTTTTCATCCACCCGACCGGCGGGGTAACGCGCCGCGCCGGTTTACGGTTTGTTGATATGGCGGCAGGGCAGGGCCGCCTTATCGATTTCGAATTCAATACGGAGCAGACGTATTTGCTTGTTGTGACGGCCGGCACGATAAAAATCTATCAGGATGATACGCTTATAACCACACTTACGGCGCCGTGGAGCGTTTCGCAGATTGCATCCCTCAACTGGACGCAGAGCGCTGATACCTTGCTGATTGTCCATCCTGATGTGCCGCCAAAAAAACTGACGCGGTCAGGTGCTGGTGTTTGGGCGCTTGCTGATTGGGTTTTTGATACAGCCGAAAGTGTGAACCGCATCGACCAGCCGATGTTCAAGTTTGCAGATAGCGGTGTCACGCTTACGCCTAGCGCCACCACGGGTACGATTACGCTTACGGCATCGACGCCAGTATTTGAGGCAGGGCATGCCGGTACACGCCTGCGCGTAGGCGGGAAGGAAGTGAGTGTTACGTCTGTTGCCTCATCTACCGTTGTGAATGCGAGTGTGATTGAAACGCTTGGCGCCACGGCTGCCACTAAAGACTGGGAAGAGCAGGCATTTAGTGGCGTACGCGGGTATCCTGTTTCCTGCGCCTTTCATCAGGATCGCCTTGTGATTGGGGGAAGCAGGGATTTGCCGAACAGGTTGTGGATGTCGAAATCCGGTGATCTGTGGAATTTCGATTTGGGTACGGGGCTTGATGATGAATCCATCGAATTCGCTATTCTGTCGGACCAAGTGAATGCCATCCGCCATGTGTTTTCGGGCAGGCATTTGCAGGTGTTTACATCGGGTGCCGAGTGGCAAGTGACGGGTGATCCGCTTACGCCGACAACCGTACAGCTTAACAGGCAGACACGTGTGGGGGCGATTGTGGAACGTACCGTGCCGCCCGTGGATGTTGACGGCGCCACCATATTTGCTGCGCGTAACGGGCAGGAACTGCGTGAATTCATCTACACGGATGTTGAGGCTGCCTACCAATCCAACGACCTTGCGTTGCTGGCGCAGCATATCATCAAGGACCCCGTGGATCAGGCATTCGATAAAAAGAACCGGCTTTTGCACCTTGTATTGGCGGATGGCCGCATTGCAACGCTAACCGCCTATCGTGCCGAACAAGTTGCCGCATGGACGCTACAGGAAACGGATGGTGCAGTGCTTTCGGTTTGTGCGGTTGGTGATGTAATTTATGTACTGGTGCAGCGCGATAGCGGCATCACCATAGAAATGTTCGATGACGAACTGGCTATGGATTCTGCGCTTGCGGGGGAAAGTGCCGTGCCCAGCCTTACATGGTCCGGCCTTGGGCATCTTGAGGGTAAGGCCGTCACCGTACTTGCCGATGGTGTTGTAAGGCCGGATGCCGTTGTAAGCGGCGGTATCGTAACCCTTGCCGAACCTGCAAGCCGCGTACAGATAGGTTTGCCATTCACCCATGTTGTAGAACCGTTGCCGCCCAATGCCCTTGCGGGCGGCGGGGCTGTGCGTGCCGCACGCCTGATAGAGGCGATTTTCAAAGTTGAAAGCACATCTGCGTTGCGGGCGGATGTGGGCAGGGGCTTACGTGATGTGCCTTTACGGGATGTGGGTGTTGTGCTTGATACGCCCCCGCCTGTTGTATCTGGCGATATCCGTGTCCGTGCCTTCGGGTGGCAGCAGGATAGTACGCAGCCTTTGTGGCGGATCGAACAATCAGTGCCGTTGCCGTTCACGCTGCTGTCGGTTGCGACAAACATCAAAACAAGCGAATAGGAGAAGACCATGGGTGCAGTTGCAGGATTTTCGTCACTGTTGACGCCGCTATTATCATCATTCGGGGTGCCGGGGGTAATCGGCACCGTTGCCAGCGAGCTTATCAGCCAGAATAGCGCAAGGAAGCAAGCGCGCGCCGAGCAGGACCAAGCGCTTGTGCAGCTACAGGAGCGCCAGCGGGCTGACGAGGCAGTGGCCATGCAAAATGCCGTGCTCCAAAGAAAACAAATCGAGGAGGAGGCCATGGCGGCCGAGGAGCGCCGCAAGCAGGCCCTTCGCCGTGCGGTTGCGCGGCAGCGCACGTTGTTTTCCGCGCAAGGGCTTGGTGCCAGTGCGCAGGGATCCAACGAAGCTGTTTTGCTAGGGTTGCTGAATGACAGCGCGGCTGAAGCAGACAGTGCCGCGAGCCTTGATACCCTTAAAAAGACTGCTTTAGACCAAGGGCTGGAGCAACAAAGGCAGAAGAACCTGCTGGAAACGACCCAATTGGCCCAAAAGCAGGTTTTGAGCCGTTATTTGCAGGGTTATTAATTTACATAATAAATAAAATATGCCTGATTATTGGTAAAATTTGCTTTTTTTTGTGCGGTTGCGTACAAGTGCGAACGAATTTCAACACATATATCGGAGCCTTGGAATGTCCGTTTTCACCAATCTTGTAACGACCGGTTCAACTGTATCGTTCATGCGTAACGATAGCGACAGCTATACGACCGTCAATTTCAACTACGCCACCGGCGTTGTCACGCTTGGCCTTTATGGCGGCCTTAACGGTGTTGGCCTTCCTGCCAATACGCACCGCACGATGACTTACGACTCCTCCACGGATACGGTAACAGCAATGAACCTTGTCACGGGTTACGGCTACCGTTATCCAACCACCACAACCTTCGGCGGCGGTAGCGATACTATCATCGGTATTTCCAAAAACGATCTTATCTATGCTGGTGGCGGCGATGACATCGTTACATCGGGTACTGGTAACGATATCGTTTACGGCCAAGACGGTAACGACATCATCAGCGGCAGCGGTTCTCTTACATCGCTTTATGGCGATCGCAACATGTTCTTCGGCGGCAACGGCGATGATACCCTGGACGGCAAAACCGGCAATGACTGGTTGTTTGGCGGCAGCGGCCTCAATCTCTATAAAGACATGACGGGCCATAACGTTGTGATCGGCGGCATCGATTCCGATACAGTACACACAGGTACCGGTAACGACATCATTCTTGATTCCTTCGGTAATAACTTCATCTGGTCAGGTGCCGGCGATGACTTCATCGTGACGGGTAACGGCGTTGATGACATCAAGGCAGAAGCCGGCGATGACATCGTTTACGCAGGTGGTGGAAACGACACTGTCCGCGGTTTTGATGGTAATGACAAGCTTTATGGCGGCCTTGGCGATGACGACATGTATGGCGGCAACCAAGACGACATACTGTATGGTAACGAAGGCGCAGATAGCCTTAAAGGCGATGCCGGTAACGATACACTTTACGGTGGCGACGGTAACGACTTCCTTTGGGGCTATAATGACTCCGATGTTCTCTATGGCGATGCCGGTGACGATAATCTTGATGGCGGCAATGGTAACGACCTGATGTTCGGTGGCGCTGGTGCGGATTATCTGCAAGGCGGAAAAGGCGCAGATACACTTTTCGGCGATGAAGGCAATGACACCCTTCGTGGTGGCCTCGATAATGATATCCTGTATGCTGGTGCAGATACGGATACTCTGATGGGCGATGCCGGTGACGACATATTGTCTTCGGCTGGCCTTGGCAAAGCCATCATGACAGGCGGCCTCGGCGCAGATACCTTCCAGTTCACGGGTATTGGCAACGACTTCGCAACGGTCAAGGATTTCCAAGGTAACGACAAGATCGAACTGCAAGGTTTGCTGCAGGGCTTTGACCCGCTGCAGGATGCCATTTCCGACTTCGTGCGCGTCAAATTCCGCGACTCGCACAGCACGGATATCAAGATCAACGTTGACGGCCAGGGCGAGGACTTCGTGACTATCGCACGCCTCAATGGCAACTTTGACGGTCTTTCGGCAAATATCCTGTTCGCGCAGGGCCGACTGGTTGTAACCGACGAAGCGTAATAGCTTCTTATACCGTTTATTGAAAGAGGCCCACTCAAGGGCCTCTTTTTTGTTTCAACGCAACCCCGCAATTCGCGGGGTTTTTTATTGGGAGAAACCATGACAGACACGCATATCAAAATCCCCGACGTCAGCCCCGTTGTGCGGTATGCCGCAAACGGTACGCAGACGGTATTTTCCTATCCGTTTCCCGTATTCGCTTCAGAGGATGTGGCTGTATACCTGAATGGTGCCTTGCAGGTTTCAGGGTATGCGGTCACGGGTGCCGGTGTATCCGAAGGTGGTACTGTTACGTTTGCAATTGCGCCTGCAAACGGTGTTGCCGTGACCATCGAGCGCCGCGTGCCTTACGAACGCATGACGGATTTTCTGGAGGGCGGGGCGTTATCGGCAGCATCGCTTAACAACGAGCTTGATTATCTGGCAGCCAGCATCCAGCAGCTGGCCCGTGACCAAGGCGAAATGTTGCGTTTTGACGGGCTTGAAGCGCCTTCACCCGTCGTGTTGCCGGCTCGCGCTTCGCGCGCCAACCGTGCGCTGGCCTTTGATGAAAACGGCGATATGACGACCGTACAAACGGGTAGCACATTATCGGCACCTACATATGTACAAACGGGTACAGGTGCCACGAGCCGCAATGTGACCGACAAGGTGAAGGAGCGCGTATCTGTCAAGGATTTCGGGGCCGTGGGTAACGGCATTGCCGATGATACAACTGCGTTCATCAATGCGCTTGCAGCCCACACGGCTGTGTTTGTACCAGCGGGCACCTACCGTGTGACATCCACGATTGTGCTTGGTGCCAACCAGAGCCTTGTTGGCGTGGGGCAGGGCAGCGTGATTGCCGCAAGCACCGATACCTTCCATGCCATAGAAATGCGTGCAGGATATGCGACGCTTTCCAACCTCAAGATTACGGGGGGAAATGCGGGGGTCAAGCTGTATGGCCACACGGCGCCTTGTGTACAGAACACCATTCATGATGTCGTATTTGCAGGTTGCAAGGTGGGGCTGTATCTGGATGGGTATAACGATACCGCCAAGCCCTGTTACTGGAACCAGATCAGCAACGTGCTTGTGCTATCACCCACCAGCTACGGTGTGCGCCTTACCAAGGCCGGTGCAGGTGACACGCCGAATGCAAACCGCTTCCATAATTTGCGTGTTTACTCGCAAGGAGTGGCTATTACGGGCAGCGGTATTTATGTGGAATTTGGCGGCAATGCCAACCTGTTTACCGACTGCGAGGTGAATGTGGACGGCACGGCGCTGGCCTGCGTGCGTGTGGGGGCAGGTGCCAACAAAACGCATTTCGTGAACCTGTATACCGAAAGCTTCAATACCGTACCGAATGTACGGCTTGATGCAGGGTCACTTGATACGGCGATTTACAACCTGCACGCACAGAGCAACGGTTCGGCCATCTATGACCTTTCGGGCGGGCAGTATACGGCAGTGAACGCCGGGTATCCTTACAAATATACGCTTGGCAAGACGACTGTCAGTGACATCAATGTGACGTTATTGCGCCATGATACCGTGTTTGTGGATGCACCTTCGGCCGCGACCATTGATGTGACTGCCGCTAGGACCGTGCATCTGGTGGCTGCCACCAACGGCCAGATAACCATGCGCTTGCCTGCCGCTTCAGCTGCTACGGGGGCGGTATATACCATCAAGAAAGTGGATAGCAGCGCCAACCTCGTGATTGTGACGGTTGCGAGCGGTACGGCACCTGACGGGCGTGATTTATACCTTGGCGGGCCGAACGATTATGTGAGTGTCATGTCCAACGGGGCGCAATGGTACATCCTTTCATCCAACCGGATGGCGGGTAACACGCGCTTCCATGACGGGGCGGGGACATACGATATCGATATGGCGGTCGATACGTACCTCATGTCGGCTTTTGCCGGTGTCAAAACAGTCAGGTTGCCGCCTGCGAACGCAGCAAATGCCATAGGCCGCATGGTGCATATCAAGAAGACGGATGTATCGGGGAATGCCGTGAACGTGACCGTGCAGGGCGGCGGGAATATCGACGGCTCGGCAAGTGTTGCCTTGAGTGCGCAGTACCAAAGCCTGAGCGCCGTATCCAACGGCGCTCAGTGGTACATCATCAACCGCTATCCATGAAACGGAGTTTGAATGGCAAGAAAAAAGCAAGGCGACAGCCTTGGCGAGGAAACGCGTGCCAAGGTTGCGCAAAGCCTGCCTGACGCCATTGACCATGCGATGCAGTCGTACCGGCTGTTCAGCAACCAGAACGTGAGTACGGATGCCAAGGAGTTTTCGGCCCATCATGCGGCTTGCAAGACGGCCATTGCGCATATCGAGTTGCTCTTGAAGCTGGCGGCGTGGGCAAAGCTGCCCGACAAGAATACGGATGGCGAGCTCGCGACGTTGCTAAGCGATGCCGAGGAAGAATTGCGCAAATACAACGAAACGGGCGGAGAGGATGATGATGAATGACGGATGCTATAGGGTTTCCGCTGTTTTTAACGCTCTGGAACCGAAGGCAGAAACAAAAGACACTGCGGGTACATTTGCGGATTGCGCGTTGGCTGGCAGCGCGCTGGGATGCGGGCGACAGGCGGATGTTGCTCATGGCATTCCGCTCGTGCGGGAAATCAACGATTACGGGTTTGTTTGCCGCATGGCTTTTGTGGCGCAATCCGGCTTTGCGTATCCTTGTGATGGCGGCTGACGGGGCGCTTGCCGCCAAGATGGTGCGTAATACCAAGCGTATTATCGAACGGCATCCGTTAACGCAGCAATTAAGGCCCGATAAACCCGACCAATGGGCAGCCGACCGCTTTACAGTACGCCGCAAGGCCGAGTGGCGCGACCCTTCCATGCTGGCGTTTGGTATTGGTGCCAATATCACGGGGAGCCGCGCGGATGTCATTATCTGTGATGATGTGGAAGTGCCCAATACATCGGATAGCCGTGAGAAGCGCGAGAATTTGCGCGAGCGGTTGGCCGAACTTGCGTTTGTGCTGGTTACGGGTGGTGCGCAGCTTTATGTAGGCACCCCCCACACTGCTGAAACCATTTATAGCGACGACTACCTTTCGGGATACAAGGCCTTGCGTGTGCCGCTTGTGGGTAAAGGTGGAGTTATTGCCTGCCCCGAACGCTACAGCATAACGGACGTGGAGGCCCTTAAACGTACTTCAGGCCCGCGGAAGTTTGCCGCGCAAATGATGTTACAGGCACAGCCGATAGAGGATGGCCGCCTACAGGTATCGGCCTTGCAATGGTATGCGGATGAGATTGTGTATACGGAGGCGAATGGCCAGCCAAACCTCCATGTTGCGGGCAGGCGCATGCTTGCCTGTAGTGCGTGGTGGGACCCGGCATTTGGGCATGGCGGCGATGGCAGCGTTGTTGCCGTTGTGTATACGGACGGTGCAGGGGAATACTGGCTGCACAAGCTTGTATATTTAAAAACTAGCGCGGGCATGCAAGAGGATGAGGCGACCCAGCAGTGCCGCGCCATTGCTGCGTTATGCCGCCAGTATCATGTGCCGTCTGTCACCATTGAAATAAACGGTATCGGGCGGTTTTTGCCTGCGATACTGCGGCGGGAGGTTGCGGGGCGCGTAGCTGTTGTCGAGGCCAGTAGCCGCAAGGCGAAGGATATCAGGATCCTTGAAGGGTTTGATGCCGTGTTGGCAGCCAAGGCCCTGCATGTTCATGAAAGCATCAGGCAAACGCCTTTCCCCGATGAAATGCGGGACTGGAAGCCGCAGCAGAGCGGCAAGCACGATGACGGGTTAGATGCCGTGGCGGGGGCTTTGTTGCAGGCACCCGTGCGTGTAGGTGCTAGCCCTAAAGGTGTACGGCCACGCAGCTGGCATGGCCACGGCATGCATACAGCCAAAACCAATTTCAATGTAATGGAGTGATGACGATGCTACCTGAAGGATTGATATGGTGGGTGACTGCCATTGAGCTACCCGCGCTTGCGGGTTTGCTGGCGCTTGTTTTGAAAATGCGTGAAACGCTGGCAGCAGAAAAACTGGATGCGATGCGCAGTTTTGCCAGCGTAGCGGCAGTGCGTGAGCTTGAACAGCGCCTTGTATCGCATCTTTTGCGTATCGAGGCCAAGCTGGATACGACAGCCCTCAAAACGGAATCCCTGACGCGGAGGGTTCCATGAGTGCGGACACGAATGTGGCTGTGGACATACTCGCCCGTACCATTTGGGGGGAGGCACGTAACGAAGGCACAAAGGGTATGGAGGCTGTTGCCAGCGTGGTTTTGAACCGCGTGGCTGTAGCGGCAGCCCATAATGGTTACTGGTGGGGGCGCGATGTTGCGGGGGTGTGTCAAAAACCATTCCAGTTCTCATGCTGGAATACGAATGACCCAAACCGTGAAAAGTTGCTTGCGGTCACCGACCGCAACATCCATTTTGCAACGGCGCTGCGTATTGCACGAAGGGCTGTATCGGGCGTTCTGCCTGATAGTACGGGCGGCGCTACGCATTATCATACACTGGATATTCTGCCGCACTGGGCAGAAGGGCAGATGCCTTGTGCCGTTATCGGGCATCATAAGTTTTACAGGCTGGAGGGATAAATGCTGGAAACCGTGCTGGCCAAAATAGGACTGCCACTGCTGATGGATATTGTCGGCGGGGCGCTCGGGCGTATCAACCATCCTGTGGCGCAAAGTGCCGCCAAGGCCCTTGCGGATACCCAAAATGCCATTGTGGCGGGCATGATATCGCCCGAAGCCGCGCAAGAAGCCAACCGCCACCTTGAAAAGATGACCGAGCTACAACAACAGGCGGTGAGCGACGCGCTATCGGAAGTGAACCAGTCATTGCGGGCGGAAGTGGCATCCGATGATCCTTATGTACGGCGCATGCGGCCAACCTTCGGGTATCTTATGGCCATTACGTGGACGGTGCAGATGCTTTCATTGGCGTATGTGATTGTGTTTGATACGCAACATGCATCCGTTGTGCTGGATGCTATTTCATCGCTATCGGCTATCTGGACGGTCGCGCTATCCGTGCTGGGGATTTACGTTTACAAGCGGAGCGAGGAAAAGACATCGCTGCCATTTAATGCAGCAAAAAGCGATATAGCTGCCAGTGTACCTTTGCCCGCACGCAAGCCGCGAGCGGCTTTTAACGACTAGCGGTTCATCAGGCGGCCACGATGGAGCGAGCGCATCACGTAAAAACCTGCGGCTATCACAAGCAGGGAGCCTGCGAGTGTGCGTTCGGAGGGGATGTTGTTGAACACCAGCCAGCCGAGCAATATACCCCATAGCATCTGTGTGTATTGCAATGGCGCCACTTGGGATACCGAGCGCGAACGGGCGAAGACGTATGAAATGCCTGTCATGGCGCCCGCTATCATGCAACCGTAAAGGACCATCAACCCTGCATCGGTGAATGATGGCGCGGTATAGTGCCCGATAGCGGCCGGAATGTTGAAGGTGACCATAACCGTGTGGGTTGCTATACCGAAGGTTGCTGGTGCTTCATCGCCGCCGATATGGCGGGCGAGAAGGGCGCCGCAGGCCCCCAGAAAAGATACGCCAAGCGCCGCCAGAAAACCCAGATTAAGGGTTGCGAATTCAGGCCCCGCAATAACCAGAACCCCCAGAAATCCGATGATAATAGCAACGATACGGCTAGGCGGGATTTTTTCAGCGAGCAGGATGCGGGAGAGAAGGGCCACCCAGATGGGGTTTAAAAACACAATGCTGTAAAAATCGGATAACGGCATGTGGCGCAGGGCATAAAACACCAGCATTGTGCTGGTGCCGATAACAACCCCGCGTGCGAGATGCAGGGGCCATTTTTTGCTTTGGAATGCCTGTTTGATACCCCGCGTATGGACGGCGATACCTGACATGACAAGCAGGCCGACGAGGTTGATGGTCACGATAATCTGGGCCGGATGGTAGCCGCCTTGCAGCCACTTGGCCATTGTATCGCCAGCCGTGAACAGGAAGTAAGAGAAGAGCGCCAAGCCTATGGCGAGCGCAGGGGCGATTATAACCTCGCCCTTGTTTTGTGGGTGATTCGTCATGCGATTCACGATACCCTAATTCCGACAAAGATGGGGGTAAAGTGAAGGCACTTTATAATTTTTTCCATTCAGAAGCTGCTGGCGGCATTGTCATGATGATTGCGGCGGCCTTGGCCATGCTGATTGCCAACTCGCCGCTTGAAGGTTGGTACCATGCGTATCTGGCGCAGACACTGACCGTCGGGTTTACATCCCCCGAGGGGGCGGCCACTGTAGCGTTCCAGAAGCCTTTGCTGCTCTGGATCAATGATTTCTTCATGGCTATCTTCTTCCTCTATGCGGGGATGGAGATCAAGCGCGAGATGTTCCGCGGGGCGCTTTCGTCAGCCAAGCGGGCCATGTTGCCTATCATATCGGCAGCCTGCGGGATGGCGGTACCGGCGGCCATTTATCTGTTTATCAATCAGGCGCATCCCGAATTCCACCATGGATGGGCCATACCTTCGGCTACCGATATTGCGTTTGCAGTAGGGGTTATTGCCTTGGCGTCATCCCGTGTGCCGTCTGCTATCAAAATTCTGCTACTTGCAATTGCTGTTGTTGATGATTTGGGCGCAATGTTGGTTATCGCACTGTTTTACAACAGTGATATCTATTATCCCGCACTAGCTGTGGCCGGTGTTTCTGCTGCGATTCTTTTTGCCTTCAATCGCCTTAAGATTACAGCGTATGGGCCTTACTTCATTATCGGGTTTATCCTGTGGGCGGCGCTGTTTCAGGCAGGCGTGCACCCGACCATTGCGGGTGTGATCCTTGGCTTTAGCATACCGATGATAGACGGCGAGAAAGGCGTTTGCCCGCTTGAGAACCTCGAGCACATGATCCAGCCGTGGGTAACTTTTTGCATTCTACCCATTTTTGCGTTTGCCAATGCGGGTGTTTCGTTTGCGGGGCTTGGGTTTGATGCGTTGTTGCACCCCGTTACGCTGGGTATCGGGGCGGGGCTGTTTATCGGCAAGCAGATCGGGATATTCGGGTCGGTGTGGTTATGTGTAAAGGCAGGTATATGCCATATGCCAACGCGCGCGAGCTGGTTACAAGTGTATGGAATGGCTGTTTTATGCGGGATAGGGTTTACAATGGCCCTGTTCGTGGGCGGCCTTGCTTTTGAAGGCCACGGCATGGATGCCAATGTGCGGCTTGGTGTGATGGCGGGTTCTGTCTTGTCGGCGTTGGCCGGATATGGGATTCTGTGCATTGCTGCACCGCGTTCTTATGAGGAAGCCAAATCATGAAAAAGACACCCATTACAGTTGCGCATGGCGATGGTATCGGCCCAGAAATCATGGACGCCACGCTCAAGATATTGAACGCCGCGGGCGCACCGCTTGAAATCACGACTATCGAGGTCGGGCAAAAACTTTTCGAGCGCGGGGTTATGACGGGTATCGAACCCGCATCCATTGAAGCCATACGCGCAACGGGTGTGCTGCTGAAGGCGCCTATATTCACGCCGTCGGGTGGCGGTTACAAATCGCTTAACGTGACGATCCGCAAGCTCATGTCGCTTTATGCCAACGTGCGGCCTTGCCAATCGTACCACCCGTATATCGAGGCCCTGCACAAAAACATGGACCTTGTTGTGGTGCGCGAGAACGAGGAAGATTTGTATGCCGGTATAGAGCACCGCCAGACACAAGGCGTTGTGCAGGCCCTCAAGCTTATTTCCCGCCCGGGTTGCGAGCGTATCATCCGTTATGCTTTTGAATACGCCCGCGCGAATGGCCGCAAAAAAGTGACCTGCATGGTGAAAGACAACATCATGAAAATGGTGGACGGGCTTTTCTATCAGGTGTTCGAGGAAATTTCGGCTGATTACCCCGATATCCAGAAAGACCGCTATATCATCGATATCGGCGCTGCGCGCATAGCCTCGCGCCCGCAGGATTTTGACGTGATTGTCACGGAAAACCTTTATGGCGATATCATCTCCGATATTGCTGCTGAAGTGACGGGTTCGGTCGGGCTTGGGATTTCAGCCAATATCGGCGAGCAGTGCGCGATGTTTGAAGCCATGCACGGGACAGCGCCCGATATTGCGGGCCGCGGTATTGCAAACCCATCGGGCCTTTTGCTTGGCGCCATCATGATGCTGACGCATTGCGGCCACGGCAAAGCGGCTGAAACGGTGCACAACGCATGGTTCAAAACCATTGAAGACGGTATTCATACCGGCGATATCTACCGCGAGGGCACAAGCCGCCAGCGTGTGGGCACGGCCGAATTCACGGATGCCGTGATTGCGCGCCTTGGCAAGAAACCGACTGAAATGAAAGCCGTCAGCTACCCTGACGGGAAGGGCGGTATTAAAATCCCCGCGCTCAAGCCTGTTGTGCAAGCCAAGAAAGAGTGGATCGGGCTTGATGTGTTCATCGAGTACAACGGCAAGGCTGACGATTTGGCCGAGAAGGTGAAGCCTGCGCTGGCTTCGGGCCTTGAGCTTTCGATCCTTACCAACCGCGGTGTGAAATGCTGGCCCAAAGGGTCAAGCGGGACATTCTGCACCGACCACTGGTGCGCACGCGTCCTTGGCAAGGCGGATACCGCAAAGCTTGTCGAAACACTCCAGAAGCTTGAAAAGGCCGGCGTGACGGTTGTGAAGAACGAGAATCTTTACAGCTTTGACGGCAAAGACGGGTTTACGGCTGCTGCCGGTTAAGCCCTGGCGCCAGCCGCCTTGAGGGTGTTGGCCAGCAGGCATGCGATTGTCATGGGGCCAACGCCGCCCGGTACGGGCGTAATGGCTGATGCCACTTGGGATACACTTGCGTAATCCACATCGCCTTTAAGCTTGCCGTTATCCTGCCTGTTGATGCCGACATCGATGACGATGGCACCGGGTTTCACCCAATCGGCTTTTACCAATTCTGTTTTGCCGACGGCGGCGACGAGAATATCGGCGCGCCTGCATACTTCAGCCAGATTTTTAGTGCGGGAGTGCGCTGATGTAACCGTGCAGTTTTCAGCCAGCAGCAGTTGCGCCATCGGCTTTCCGAACAGAAGGCTGCGGCCGATGACAACGGCATCTAGGCCCGATAAATCCTGCCTTACCGATTTGATAAGCCTAAGAGAACCTTGCGGCGTGCAAGGCACCATGCCAGCAGCATCGCCCGCCACCAGTTTGCCGATGTTGATGAAGGTCAGGCCATCGACATCCTTTTCAGGAGCGATGCGCTGGATAAGGGGGTCTGAATTGATGTGTTTGGGCAGCGGCAACTGGAGGAGGATGCCGTGGACGGACGTATCGGCATTCAGTTCGTCTATGACTTTTGCAACCTGTTCGGCTGTTGCCGTTTCGGGCAGACGGCGTTCCACCGATTTCATGCCAACTTCTTCGGTCGCCTTCACCTTGTTGTTGACGTAGACGTGGGAGGCTGGGTCATCGCCCACCAGAATGACGGCCAGACCCGGTTTTACGGGCATGGCGGCAACCTCGGCCGCTATGGATTTGCGAAGGGCGGCGGCGATGGCCTTGCCATCAATGATACTGGCAACCATTTGATATCCTTAGAAAAATATAATTGCGACTACCCTTTGTAGCAGCATCAGACCGAAAATGACAATGATGGGGGTAATATCGATGCCGCCCAAGGGCGGGATAAAGCGGCGGATTGGCTTCATCACGGGGTCAGTTGCCTTATCAAGGGCGTCCATCAGGCGGGTGGCCTGCGGATTGGCCAAATTCAGGACGCCAAAGGCCACAAGCCAGCTGATGACGACCTGCGCGATGATGATGAACGTGTAAATATCGATTGCCAGAAGCAGCAATTGGCCGATGGTGTACATGGGTAACCCTCCATAAAATAAACCAAATTTTAGCAAAATTCGTACAGAATATATATAAGCCTATTGGGGAGATTTGAAGGCATGTTCGGATTGGAATACGCGATGGCCGCGCACTTGTTTTTACAGGCCAGTTCGGACCAGATTGCCTGCCCTACGCAGAAAAGCGCGCGCGTGGATGTGCGCTGGCGAAGCGAAACCATCAAATACGATAACACCAAAACAACTGCGGATTTGAACAACCGCGATATCGATTCCGAGAACCCGTACGGCGTCCATGTGTCGACCGACGTGGGCGGGCTCATGACCGGAAAGATGGAATACAAATCGGGCATTCAGGTTTCATCCATCCGCTATCCGACGGCCAAGGTCGCGTGCTTCTGGATCGACAAGGTTGTTGTCGATGTGGTGATTGACCCGACCATCCAGATTGCTTCCGAGCACCAGAAGGGCACATGCGAGTACGATGCCATTCTGGAGCATGAGCACAAACACGTTGCCATCGACCGAAAGGTTGTGACGGACTATCTGGAGCGTTTGCGTATGGCTGCTGCCATGGCAGTCCAGAAAGTGGGCATGGTAGGGCCCAAGCCCGACTCCACATCCGAAGAGTACAAGAAAAAGATGTCGGATTACGTGAGTGCGCAGGTGAAGGCCGTGGCCGACAAGATGTACGCCGACCGTACCGCACGCCAGAAGGCCTTTGACAACAAGGATGAATACGACCGCGTATCCGCCAAGTGCGCCAAGAAAAGCGATAGCGACGCGCAGTAAGGCTTATTTTTCCAGCAATTGTTTTATTTTGGTCAGGCGCTTGTCTTTGGGTGCCAGTTTTTCCGCACGTGCAAGCAGGCGCAGTGTTTCCTCGCCGCCGCGGCCTTGCGCCAGACGCAGCATGGCAAGCCTTATCATAGCATCGGCGTCATCGGGGTTTTTCGAGAGCCTGTCCATCATCGTGAATTCATCGAGCATCATCTGCCTGTAATCGGCCTCGGCGCCTTTGCCGACTTGTACGGGCGCTGCGGGCAAATCGGGCCGCCCATAGGCAAGATACAGTCCGAGCGAGAAGAGTGCCGCCGCAAACGCAAGGGCATAAAACTGCCTTGCATTGTTGATGGGTGCCAATACCCAAAGAAGGATAACCGCGCACAGAACGGCGCTGAGCAGGAGGGTGATGATCATTTGTGCCTCCGTCTTTTACGAAGGGAGGGCAGGGCCATTGCAACACCTACGGCAAAAATGATGACGGGCATCAGCCATAGCATATAGGTGCGCGGTGCCATGGGGGGGTTAAGCATGATGTAATCACCGTAACGGGCGCGCAGGAAGTCGTATATCTCGGCATCCTTCTTGCCTTCGGCGACTTGTTTGCGTACCAGCGCGCGAAGGTCTTTTGCGATATCGGCGTGCGAGGCCTCGATGCTTTCATTCTGGCAGACGACGCAGCGCAGTTGCTGCGTGATGGCAAGAGCGCGGGCCTCCTGCACGGGATCGGATAAACGCTCATTCGGGTTGGTGATGGCAAAAGCGGGCAGGGCCAGAAGCCAGAGCGCAGCAACGAGCAGAAGCTTTTTCATGGCATGGCCTCCAGAAAATCCTTTACGGCGATTTCATCGGCAAAAGGGCCTTGTAGGCGGGTGCGGATAATGCCTGTGCTATCGACTGCAAAACTTTCAGGTACGCCGGTGATACCAAACGTGATGCCTTCATCGCCTTTATCATCATAGACGATTTTGGTGTAAGGGTTGCCGCCGCGAGCCAGATATTCGGTAATTTTTTCAGGCGTATCCTTGTAGGCGATACCGATGATCTGGACGCCCTGTGCCTTCATTTTCATGAGGAACGGGTGTTCGATGGCGCAGGGTGTGCACCAGCTTGCGAAGAAGTTGATGACGTAAGGCGGCTTGATGTTGGCGCCGAGGGCGGGTGCAGGTTTGCCTATAAGGGGACTATCAATGGCGCCTGCCATACGCGGGTCAGCCAAACGGCCCATGAACAGGGCCACGAGCAGCAGCACGGCCACAAGAGGGATGATGGTAAGGGGGATGCGCTTCATGGTTTTTGCCGCCCCCGCAGGCTGTAGCCCAGCATGGCAAGGCCCGAAAGCACGACACAGGCAAAGCCAGCCCAGAGTGTGGATACGAACGGATGCACCGTTGTGCGCAGGACCCACGCATCAGGGCCTGCTTTTGTATCGCGTTCACCCAGTACCACATACACATCATCAAGCAGCGTGAGTTTGATTGCGGCCTCGGTGGTTTCGGATTCCGATACGGGGTACCAGCGTTTTTGGGGGTGCAGGGTTTCGCCGTCCAGCTTTACCGTGGCTTCATAGGCGCCGTAGTTGGGGCCGAATACATCGGCCACACCCGCAAATTCCAAGGTGTGGCGGCCCACGGTGAAGGTGTCATTCGGTTTTACGACCCTTATGTCTTCCTGCTTCCAGAGCATCGTGCCCATCATGCCGATGGCGGCAAGGCCCAAGCCGAAATGCCCGAGCACCATGGATACGGATTTAAGCGTGATGTTTTTACGCAGCATGGCCAGGCTTGAAACCATGAGCCATACGGCCACAAATACGCCCAGCATCGGCTTGCTTGCGAAGGTAATGGCAAGCGCGATGACGGCGCAGATGGCCAGCGGTTTTATAAATGCGTAACGGCCCGCGCGCTTCCAAGGCAGGAAGGGGCCTATGCCCATGAGGATGAATAGCGGCAGCGCCATCATGACGACGGTGGCGTTGTAGTACGGCGCGCCCACGGAGATTTGTGCAAGGCCCAGCGCATCCATGAGAAGCGGATACAGCGTGCCGGTTAGCACGGTGGCAGCCATGGTGACGAGGATGAGATTGTTCATCACAATCCCGCCCTCGCGGCTTACGGGTGTAAAGAGGCGGATGGTTTTGAGGGCGGGGGCGCGCCATGCATACAGCGCAAAGGCCCCGCCACAATAGAGTGCCAGAAGGCCCAAGATGAACGTGCCGCGCAAGGGGTCTACGGCAAAGGCGTGGACGGATGAAAGCACGCCTGAGCGCACAAGGAACGTGCCGAGTAACGAAAGCGAGAAGGTGGCAACGGCCAGCAGGATTGTCCAACGCTTCAGGGCCTCGCGCGATTCAAGGACAAGCAGGGAATGCAGCAAGGCGGTGCCTGTCAGCCACGGCAGGAGCGATGCGTTTTCAACGGGGTCCCAGTACCACCAGCCACCCCAGCCGAGTTCGTAGTAGGCCCATTTACCGCCCATGGCGATACCTGCCGAAAGGGCAAGCCATGCAATGGCAACAAACGGTTTGATGGCGGATGCCCAATGCTTATCAACACGGCCAACCAGCAGGGCGCCAGCCGCCAGCGAGAACACGGCAGAAAAACCGACATAACCCAGATACAGCGTTGGGGGGTGGAAGGCGAGGCCGAGATCCTGCAGCACGGGATTAAGTGAATTGCCGTCAAAGGGTGGCGTATCCGTGCGCAAGAAAGGGTTGGAGGTGATGAGTGAGAAGCTGATGAACCCCGCGCTGATGAGGCCCTGAATGCCCATAGCCTTATCGCGCAAAGCTTCATCCCTGAGCGATGGCATGACGGCGATTAGCGCGCCAAAGAAAGCAAGCATGCAGATCCAGAGGAGCATCGAGCCCTCGTGGTTGCCCCAAAGCCCCGTGATTTTATAGACGAGGGGTTTCAAGGAATGGGAATTCATGATGACGCTGACGACCGAGAAGTCGGATGTAATGTATGCAACCTCGAGACCCATGAAAGCCAGTACGCACAACCCGAATACAGCCAGACTTGCGCGCACGGCTACCGTGTGATGGCCCTTCAGCCCCGCCCAGCCCATGAGGAGGGACAGCGCGAGCGAAAGGCAGAATGCGAAGTGGCCTAGTTCAGTTGCCATCGCTTTCCATCAGGGTTTGAAGGCCTTGTTTATGTGCATCCTCGAGGCCTTTTTTGACATCGGGCGGCATGTAATTTTCATCGTGCTTGGCCAGTACTTCATCGGCGGTAAACAGCTTTGTGCCTGCATCGTAATGGCCATGGGCCACGATGCCCTGACCTTCGCGGAACAAATCGGGCAGGACGCCCTTGTAGCTGACGTCCAGATCATTCGGGCCATCGGTCAGGGTGAACGTAAAAGTTTCGCCGCTTTGTTTAAGGGTGCCTGTTTTGACTAGACCGCCCACGCGGATGCTGCGTTCCAGCTGTTGGGATGTAAGGGCGCCGGTAGCGATGTCGGTTGGGGTCTGGAAGTAGGTGATTTTGCCCGAGAGGCCATACAGCGCAAAACCAAGCGCCAGCCCAAGGCCGCACAAAATGACGATGATGGCCGTGAGGCGGGCGCGGGCACGCGGTGTCATTGTTTGGCCCCTGTGCTGTTTTTCAGGCGTTCGTGCTTTACGACCGCGTGTATGGTAAACCCTCCCATGACCAGGAGCACCAGCGCGTAAGAACCCCAGACATGCAAGGCATAACCGCCCATTTGTATGTAGGTATGGAAGTCCATGTTATTTCCTTTTGCGCTTCATGATTTCTATTTTCATGCGAAGCGTCACGATGATGGCGGCAAGGCATGTGAGCCCGATGGTCATGAGCATCAGCGGGCGGATCATATCCGCGGCCATGGCAGGGTTGAGCATGCGTTTCATGGAGGAGAGGCTAGAGGGCTGGTGCAAGGTGTTCCACCATTCCACCGAGTATTTGATGATGGGCAGGTTTACGAGGCCGATGACTGTCAGCCATGCGGCGGCCTGTCCGCCTTGTTCGGGCCTGTCGAAGGCATCGAGCAAGGCTATCGTTGCGATATAGATGAAGAACAGGACGAGTACGGAAGTCAGCCGTGCATCCCATACCCACCATGTGCCCCACATGGGTTTGCCCCACAGCATACCGGTTACCAAGCACATGGCTGTGGCGGCAGCGCCGAAGGGAAGGGCCGCGCGTAAAAACAATTCGGCCAGCGTGTGCTTCCAGACGATTGCGATGATGGCGGCCACGCCGCAAGCGGCATACGTGGCCATGGAAAGCCACGCAGACGGTACATGGATGTACATGATGCGCACGGCATCGCCCTGCTGGTAATCAGGCGGGGAAATGAGCAGCGCATCAACAAGGCCAAGCGGCAGCAGGATGGTGGCAACGGTTGCCAAAACAGGCATCAGCGTTTTTGCAAGGCGCTCGAAGCGGGCGGGGTTTGCGAAGTAAGACAGATTGATCATGGCGTGGTTACCTTCATACGCACGATAGCGGCTGCCGCAAACGGCGCAAGGGTTGCTGCGGACACCGTAAAGGCAGCCAGCATGGAAAGGGGCATGACGGGCGATACACCCAAAAGGGGGGCACCTGCGGCGCCTGCCCCGAAGATAAGCGGCGGGACCGCCAAGGGCATCACGATAACGGCCTGCAAGGTGGCAGCGCGCGATGAGCCGAGGGTGAGGGCAGCCCCGAGCATGCCGATGGCCGAGAACGAAATACCGCCCAGCAGGAGGCCGATACCGAGTTGCGGTGAAAATGCATCAGGCGCCATTGCGAATACACATAGTGTTGCGGCAATGGCAGCGGGCAGGGCGGTCGCTGCGATATGCGCAAGCATTTTGAGCGCCATGAGGGCGGGCAGGGGGATGGGCGAAAGAATGAAATCATCGAGTGTGCTGTCAGCCCAATCGGTTTCCAGTAGCAGGGGCAGGCCGAGGAGGGATGAAAGCAACAACACGGCCCATACAAGGCCGGGGGTAATGTTGGCGAGGTCGGATGTGTTGCCGCCGATGCCGAATACAAAGGCCGTGAGCGCGAGCGCAAAGAACACGACGCTGAGCGTGTGCAACCCGCGGGCACGGGTCAGGCGGGCGAGCATGCGGGTGAATATCGGCATCATGCGGCACCTGCCCCGAACTGCATGGTTTCGGCGTGCGGCCAGAGGTGTGGCTGGTGTGTGGCGATTACCGCTATGCCGCCGTTATCGGTGTGGCTGGCAATGAGGGTGAGCAGGGTTTCAAGGCCTGCGGCGTCCAGACCGTCAGAAGGTTCATCGAGGAGCCAGAGCTTGCGGTCGGATACCATGAGGCGCGAGAGTTTGACGCGCTGGCGCTGGCCGGTTGAAAGGCGGTTGAAAGGCGTATCAAGGATGGCGTTGATGCCGAACGGGCTAGCGCCAGCCTGCCCGCCCATAAGAGCCGCGTGGAAGGCCAGATATTCGCGCGGGGTTTCAAGGGAGGGCGGGATAGGCTGGGCCGAGAGCCAATGGAAGGAGGGGGCGTTGGTAAGGGCGCCTGCCTCGGGCTTCAGCAGGCCTGCAAGCCCGCGCAGGAATGATGTTTTGCCCGAGCCGTTGGGGCCTTTAAGCACCAGTACCGTGCCCGCCTTTACGGTACGCGTGACATTGAGCGCCATAATGGCGCCCGCACGGGCAATCGTAAGGTTTTCAAGCATCAACATCGGTAAGGGTTATAGGGCGGTTAAGGGTTTTGCGAAAGCTAAATAGAAAACCTATTGACTCACTTGATGAAAATCATTTTTCTTAAAGAAAAATAACGACAAAAAAACAGGGAAATTCGCTGTGCAGGTCTTGACGACTTACGATCCCAATTGGGAAGAGAAATATATTGCCGAACATGAACGCCTTCCTGCCATCTGGCAGCGTGCCGTGGCCGAGGTCCGCGAGCTTGGGAAGCTAAGCCGCGAAACACGCGCCGAGTATGTAGGCGTGCTGGATACCATGCGCCGTATGCGCCAACGCCAGTTCAAGACGCCCGCGCAGGTTGCTTCCCGCATGTTTAACATCCTGAGTTCCCGCGCCGTACTGGCGGGTGAAAAAATACCCCAATTCCCCAAAGCGGATGAATTCAAGACCTTGCGGCAGGTACGCGAGTACCTTTTCGAGCAAACCATGCAAATCAAGCAGGCGATGGCGGCGCGCAAGGCCAAATTCAGCACTCAAGCCTTGCCGGTTGCGCCCAAGGGCGAGGGGGCTGCTTTTAACGGTACCAATGACTTCGATATTTTCTCGCAGGCCTTCCTGCTGCCCGATGTGGGGGGCGGGGTGCCGTTTATCCTGACATCCGAGCGGATGGATGATGTGCGTTATATCTGTATCTCCAGCCGCAGGAACCCCGAAAAGTTCGAGGCGATTTTGCCTGAAGTGGCGAGTGCGGTTTATGAGAGGTTGTTCAAGGCCGAGGATGCCGCCGATATGCAGTTTTTCGTGCACTACCCCACAGGCTATGGCCGTGACGGGGGCGAGCAATACTGGGCCTTTGACCTTCGCCCTGACGCGCGCGGGCAATTTACCATCCATGGCCGCAAGCCTTTGCCCATGGTGCCTTACGGGATTGCCAACAAGCGCATGAACGACGGCGAGCGTGAGGGCGATACGGCTGTTATGGAGCTTCCCAAGGGGTATGACCCCTATATCGCTTCGTGGGCGGCGGGGTTTGAGGCCCAACAACATGCCGTAACCGAAAAAGCGCGTAAAAGGGGCCTGCATCTGAACTGATGCACCCCGTATTCCTGCTTTAACGCTTCTTTATCTTTTTCCTGTGCATGGTACCCTTCAATCATGGGGGTTCCCCCTATTTTCTATATTCATTTTGAGGTTTCCAATGGCCCGCACCGGACTTGATACGCTACAGACACGCCGCACCCTGACAATCGACGGGAAGGAGTACGATTACTTCTCGCTTCCTGCGGCGGCTGAGAAGCTTGGCGATATTTCACGCCTGCCTTACTCGCTCAAGGTGCTGCTCGAGAACATGCTGCGCTTTGAAGATGGCCGCAGCGTATCGGTTGAAGATGTCGAGGCTTTCAAAAGCTGGCAAAAAACACTTGGTAAAACCGAGCACGAGATTGCCTACCGCCCCGCCCGCGTGCTGATGCAGGATTTTACGGGCGTGCCCGCCGTTGTGGATTTGGCCGCAATGCGCGAAGCCATGATTGCCATGGGCGGCGACCCCCAGAAAATCAACCCGCTGGTGCCTGTTGACCTTGTCATCGACCACTCGGTGATGGTGGATGAATTTGGCGCGCCCACGGCCTTCCAGAAAAACGTGGACCTTGAATTCGAACGTAATGCCGAGCGTTACAAGTTTTTGAAGTGGGGGCAAAAAGCCTTCCGCAACTTCCGCGTGGTGCCACCCGGTACTGGCATTTGCCACCAAGTGAACCTTGAAAACCTTGCCCAGACCATCTGGGCTGACGAAGACGAGAGCAACAAGGGCCGCACGGTTGCCTACCCTGATACGGTTGTGGGCACGGATTCCCACACCACGATGATTAACGGTTTGGCCGTGCTTGGCTGGGGCGTTGGCGGTATCGAGGCCGAGGCCGCGATGTTGGGCCAACCTGTATCCATGCTTATTCCTGAAGTTATTGGTTTCAAGCTGACGGGTAAACCGAAGGAAGGTACAACCGCGACCGACCTCGTGCTGACAGTTACGCAGATGCTGCGCAAAAAAGGCGTGGTGAACAAGTTTGTCGAATTTTACGGTGACGGCCTTGACCATATGTCGCTGGCCGACCGCGCGACCATTGCCAACATGGCACCCGAATACGGCGCTACGTGCGGCTTCTTCCCGATTGACG
>JAGWXJ010000146.1 GCA_018969935.1 Alphaproteobacteria bacterium | reverse complement strand
CGTATGCCGGCGTTGGCAAACCCGCGCGCCATGCTCACGGTCAACCGCTCGATGCCGCCCGCCGCAACCGCGTGCGGCACAATATGGGGGATCGATAAAAACGCCCCGTCATCCGAAAAAGTGACGATACTGCCGAATATCTCGCGGCCCCGGTCGCGCAACTCCAGCATGGCCTTGGCTGCCGCCTGTACGCACAAGAAACTGCCCTTGAGGTTGGTACGCACCACGGCATCAAAATCATCTTCCTTGAGGTCCGAAAAAGGCGTGCGTTTTATCGCGGCTGCCGCGCACACAATGCCGTCGAGCGACCCGAATTTGTTGATGGCGTGCCCTATCAGCGCTTCCACCTGCCTGCCTATGGCAACATCGCACACAACCGGTGATGCACGTTTGCCAAGGGGTTGGGGAATGGCGTTTACAACGCTTTCCAGCGCTTCCTCGTCAATGTCGGCTAAAATGACATTCGCGCCCTCGTCCAGCAAAAGCCCTGCCGTGGCAAGGCCAATGCCCCCTGCGGCACCTGTGACAATAATGGTTCTGTTGGCAAATCGCATGGATGTGTGGGCTCCCCCTTCCCAAAACGGCGCGGCTTGTACAGAATACCCCCATGCTGACGACTTACAAGACCATCCTTCTGGGTTTATCGCTGGGCATTGCCCTGCTGGCGTGCCCGCACGCACGCGCGCAGGAACAGGACGCAACGGAGGAACAAACCAAACGCCTCCTCCAGTTCGCAGCCAACAACACCGAATTCGACGAAAAAGTCGAAGCGCAGGCAAAAGACCTTTTCAAGGAACAAATCACATCCTGCAAATCGCCTGAAAAAGCCGTGCGCCAGCTGCCGCGCCTGTACGGCCAGATCCAGTTTCCCGCAGACCCGAACAACCAGTTCCCGCCACCCACCTACGGTGTCTGGAGCGAGCACGTAAAAATAAAGGGCTGCGGCAAGATATGGGATATAAACATGCTGGGCGTCGCCCGCCAGAAGGGCATGCCCATGCTGCTGGCCCTGCTGCCCGGCCAAACCCTGAGCGACCCCGCCATCCAGCGCAATGCCGAAAGGGTTGGCGCCACCACGGTCAAAAAGGCCGATGCCGAAAGCTGCGCCGCTGACGCCAACGCCAACTACACTGTCTTCTTGGGCTATCGCACGCCGGAGGGCGGTATTACAAAAACCGATGCAGGCCAAGGCTGGTTCGAGGAATGGACCTACGACTTCTGCCAGCAGTCCATCCCCGTCCAGATGGTGTACATGCCTAACGGCAAAAACGGGTTTGATATCAAGGCCCGCATAGTCCCCTCGGCGATGCCGAAGGTACCGCTGCCAAAACCAACGGCATCACCTGAAGTGTCCGCACCCGCCAAACCG
Source organism: Alphaproteobacteria bacterium (assembly GCA_018969935.1). Taxonomy (GTDB): domain Bacteria; phylum Pseudomonadota; class Alphaproteobacteria; order Micavibrionales; family UBA1664; genus UBA6145. The sequence continues at coordinate 2,630 of JAGWXJ010000146.1, read as the reverse complement.
GAAGCGCCGGTGGCCCCCGCCCCTGAAGCGCCCGCCAGCGGCACGGATACCAAGGGCCTGCTGTAACCTCAGGCTGCCTTGACCGTATCGAAGGTCGCCTGATGCTTGCGTTTTGTCTTGAAACCCATCCACTGCAGGATATTCCCGACAGGGTTTTTACGAACCTTGTGCATGGCAGCCTTGAGGATAGCACCCGCGGCATTGATATTGCAGCTGGGCTCAAGGCCCGTAAAACCGGGGCTGCTGTTGGCCTCGCAAACGGTAAACCCGCGCTCGTCAAACAACAGGTCGATACCCGCCACTTCCAAACGAAGCGCCTGTGCAACCGCTAGCGCCAGCTTTTCAATTTCTGGCGTAATGGCGTGGGCCTTCCCCTGCCCCCCGCGCGAGATATTGGATTTGAACGACGTATTGCCCGACTGTCGCTCCATAACCCCCAGCACCTTGCCCTCCACAACAAACACGCGCAGGTCACGCCCGTGGCTCTGCTGCACGTATTTTTGGAAGATGATGTGGGCACCGGCATTTGCCTCGGCCAGCAGGTCTACAAGGTCCTTGAACTGGTCACGGCTTTCGGACAGGAAAACCCCGCCGCCGCGCGTTCCCTTCAGCGTCTTGATAACAATCGGGAAGCCGAGGTTTTTCTCGATAAGGTCCAGATCGGGCGGGAATTTGCCAAGCATGGTACGCGGCACGGGTATGTCGGCAGCGGCCAGCACCTGCAGCGTGTGCAGTTTGTCAGCCACCATGTCCACAACAGCGGGGCTGTTCAAAAACGGCACGCCAAGGCGCTCATAAAAGCGCATGACAGAATAACCCGTGTACCCCGTTTCGGTACCGGTACGGGGGATAATCACATCCGGCATTTCATCCAGTATGCGCCCCTCATAAAGGGCCTTCCATTCGCCGTTGCTATCAACCATCAGGTCGATGGCTTCGGGGTTCATGACCCTGATACTGACATCCTTTTGCTTTTGGGCCTCTTCCTGCATCCGCATGATTTCATGGGCCTCGGGGTAGTCCTGTTCGATAGGGCCGTGGAAAAAGATCCATATTTTCATGGAGTTGCGCGTCCTTTCAGAGTTGGGAGGGGGTTTGAGTGGAGGGTATAGCCCCCTACATACGCGCAAACCCCGTATAAAATTCCAATCCCCTGCCCTGAAAAACCAAGGGGGCCTAAAAGCCCCCGTTAGCCACCAGATAAGCCGCTTCATCTGCTGTGCTGGGCCGCCCCAATATCTCGTTACGGTGCGGGAACCGCCCGAAACGGGCAATTACATCACGGTGCCTCAGGGCATAGTCATACCCCAGCGGGTCATCCTTTTTCATGGTCGCAAACAGGGCCACGCTACGCTCCTGCATGGCCATATCCTCACAATGCTCGAAAGGAAGGTATAGGAAGCGCCTGCGCAGCGGTGGCACCAACTTATCAAAATGCTTTTCCAACGCATGGAGGGCCACTTGCAGGGCTTTTGCATCGCTCTCAAAAGCACGCGCCTGCCCCCTGAACATGCTACGGGGAAACTGGTCGAGCAGAATACACAGCGCAAGGCACCCCTCCGCCCCATCGGTCCAGCTATCGTAAACCCCTGATTTCGCTAGTTCATAATCGCCCGAAAAGCGCTTCGAAATATCCGCGTCAAACGCCGGATTGGCCTGAAACCACTGTTGCGGCTTCACCTCTTCAAACCAGAAACGAAGGATATCGTTTTTGCTGTCACGCATCGCTTTTATACCAAGTTCTATAACTTAATTTACTAACGCATTGTTTTAATTGAATCCAAATTTTAAAACCATAATCAAGCACATAAAAATAGTCATCACCAATTATACCTGACTATCAGACCATATCCCACAAACATCAGACCAGAATAATAATTCAAAACAACAGCTTGTGGATAAAAATGTGCATAATCTGGGCCAAAACCAGAATACAAGTACACATACACCCACGCAAGCGGCTTTGTAGTCACAGGCTTAAAACAGATGACTGGTTTTTTTGTCGCAAGGGCTTGAAAGTAGTCATTAAAAAAGGAATATTCAGTTCCAAATTGATACTGCTCTGAGGCGATCCAGCCTCATGTCGGTCCGTTGGGAGCCTCTCCATGAAATATCGCGCCTTTACCCACCTCCTGCTTGCCTTGGGGGCAAGCCTGTATTTGGCAGCCTGTGACGGCCACGCCGAAGACCAGAAAGGTGGCGGCGCCCCCATGGGCGGCGGCATGCCAGCCCCAAAGGTCACCGTCGAAAAACCGGTGGTTCAGGATATCAGCAATTTCAAAGACTTCACCGGCCGCTTCGAGGCCTCGGAGTCCGTCGAAATCCGTGCCCGTGTTGGCGGTTACCTGATGCAGGCCCCATTTCAGGAGGGCGCTGTTGTCCAGAAAGGCGACAAACTGTTTGTCATTGACCCGCGCCCCTATCAGGCAGCCCTCCAGAAAGCTGATGCCGATGTAAAAGTAGCCCAAAGCGGGATTGCCTATAAGCAAGGTAACTATGAGCGCGCTCAGGCCCTTTTTGAAACAGGCGACATCTCGGCCCAGATCCGTGACCAGCGCTTGCAGGAAAAAGATCAGGCAGTAGCCGAACTCAACCGCGCCAAAGCAGCCTACGAACAAGCCCGCCTTGAC
>JAGWXJ010000145.1 GCA_018969935.1 Alphaproteobacteria bacterium | reverse complement strand
ATCGTGCCGGAATGGTACTTCCTGCCGTTCTACGCCATCCTGCGCGCGGTTACGTTTGATATCAGCATTCCTTTCACGCACATCATCATCATCGAAGCCAAGCTTGGCGGCGTGATTGCGATGTTCGGCGCCATCATCCTGCTGGCCGTGCTGCCGTGGCTTGACCGCCACCCCATCCGCAGCGCCGTTTACCGCCCGTGGTTCCGTATTGCGCTGATCCTGCTGGTCGTATCGCTGTGCGTGCTTGGGTATGTAGGCGCCAAGCCTGCCGAGCAGCCTTGGGTGCTGATTGGCCAGGCTGCCGCGGTTTATTACTTCGCGTTCTTCCTGGTCATTGTGCCATGGCTTTCCAAACACGAACCTGTCGCCAAACTGCCTAACAGCATCCATGAAGCTGTGCTTGCAGGGGGGAAATAACATGAAAACGAAACTTCTTCTTTCCCTCAGCCTTGCCGCGTTTATCGGTTTTGCCGTGCCTGTCATGGCTAGCGAAGGTGTAGAACTGCCGAAGCAGGAATGGTCATTCAACGGGCCTACGGGCACCTTTGACCGTGCCTCGATGCAGCGCGGTTTTCAGGTTTACAAGCAGGTGTGCTCGGCTTGCCACTCGCTCAACCGTATTGCCTATCGCAACCTGGCAGCGCTTGGTTACAACGAAGCTGAAATCAAGGCTGTTGCCGCCGAGGCATCCATCATGGATGGCCCGAACGATGAAGGCGAGATGTACGAGCGCCCGGGCCGCCCATCCGATTACTTCAAGGCACCTTTTGCGAACGAGCAGGCTGCCCGTTACGCCAATAACGGCGCGTTGCCGCCAGATCTTTCGTTGATCGTGCGCGCCCGTGCCAACGGCTCTGATTACATTTATGCATTGTTGACCGGTTACGGCGAAGCACCCGCCGACATCAAGATCAACGAAGGCATGCACTACAACAAGTACTTTGCAGGCCACCAGATTGCGATGCCAGCCCCGCTGGCTGCAGGTGCCGTTACGTATGAAGACGGTACCGATGCATCGGTCGAGCAAATGGCGAAGGACGTTACAACCTTCCTGACATGGGCATCCGAGCCTGCGATGGAAGTGCGCAAGAAAACGGGCCTCAAGGCCATGATTTTCCTGTTCGTGTTTGCGGGCCTTATGTACGCAACCAAGCGCCGCGTCTGGAAAGACGTGCACTAAGACAGGATAACCCCGCTAAAAAAGAACCCCGCCATCGTGCGGGGTTTTTTGTTTTTAAAAGCCATAGCGTGGGCGTTTGTACACAGGCCGTGCCCTGTGGGGCGGGGGGTTGCCTGCCTGCAAGGCCAGCAGGCGCTTGCCGACCATGCTTTGCGGGTTGAGGTTGGTTGTGCGTGCAATGCCTTGTACGGCCGATTGGCGGACCAGTATGCCCAGCGAGCCGCTGATGGTGCCGTATTCTATGGCATGGGCCTCGGCAGTATCGATCAGTGGGCTAAAGGCCGTGCCCTCGTGCAGGAAATCGAGGGAGTTAATTTCATCCGAGGTGCCGCCGCGGGTAATGATAAAGCTAGCGCCAATGGCATCGGCACAGGCAGGCCATGCCATGTTGTCATGTATCTGGAAGGGGCTGACGGCCGTTAAACGGTCTACGAAGCGGCTACCCAATTCCCAATCGGAGTACATTTTCGAAAAGTCGGCGTGGCCTTCGCGTTGCTGCGGGGGCAGCCAGTTAAAGACGTTTGAATCCCGCCCTTGCGAGCTGCAAATGCCGCATACAACCAGAAGGGCCGATTGCTGCGGCGGGGTTGCTGGTTCCGACCACGGGTTTGCAGCTTCCAGAAAGTCGCAACTGACAGGCGGGAGCATGTTGTAAAAGTAGAATTTCGTAGCGCTATGGATGGGTATATTGGCATCCGAAAGCTGTTTGCAGGCATTAACGATGGTCGTGGCATCATCGCCGTAGAGCACGTGTTTTGTGCTGATAAGACCGCCCACTACCGATACATCGCGCTGGGCGTGTTGCGCATCGGTCACGCTAATACCCATGTCGCGCAGGCGGGCATGTAATTGCGCATCAAGTTTTGTGGAATGATAGGCGCGCACGGTGTTATGCGGCATCAGGGCATAAGCGGTTTGCCAACCAGTGCGTAGCCACGTTTGAGCGCCGCAATAAACGTTTTTGCATCGGTCGGGGCGTTGAGGGTGCCTGCAATTTGGTCAATCTCGGTATTCCGCGCGGGGTTTTCGGCACTGACGCGCTGGAAGGATTCCAGCAGGGAAGGGCGCGTTATGCGGTTTGGCGAGGCTGCATCAAAAAAGCGTTGCTGTAAGGTCAGGACCTTTGTTGTCTGGACCTTTGACATGAATTCACCGAATTGTTCGGCAGGCAGGGCTTCAAGGAATTTGTCCCACGGCTGTTCGCTGTCGTAGTCGAACATGATGGTGCCTTCGATGCGCATCAGGAGGCTGTTGTATTCGTTGATGTAGTCGCCGTTGATGGGGTCATGCGCGGCGGCCAGCTCATCGAGTGATGCGACGTTTAACTTGGCCATGTTGCTTCCCCTGCCGTTGAAATTGGTCAAAAGACCATATCCTCAAGGCCTATATTATGTCAAATTTTTGAAGATCAGGCAGTGGGTGTACGGATAGTCGGGTTTGGGGTTTTGCCATTCCACGATGATTTCATTTTGCAGGGTGAGGGATGCGCCTGCCGCTATGCCAAGGTCACGGACAAGGGGGGTGTAGTGAGCCCCATGGCGCAAATTATCGGCCTGAATGACCACTGTTGCACCGCGCTTCATTCGGGAGGCGAGGGCTTTAAAAATGCGCGTCATCTGCGCGAGATATTTATCGTAGCCGGCGTGTTTGGGGTTGCCTGCAAACAGCGGGTTCCATTTGTGGTGTTTGGGCATGTAGGGCGGGGATGTGATGCAGAAATCCATCTTCGGCAGGTGTAGCGAAGCCAGTTTGGAGGCATCGGCGTTGTGCAGGTTTTGCCAGTTCTCCAATTGGCCTGCGACCCATTCGTAGCGTTTTCTATCGGCTTCTATGCCGAATGGTTTGCGGCCCATTTCCTCCGCCACAAAAAGGGTGGTGCCAAGCCCCGCGAAGGGGTCGAACACTTTTGCGCCTGTTTTTGTATAGGTTTTCAGGAAGTGCCTGACCAAGGCTTCAGGGTAGCGGATTTCACCCGCCTCGAAAGGCGGGTTTGGCCGTTCCAGTGTGAACGGTATTTTTATGAGCGGTGTTTTTTCCCGCATTCCGCTTCCCAAGGGTCGTCCTCGGCGGCTACCTCATGCAGCGGTTTTTGCGGGCCTGTACGGCCTGTCAGGCGCTGGATGATGGCGTAGAAGACAGGTGTCAGGACAAGGCCGAGGATGGTCACGCCAATCATGCCCGCAAAGACGGCCGTGCCCATGGACTGGCGCATCTCGGAGCCGGGGCCTTTGGCCCATACCAGCGGCACAACGCCTAAAATAAAGGCGAGCGATGTCATCAGGATGGGGCGGAGGCGCAGGCGGCAGGCCTCGACCACGGCTTCATACATGGTTTCGCCGTGTTCCTGCCTGTGACGTGCGAATTCGACAATGAGGATGGCGTTTTTGGCGGCAAGGCCAATCAACACCACGAGGCCAATTTGGGTCAGGATGTTGTTATCCATCCCGCGTGCCCACACGCCGATGAGGGCAGCAAGCACGCTCAGAGGCACGATGAGGATGATAGCGAGCGGCAGTGTCCAGCTTTCGTACATTGCGGCCAGCACAAGGAATACGAAGATAACGGAAAGCCCAAAGATATAGAGGGCGGCGTTGCCCGCTTCTTTTTGCTGGAGGGCAAGCTCCGTCCATTCCCAACCGATGCCGGGGGGCAGGATTTCGGAGGCAAGTTTTTCCATCTTCATGAGCGAGTCACCCGAGCTGAAACCGGGGGCCGTATTGCCCGAAACAGGGATGGATACCGCCTGATTGTAACGCTGGATGAGGTTGGGGCCGACTGTCTGGCGGATTTTGACGATGGAGCCAAGGGGCACGAATTCCCCCGCCGCGTTACGCGTTTTGAGGTTCGCGATATCCTCGGGCT
>JAGWXJ010000144.1 GCA_018969935.1 Alphaproteobacteria bacterium | reverse complement strand
TATACGCCATCCTGAACGCATCCGAGTGCGTACCGGCAGGCAAGGGCACATCAAGGATAAGCCCGCCCGCATCGTCATCCACATCGGGGTCGCCCGTATTGGGCCAGAAGGGGAATTGGTGGCTAGACGTAAAAAGGATGTCATCGCGCTTTTGCGCATAAATCATGGCCGCGGTGCCGTTGCCGTGATGCACGTCAAAATCCACAATCGCGACTTTTTTAAACCCGTGTTTTTCCTGTGCCCAGCGGGCAGCAATATAGGCGTTGGCAAACAGGCAGAAGCCCATCGCTTTTTCAGGCTCGGCATGGTGGCCGGGCGGGCGCATGGCGCAAAACGCTGCATCCGTTTCACCGCCTGCAATCATATCAACGGCCTTGCAAGCGGCACCTACGGCAAGCTTTGCGGCTTCGAATGAAAAGGGGGAAAGCGGCGTATCCGCATCAAGTTCAAAAGAGATCCCCGATGGCGGTACAGCCTCTTTAATGCGGTCAATATAGCGCTGCGGGTGGGCCAGCAGAATCTGCGCCTCGGTACCCATGGGCGCATCGATGATGTCGGTATCCTGTAAATCGTTGTCCAGCATCTCCAGAAGCACATCAATGCGCTCGGGCCTCTCGGGGTGGCCGGGGCCGGTGAGATGCTTCATGCAATCTTGGTGCGTGATAACGACTACGTTCTGGAGAATGGACATAGCCAACATGGTACCTGTTCGGGCCCCGTATTTTCAAGGCCTGCTTGACGCGGCAAATAGGCCTGCTAACCATGGTACGGACAGGGAAACAAAAGGCATGAAAAAAGCCCTCATATTCGGAATTACGGGGCAGGACGGCTCGTATCTGGCAGAATTACTGCTAGGGAAAGGCTACGCGGTCCACGGCGTTACCCGCCGCACGTCCACTGGCAACCGCACCCGCATCCAGCGCATTCTCGATAAAATTACGCTGCACGAAGGTGACTTGGCCGATGCAGGCAGCATCTGGCGTATCATCAAAACGGTGGAACCCGATGAGGTTTATAATCTGGCCGCGCAAACCCATGTCCACACCAGCTTTGCCGAACCCGAGCACACGGGCCAGATAAACGCGCTCGGCCCCATCCGTATCCTTGAGGCCATCCGCACCATCAACCCCCGCATCAGGTACTATCAGGCATCGACATCCGAATTGTTCGGACAAGGCACTGCCGATGGAAAACCTTTGAACGAACAATCACCCATGCGCCCTGCAAGCCCGTACGGCGCTGCAAAACTATATGCCTACACAATGGCCCGCCTGTACCGCGAGGCGTATGGCCTGTTTGTCTGTAACGGCATTCTGTTCAACCATGAAAGCCCGCGCAGGGGCGCCGACTTTGTAACCCACAAAATCGCGGCATTCGCCAAAACGGTAAAACAGGGCAGGTGGGATGGAACACCCCTCAAGCTTGGCAACCTGGAAGCACAACGCGACTGGGGCCACGCCCGCGATTATGTGGAAGGCATGTGGATGATGCTTCAGTATACGATGCCTGATGACTATGTGCTGGCAACGGGCCAGACATTCAGTGTCAAAGCCTTTGCCGAGAAAGTATTGGGCGGCGCGGGGTTAAAACTTGTCTGGGATACGCAGGGCGCATCCGATGCTCAGGGCCGCAAAATCATAACAGTTGATCCCTCGCTCCTGCGCCCCATCGATGTGCCGTGCCTTCTGGGCGATAGCACGCATGCGCAAAAACAGCTGGGCTGGAAGCCAAGCTGCACTCTCGATGAGCTGGTAACCGAGATGCTGGCGGCCTAAGCCGGCTTGTTTACAAAAACAGGTGGTTGGTTGACCACACCCGATGCCCCGCCGCCACTGGCAGCCGCATGCACGATAATCGGTTTTTCTTCGGCTTTAGGGGGCAACACGGGCTGGTTCACAACTGCGCCGCTGTAGCCGTAAGCGGCAGGCAGGCGGGCACCGTTAAAACATGGTTTGGAAGTCGTATCGTCAAGCGCCATTGTATTCTCCCGTATTCGTTATTATGACTTTTTATGCAGAAAGAGTAGCAAGGTGCGGCAAAATGGGCAAACAGGGTAGCCAGAAGGTTTGGGTAGCAGGCTCGCGCGGCATGGTCGGCGCCGCCATAACCCGCAGGCTGGAAACGGATGGCGCCAACCTGTTGCCGGACCCCGCACGCGCAACGCTCGATTTGCGCCGCCAGCAGGACGTTGAAGGCTGGATGGCAAACAACAAACCAGACGTGATTTATCTCGCTGCCGCACGCGTAGGCGGCATCCTTGATAACGCCACTTACCCCGCCGAGTTTATCGCCGACAACCTTCAAATCGAAACCAACATCATCACGGCAGCCGCAAAGCTGGGCGTAAGTAAGCTGGTGTTTCTGGGGTCATCCTGCATCTACCCCAAAATGGCGCCCCAGCCCTTGCGGGAGGAGTATTTGCTATCAGGCCCGCTGGAGGAAACAAACAGGGCCTATGCCGTAGCCAAACTGGCAGGGTTGGAATTGGTCCGCAGCTTCAGGCTGCAACATAACTGCGATTTTATCTCGGTGCTCCCATGCAACCTGTATGGCCCGAATGATACTTACGACGCCAAACACAGCCATGTCATACCCGCGTTGCTACTAAAGTTCAGGGCCGCAATAGAAGAAGGCGCATCCGAAATCACGCTCTGGGGCACAGGCACCCCGCGCCGCGAGTTTTTACACGTCGATGATTGCGCCGATGCCATCGTCCACCTGGCAAACACCTACAGCAGCGATAGCCCCGTGAATATAGGAACGGGCGAGGATATGACGATAGCCGAACTGGCGGACATGCTTTGCGCGGTAACGGGCTTCAAAGGCCGCATCGTGTACGACACGTCAAAACCCGATGGGACACCGCGTAAAGTGCTCGATGTTACTCGACTACAGGCTTCATCTTGGAAGCCGAAGATCCCGTTGCAACAGGGGCTGGCGCAGGTATGGCAGGCTTTTTGTCTTCAGCCTTGGCCTCTGCCTTCGCCTGAGGTTTCTCCTCGGCCTTATCGTCGGCGGGCATAGCCTTTTTGCCTTCCATCTTCTCGGTGCTTTCCTTTACGTCCGAGGCGCCGCCGCGGTTGTAATCAAGCTGCGCGCGGTTGAGCTGGAAACCAAGCGTGATGGTGTATTTTGGGCCAAGGGCGATATCCGGCAGCGGGATGGTCTGCGTGATTTTCTCGGCATGGTCTAGGTCATCGATATTGGGCTTGAAGCGCATGGCCGTTGCCATGATCTTTTTATCAATCATCTTGCCGTCGGGGTCCATGATGGCCACGAAGTACGGGAAGGTCATGAACGCTTCAAGGTCACGGCGGCCTTCATAGCGGCCTTTATCCGAGATTTTACCCTGCATCATCATGTCGATATCCACGACAACCGAGTTTTGCGTGTAATCACACCCGCCCTTGATGTCCACGAGCGATGCGCGGGCAACCATTTTGCCTGTAGGTTTGTTTTCAGGGTCATCAAAGTACGTGATGGATTTGGTATCAGGCAGTACCTCGACGCCAGGGCAATCGGCCGGCGCGCCTGAAACAGGTGTCTTGGCTTCAGCCGTAGCGGCAGCCGTGGTGGTCGTGGGCGCAGGCGTCGCAGAATCGGTAGGCAGGTCAGCCACCGGCGGGGGCGGTACTTCCTTCGGTTCCACGTACACGTCGGAAACCGTTTCTTTCTTGTCGGCGCCCATCAGGGCGGCCATTTCTTTTTCTTCGCGGTCGCTGGTTTTAATGGGGGCCGATGCGGCGGTGGTGCCGGCGGCAGCATCGGCCTTTTCGGCCTTTTTGGCTGGCGTATCGCCGGAATCCCACAAATTCATGCTGCTGCAACCGCCAAGGGCCAAAACCGAAACGCTGGCTGCAAAAAGGATAAAGTGGCGCATAATGTGAATCCTTCACGAAAAAAGACTGAAAGCCGGATGGAATCATCCGTGGCATTTTCTGAAAGTGTGCCTTATCTTGCGCCCATGGACAAGACTGACCTGACGATACTTCTGGCGGCACCTCGCGGCTTTTGCGCGGGCGTCGATCGTGCCATCCAGATTGTGGAGCGCGCAATCGAACTTCATGGC
>JAGWXJ010000143.1 GCA_018969935.1 Alphaproteobacteria bacterium | reverse complement strand
CACCGGATGTGCATGGCCTCAACGCCCTCATAAAGGAAACCGGCAAACCCCAATTCTGCCTGCCGGTTTCAAATTACGGTATCTAAGAGGAAATTAGGCGCTGGTGTAAAGCTCGGCGCTGTCACGCACGCGGCCAAGCATGCTGGCGCGCAGCCTTTCCATCGCGCGGGTTTCAAGTTGGCGTACCCGCTCTTTGCTGACACCAAGCTCGCGGCCCAGTTCATCAAGCGTCACCGGCTCGTCAGACAAATGGCGCTCGCGGATGATCTGGCGTTCGCGGTCCGACAGGGCGGATAGTGCCTCGTTCAACCACTTCGATCGCGTTTCGCTGGTGCGCATGCCCAGTACCACGTCCTCGGGGTTCGGCGCATCCGATGCCACAAGCGATTGCAGCTCGGTTTCGCCGTCGGCACCAATCGTCATGTTGAGTGATTGGTCACCGCTAGCCATACGCATGTCCATATCCGCGACATCCTGCTCCGATACGCCAAGGTCGGTTGCGATTTTTTTGGTGTGCTCGGGCGACAGGGGGGCCGATGCCTCGGCGCCCTGTGCCAGTTTCGCCTTGAGGCGTCGCAGGTTGAAGAACAGCGATTTTTGCGCCGATGTCGTGCCGGTACGCACGATCGACCAGTTGCGCAGCACATAGTCCTGCATGCACGAACGGATCCACCACGATGCGTAAGTCGAAAAACGTATATCGCGTTCTGGGTCAAAGCGGTTCACGGCTTCTAGAAGGCCGATGTTGCCTTCCTGCATCAGGTCGCCAAGGGGCAGGCCGTAGTGCTTGAACTTGGAAGCCATCGCTACAACAAGGCGGCGGTACGCGTTGATGATTTCCTGCATCGCGCGCTCGTCGCGCTTGTCGCGCCATGCGCGGGCCAATTCCATCTCGCGTGCTTTTTCAAGCAGCGGCACGTCCATCGCGTCACGGATGTAATCAAGGTTTGCGCGTCTGGTATGTGGGTCGTCTAGGTGGGCCATGATGTTCTCCTTCCCTATAAGGGATAGTTGGATATGCGTACATGGTATCAAAATAATACCGCATGTCCAGTATATTTTTTATACCTATAAGGCATAAAGGAATACAAGCCATGCAGGCTAATGCCCAATACCATTGAACATCAAACGCATGACTTCAAATTAAGTTTTTGTAATGGATTAAAAAATTTTATCCCATTGTAATAAAATGGATAAACGGGGCCTGTTATCCCTATGCCTCGAAAATCTCGGCAACATTGGCATCACGATTCCACGATGCGCAGGTGAGGGACCCGCCAAAACCGCAGCCGTTATCGACGGTGGCGGTTACGCAATTGATGTAGAGCCCGCGGCGCTGCGGGTCATAGCCACGCACAACGCGGCTAAAGGGGTTGTAGGCGTCGGTGATGGTCTGGAAATCATCGCCGCCCCACCAGAAACGGTCGCCCTGCTGGTCAAGGCTAAGGTCGGTCTTGATGCCGGTGTTCACAAACAGCAGGGGTTTGAAGTCATCAGGCTTGCGGGTTTTGTTGGTAAAGGCCGCGCGCTTGAGTTGCCCGAAGAAGATATCATGCCCCGGCATGCGCGCTGTCATCTGGCGCACAAAGCCTGTCCAGCGGGCAAGGCGGTTGGCATCGGCGCTGGCCGCATTCAGGCCCTCGCGGGGGTCGATGCCGTAGGATTGCAGTGTGGCGGCAAGCCCTTGGTCCAGCATCCACTCGAAAACAACCCAAGGCGTTGATGCAAATTGCAACTGGAATACGCGGGCCAAAAGCTCTTCCTGCTGGCCGCGCAGGTAAATCAGGTCATCCGGTTGGAATCCTGCAATGGCAAGCACCATGCGGCGGAAGGCCAGAAGCTCGTCCACCACGGCAGCCGATTGGGCGCCACGGCCAATGAAATTACCGAGATAGATAATACGGTCGCCGGCCATCAGGCGGGGGAGGAGGGAATCGTGCAGCGCCCTGAGTTTTTCGGCTTCCCCGTGGATGGAGGGTATGGTCCAGATTCTGCGTGCACCCTTGATGGTGGAGAATCGAAAATCGACAGAACGGGTGAAAGCCGGTAACGACAAGGCGAAAACCTTTTGAATCAAAGACTTGAGAGCGCGCGACCAGAACGAATCGCTTAACTAAAATTATGCCTGCTTCGCGAGTCTTCTGACAAGAGTTGTGGATAAAAAAACTTTGGCGACGCCTAAGTTGCTTTAAATATTTCCATAAACTGAGGTTTTGGGTTAAAAAAGGCCATGCACAGCCGTAGCCAGATTAACGCCCGTAAAAGGTTGTCCGAGGAGTTCGCGGAATACGCAACGCGTACCGCCGCACAATCAAAAATTCTCGAAGTCGTATCCCGCATCGATACAGGCCGGAAATACGATAAGGCCGAAGCCGCAAAACTGTATGTCGTGGCCAAGCTGCACATCCAGAGCGGACTGCTGAAGGAGGAAGTGGCCGCATTCTTCAAGCTAGCCTGCCAATCCCTGAGAGCCGCCTATGTCGAAGCACGGCCCATGCACTACCAGAGCAAGCAGTGGGCCCGCGCTCAACAGAAATTCAGGAAAGAGGAAAGGGCGCGAAAGCGCCCGCCGCGTCCCAAACTTTAACCCACCCGGGGTGATGCGGGCCCCGTTGCCTGCCCGTTTATAAGTATTCTCTCCAGTACGGCAGGGATCTCGAAAACAGCGCGGTTATTGAAGGCCGCAGCCTTGTCACGGTAATGGGCCAGCACATCGGGGCGGGTGATGTACCCCATCGCGCCCGCTATCTCTCCAAACTTGCGCACGGCAAAACCCGCCTCGCGCTCCTCGACCCATGTCACGTTGTATCGTTCCTGCACCATGGTGCGCCCGTTGTTCTCAACAATCGCGGGCAGGCCCATGTGTAACGCTTCCGACAGGCTTCCGGGCCCGGGCTTGCCGATGAATACCGATGATATGCGCATGTAGTCCTGCACACGGTTGGTAAACCCGATGGCCGCACAGCGCGGGCGGTTATGCAACGATTTCTGGAGGTCCTTGTCCTTCCCGCACAGCACGATGTACTGGATATCAACGCCTGCAGCATCAAGGTCATCCATGATATCGACCGACACGCGGGAGCCATTCCCCCCGAACATGATGATGGCAGTAGGTTTGGCAGGGTCTAGGCCAAGGCTTTCAAGGGTAATGGGCGGGTTGTTGCCCGCAGCCTCGTAAAACGCGGGCTTCAATATCATGCCCGATACCTTGTGGATGTTCTCGGGCCTGTAAAAACCGCGCAAGTGCGCCTGCCTGTAGGCGCGCTCGCTACCGCAAATGATGTGCATGTCCCGCCCTCTGTGCCGCACTTGCCAGAAGTCGCGCTGCAGGTCTGCAATATCGGTCATGATGGTCACGTAAGGGGTGTGGGCACTCACCTCGCGCAGGCCACGATGCATATAGCGGTTGAAATTGGGGATCATGGATACAACCATATCAGGAAGCTGGCGGTCCCAGTGCTGTTGCAGCTGCTCGCTGATGCGCTTGCCATTCAGGCGGATGCCCATTTGAAGCGTATGCAAAAACGCCTTCGAACCCCATGTGATGCCGTGGGTAATGGCGCGATTGTAAACATCCTCCGATGTATGGCCGGTAACGGCATGGACAGGGTCAACCGGCTTCAGCAGTTCCTGCACGTTGGTTGCTTTGACGTTCCAGTGCGGGTGCGTGGTGGCGAGTGATGCTGTTAGGGCGTTCATGGCACTGCGGTGCCCGCCACCCGCATCAAAGTACATCAGCTCGATATTCGGGGCAGGGGTGGTGTTGGTGCTAGCCATACGGAAACCGCTTTCTGTAAAGAGGCTCCATGAATATCAAAAATAAAAAAACCGGCCAAGGGGGCCGGCTTTTTAAATCTCCGTAATTTTATTGCCTGTTAGGCGGCCTGTGCCAAAACCGTTTCCAGTTGTTCGACCGCTTTGGTTTCTGCAATTTTCTGGACGGCGGCAACTTCACGGGCAAGGCGCTCGAGTGCCGACTGGTAGATCTGGCGTTCGCTGTACGATTGTTCCGTGTCGTCTTTCGGGCGGCGGAGGTCGCGCAGCACTTCGGCAATCTGAACAGGGTCGCCGGAATTGATCTTCGCTTCATATTCCTGCGCGCG
>JAGWXJ010000142.1 GCA_018969935.1 Alphaproteobacteria bacterium | reverse complement strand
GTATAGGCAAGGCCATCGTGCATGTAGGCATTGATGAGATTCCGGAGGCCTTCTCTGGCCTCGGCGCAAAGCTTATCGGTGTCCGTTATTGTTGTTGTCTTGAGCGTTTCCTCGCCACCACCTGTTTTCCAGTAGGAGAGCGCGCTGATGTTTTGCGGTGTATCCCTTGTGCCCAGCTTTTCGTTGTAGCAACCTGCCAGCATCATGGCGCCGAGCAGTGTCAACTGCGGTTCATCGCCCATGTTTACTTTGGTTTTGCTAGGCGGTTGGCCTGACTTGTAATCGATGATGGCCCAGCCATCGGTGCGGCGTTCTATCCTGTCGGCTATGCCTTTTAACGTGAAGTCCCCATAGGGCATCAGGGCATCGACTTCCGAATATACCTGCAGGGTCCCTTTGCGCCATTCGCGTTCATGCTGCACTAATGCGGAGGCCATGCGTGTAAAACGCGGCCACCAGTGGCCCGTTACATCGGGGTGCTGGTGCGCGTTTGCAAATACCTCGCGGCCGATGGCAATGAGGGCTTCCTCGGCATTATCGGGCAGTATTGTCGGATATGCATCCCCGAAGCGTTTGAGCGCTTTGTGGATGAGGTCACCACGGTCGGCGGCGGTTGGTTCGGCGGCTATGGGGTCCAGCTGTTTCAGGTCCAGTATGCGGCGGGCGAAAACGTAATAGGGGTCACGCCGCCATTTGGCAATTTCGGTCACGGAAAGGCGTGTCGGGCGTGCATCGCGCGGGGGGTTGGGCGCGGGCCTTGTCATGGGTGTAACAGCCTCAGGGGCATCCAGCGAGATTGCAAGATCAAGCCAGTATTGTGCTTCTGTACGTAATTGTGGCTTCTCAGGCTGGGCCTCGCACAATGCATCAAGGCGCTGAAGCCAGCGGCTAGGGATGGTAGGTGCCCCATCGCGCGTTTTGCTGCGCGTAAGAACGACATTACGTGCACCCAAGCCTTGTGCAAAATCGTGGGAGGAGAGCGTGATGCCGCGCTCTGGCGCAGGCAGGCCAAAATTATTGCGCATGCCCCGTGACATCCAGCCATCGGTTTCCGGCAGGCGCGGCCATGTGCCTTCGTTCAATCCGCCGAGAATCATGGTGCCTGACTGGTATAAACGGGCCTCGATCGGGCCGAGGATAGCCAAGTGAGGGTGGGTGCCAAAGCGCGGGCGGATGCTGCTGCCCTGCATTGCGGCTTCCAGTACCGCGCGGCAGCCTGCCCAATCCAGTTCGGGCATGGCATCGGTTTGTTCGAGAAGGTTTGCCAATGTATCAGCCATGGCCTCACCCGCTTCGCCGGCCCAAAGGCGGTGGCTGCCGTGTACATCCGGCGTGGATGCCAGATTTTCGGCAATACGTACCAGACTGCGCAGACGCGCATCGGTGGTACTGGTATCGGCTGCAAATATTTTCTCCAGCGCATCAAGTTGCGTGACTACGTCGGGGAATTTTGCGGCGGCGAATTTAAGTCCAGCAAACCCTTCCTCCGGCCTTGGGCCGCGGAGTACGTGCTTATCGAGGGTGCGTACAAAACTTCGGAAATTAGGGTCACTGCCCGCAGCAAAACCACTTTTGAGGAGGGAGAGGAAGGATACGGGTTCAAGGTTCGTGTGCAGTACGTCACACAGCAACAGAATCCACTGGCCAATAGGCGTGTTGGCTAGCGGTATGCCTGCGGAATCGTCGATTGCAATTCCCCAGCGGCGCAGTTGCAGCGCTACGCGGTTTGCCAAAAGCCTATCGGGTGTTACCAGCACGCAGGGGTCTGATGCGGCAGCGTTATCGGCGTGTTTGCGCATCATGAGGGCAATACAGGTGGCTTCGGTGTCCAGCGTATCGGCTTCCAGCATCGAAATGCCATCAAGCGCACCTTTTGGGAGCGGTGCAGCTGCCCATGCGCCGATGGCTGCAGCTGGCCGCATCAGGGCGCTAATAAACGCTTCCCGCGGGGTGTGTTTCTCATCGGACCACGGCACTACCTCGGCGCGTGTCATATCGAAATGCAGCAAAAGGCGGGCCAGACCTGCCTGCGGGTGGCCTTCCTCCAGGGCACCAGACCAATGTTCATCTTCCAGAACGGTATCAAGACCGGGGAGTACGACGCAGCCGTTAGGCAGGCTTGCGACGGTTTTCAGCAGTTCGGCCGTAACAGGAATGGAGCCAGTAGAACCTGCGGCAATTACAGGCCCTGCGGGCGGGTTTTCCTGCAGCGATTTGGTGTAGGACTGGATGAGCATGCGGCGGCGCGCGCCTGCATCTATCGAACCTTCGGCCTGTAGCTGGACTGGCCAGAAAGTGCGTAAAACTTCCTTCAGGAAGCTGAGGCTTTTTTGCCAGTGTGCCGCGTAAACATCGGGGACCAGTGTATCCAGCTTGTCGAGCGAGAGGCCTTCCGTTTCAACGCTATCGAGGAAGCGGCCCAAATCAGCAGCCATGGCAAGTGCCTGCGCGTATGTGTATTCAGCATCATAAGCCATGAGGTAGCGGGCCAGAAGCAAAGTGCGGCGTAAGGGGCTTATGGCGGGCGGAACTTCGGCCGCAGGGTCAGATGCCCCTAAATAAAGCGCTTCTTCCTCCACATCACCAATCGGGCGGATGGAAGGTAGCAGCAGCGGTGCGCCATCCGTTTCGCGCAGGAAAGCTTCACGTAGCGCGCGGCACGCGCGGCGATTGGGTAGCAGGATGGTTACAGATGCGAGCGCCATCGGGTCGGCGCCATGGCGGGCCAAAACGCCTTTTGCCAAAGCATCTACAAAGGATTGGGTTGGCGGGATTGTGAAGACCCTCATGGGTGCCAGCCTTTGTTCACGCTTTCTACATCGGCGGGTGTTGTGAGGTGGTGCCAGATGCCATTGTGAATGACTGCGCCAAGGCGGCCATTTTTCTGCGCCTCATCCATCATGGGTAGGAACGAGAATGGGCCGGCAGGGGTATTGGTAAAAATGCGCGGGTGGATGATGCGCGCGCTGTTCCACATATATTCGCCAGAATGGTCGGGTGTGCGTACTGGCTTTCCGTTGCGGATTGTGTAGTCACCCACTGCGGGTGTCAGCTTCATAGAAGTAAGTGGCTGGAGGCTGAGCAGGATATCGGTGTCGTTGTTCCATGCCGATTCAAGTTCATCAAGTCCGCCAAACAGTATGGAATCACCGGAGAGGATGAAAACGGGTTTAGATGCATCAAGGTATGTCAGGGCTTGTTTGATACCGCCGCCTGTATCAAGCAACACAGGTTCGTGGCTGATGATGGCTTTGCCATCCAGATGCTTTTCAAGAACTTCAGCCTTGTAATGCGTGTTTACTACTATGTGTTTGATGCCCCGTGCCTGCAGCATTTCCAGCGCGTAGTCGATAATCGGTTTGCCAAGAACCTTCACCATGGGTTTGGGGATATCGTTGGTAAGGGGGCGCATACGTTGCCCCAAGCCTGCCGCCAGAATAATCGCCTGATCTATCATGGTGACCCCACGGTGATGGTGCGAGTGCCATCGGTATTAATCGCGATGTTGGCTTTTACCGCATTGAACGGGATGAGCGCGCCGATGCGCGAAGGCCATTCAACAACCATAAGGGAGGCTGCGCTTTGTGCATCCTCCCAGCCTATTTCATAGACTTCCTCAGGCGATTTGAGGCGATAGAGGTCAAAGTGCCAGATTTCGCCATCAGGCGCTTCGTAGGTTTGCACAAGCGTGAAGGTGGGGCTTGGCACATCCTGCTGGGGTTTGCCCGTTTTATGGCGGATAAGCGCGCGGGCAAGGGCCGTTTTGCCTGCGCCCAAATCACCTTCCAGCGCCAGCAGGGCGCCTTTTGGCAGGTTTGCCGCTATTTCAGCGGCTACTTCTGCCAGTGCCGCCTCATTTTTGACGTGAAAAGCCTTGTTAAATGCCATGTAACATGGGTATCACAGGGAAGTCATGATGCAAACAGATGTTGCCATTATCGGGGCGGGCCCTGCGGGGCTTTTTGCGGCATTCCAGTGCGGGATGCTGGGCCTCAAGTGCCATGTGTTCGATGCCCTGCCTGACATAGGCGGGCAGTGTACCGCGCTATACCCTGAAAAGCCCATATACGACATACCGGCCCTGCCAAAAATTACGGCAGCCGACCTGATTGCAAATCTCGAGGCGCAGGCGCAGC
>JAGWXJ010000141.1 GCA_018969935.1 Alphaproteobacteria bacterium | reverse complement strand
TTGATGGCGAGGTTACGGCCATAGGCTTCGCGCAGACGCGACCAAGCGAAATCGTTGTTGATATATTCCTCGTAGAGGCCGCATTCGTGGATGCGGATATGTTCCTCGACGGCGGCGGGGTCATCGGTACGGAGAATGCCTTTTGTAAACAGCACATCGGAGATGTTGCGCAGATTTGCCTCGACGTATGTCACGGGCCTTGTGCTTTGCGCGTCATCATCGGCCGCGCGCGCATGCTGGGGCCATGCCAGTAAGGCAAGCATGAGGAGGATGCGCAGGCGGTTTTTCATGTCTGTTTACTTGTCGAAGTACATTTCTACGCGGTCGCGCGGTTCGATCGGGGTGTTATTGCCCTTGCCTTCCACACTGATGCGGTTGGCATCGATGCGCTGCCTTACCAGATATTGACGCAACATGAGCGCACGTGAAAGCGACATTTTTTTGGTGGCATCCGCCCCGCCCTGCTGCGGTTCGGAATATCCTACGATATCCAGCTCCAGATCGGGCCTGGACCTGAGCATTTCGACCACGTCGTGGTTCACGACATCCATCTGGCCGACTTCAAGATCGGCGCTGTTTTCCTGAAAGAAGACCACAACCTCGTTGGGGATGCCTTTTGAATCGATGCGTTTATCATCAGGGGCGGCCTTGGTTTCCTTATACCCCGGCATCAGCACGGGGGAAACGCCCTTGCCCTGCTTGAGGCTGCCGATGTTGAGGTTGCGCATATCATCGGGCAGGCCCAAGGAACGAATGCTTGAATAATCGGATGCCGTAACGGGTGCGCCCGCCCCTGCCATACGCTGCTGGGCCGAAAAGCGATTTGGATCACGGATACGGACGGTCGATACCGTTGTTGACGGCTTGGCCAGAGGAATGACAACCGCAGGCGATTTTTGCGCTGGCGGTTCCTGCGCCAGCACTTCGGGCTCAGGAGATGCCTGTACTTGTGGCACAGGGGGTTGCACGAAATCGGCGGGCGGGCGGGGCAGCGATACGGGGTCATCGGGCAGGGCCTGAACACGCTCGATGATGTTGAACGACCCGCTATCGGATGTTGCCATTTGCTGGGGCTTACGTGGCGGCACTGGTACGCCTTTGGCTGAAAGGCGCAGTGGTTGCGAGGCTGCGACCAACGGCGAGTCCACTTGCGGGGAGAACAAAATATTCTCGGAGGTGCGTGGCGGTACATCCATGACTTCACGCACGGAGATTGTCGGTTTGCTTGCAGGGCGCACACGGATGACGGGCGCTTCATCCGATGACTGGGTGATTTTTACCGTTTTGGCGGGTGTCTTTTGTTTTTTTGCCGGCTTGTCATCAGTGACCAATGAATTTTTGTCACGCAACTTGGGCTCAAGGATCGGTTTAACGCGGAAGGCCGTAAATGGCACGCGCGGGGGGGATTGCGGCGGGGCAGGCGCTTTATCTGCAGCCATGGCGATGCCAGCGCCACAAAGCGCGGCCATCAGCAGTACCAAATGGCGGATTTTAGGGGTTTTCATACCAAGCGCGGTGTTAGTTCAACAAACCGAGCATATCCTGATACACGGCGGGATTGGCTGCCAAGATGCTGCCGCCATAAAGTACGTTTTTTCCACCATTCACTTCGGACACAAGGCCACCGGCCTCGCGCACTATAAGAATGCCGGCTGCGACATCCCACGGCTGGATTTCACGTTCCCAGTAGGAATCGAAGCGGCCACAGGCCACGTACGCCAGATCGAGCGCGGCGGAGCCCATGCGGCGCATACCCGATACCTGTGGCAGGACGCGTTGCATATCACGCGCGAACAGCTCGTGGTTGCCGCGGCCCTTGGCAGGTGTGCCCGTGCCTACGAGGCCATCTTCCAGCACAGCACGACCAGAAACACGGATTTTGCGGTTGCTGATGAAGGCGCCTTGACCTTTGGAGGCCCAGAACATCTCGTTACGGACGACATCGAACACGATGCCGTGCGTGATTTCACCTTCTTCTTCCACGGCCATGGTGATGCACCAGTGCGGTACGCCATGGAGGAAGTTGTTGGTGCCATCCAGCGGGTCGATGATGAATTTGCGGGATTTGTCGTTGCCTTCGATGGCGCCGCCCTCTTCCATCAGGAAGCCGAAATCGGGCCTTGCCTTGGAAAGGTGGTAATGCAGCGTTTTTTCGGCCTTTTTGTCGGCTGCCGTCACGAAATTAGACGGGCCTTTTTTACTGACCTGAAGCTGCTCCACTTCCCCGAAATCGCGGGCAAGCGTTTTTGCAGCGGCTTCTGCCGCCTTAACCATGACGGTGACCAAAGGCGGCATCAAAGCCATGACAATTATCCTTTATAACGTTCGACGTATTCGCCGTCTGCTGTTTTGACGACGACTTTGACGCCAGCATCGATGTGCGGCGGTACCATGATGCGCACGCCGTTATCAAGCAGCGCGGGCTTGTAGGAGGAAGCCGCTGTCTGGCCTTTTACGACCGGTTCGGTTTCCGTGATGGTGCAGACAACGGTTTGCGGCAGTTCTACGTTCAACGGTTCGGTTTCGTAGAATTCGATTTGCACTTTCATGCCTTCCTGAAGGAAGGGTGCGCTATCGCCCAGAATTTCGGCAGGGATTGGAACCTGATCGTAGGTGTTTACATCCATGAAGGTGTAGTTTTCGCCGTCGTTGAACAGGTAGGTGTAATCGCGCTGCTCAAGTTGTACGCGGTCAACCATCTCGCCCGTTTTGAAGCGTATGCTATCCTTGTTGCCGGAGCGGATGTCGCGCAGATCGAGCTGGATGGTGCCCGAACGCTGCTGGCATTGCATGATCTCGTGCTTCAGCACGACCATGATCTTGTTGTTGTATTCGATAACGTGCCCGGAGCGGAGGGTATTCGAGTTTACTTTGGCCATGTGTCACCTGTTGATTTTAGCGGGAGATAGGTAGCAGCTTCGATGCCTTCAGGCAAGTTTGTCGGCTTCCATGGCGGCGGCAAGGCCTGCCAGCTTTTCACGGAGGACCGGATCCTCGATTGTTTCAAGGGTTTTCAAGGCTTCGGGGGATGGTGCACCCTTCCCCTTTTTGCGGGCTTGCGGCGCGGGTGCGGCCACCTTATCGTGCGATATGGCAATACGGGTCACGCGGCCGTTTTCGGGCAGGCCGAAAAGGCGATTAAGGCGGCCCGTGATAACCGCTTCCTGAAACTTGAGTTTGGTTGCAAGCGCACTGGGTGCCGCCAGATGCAACGTACCTTCGGAGCCCGTATCGGTTTTCTTCCAGCCTATGCGCACGGGCCTTACTATCATCGGGTCTTCGGGGGATATCAGTTCCTCCCAGCCGTCCAGCAGGCGGGCCATGGATATGCGCGCCGAGGATTTATGCTTCCCCAGCATGGATTTGGATACACGCGGCACGACACGCGCGATGAGGGTTGGACCGGACATGGGCACACGCTAGCGCCATTCCTGCCCTTTCCAAAACAAATAAATTGGCTGACAATATTAAATTGAATTGCTTTGGGGGGATTATATGCGCCTTACGAGATGCGCGCTTTTACTTGCAGGAATGGCCCTTGGCCTTCCGACCCCTGCCCATGCCGAAAACGACTGGCGGCAAGGCCTTTACATGGGGGCAAGCATAGGCCGTTCCAAAACCGAATTTACCGTTGAAGATGGCCCGCAGAACCCGAATGCCTGGTGGGCTATCAACGATTACGACAGCAACCACGTGCAGGGAATTTCCGTGGCCGCGCAGGTTGGCTACAACGTACCTGTTGGAGATTTCGTGCTGGGCGCGGAGCTGGAGCTTGGAAAGGGGATCCTCAACCTTTCGCAAACAGACCCTACCCATGAAGGCCCGTTTGCCCATGTTGGCGACCGTTTTTATACAACAGTGACCGGACATGCTGGTTATGTGGCAGGCCCTGCGATGTTTTATCTTAAAGCCGGTTATGGGCAAATGATGGCGGAATTCAACTGGGAAGATCCTACCTTTAATTCGGGCACGAGCGATATAAAGCCTATTTACGGCCTAGTTGCAGGCGGCGGTATTGAGTACCGCATACGGGACAACGTGACCCTAAAGGCCGATTACACGCGCTTTGATTTCAGCGACACCAATACACTAGACCTGCCCTTCTTTGTTGATTTCTGGGAGGACCCCATCGAAATCAATCCTATTGATACTTTCAGGCTGGGCGTTAATTTCCAATTCGATGGACCCATCGACGAT
>JAGWXJ010000140.1 GCA_018969935.1 Alphaproteobacteria bacterium | reverse complement strand
CAACTACATACAAGTGAAGGCTTATCCAGATACGCGCCTAACTGTTCGCGCAATTTTTCCTTCGATGAAAACATCGCGCCGCTGGCATCCAGCAGGTTTTGGAAGGGCGTGTTGTAACTGCCCTCAATATGGGCGGGCACACGGTCACCATCCATTGTGTGTACCACCGCATCAAAACGCGGGGCCGCGCGGGCATCAAGCACGGTGTCGCCACCGTCTTCTATTTGTTCAAAGCTGCGGTAAAGGGCTGGCCTGTAATGCGCTATAAATGTTTTGGCTGTTGGCTGTTGTAGGGGGCCTGTTTCCAGCGGCAAGCCTGCAGCGCGCCAGGCGGGCAATCCGCCGTCCAGCACGGCTACTTTGTCATGCCCCATGGCCCTGAACATCCACCACGCGCGTGCCGCCGCAAACGATAGGCCGTTTTGGTCATAAATAAACACGGTATCGTCATTCCCGATGCCCAATCCACCTACCTTAGCCGCAAATACATCTGGGGTAGGAAGCGTGTGTGCATAGGGGGCTGTCGGGTCTGCAATGTCATCGATGTCGAAAAATTGCGCACCGGCAATCCGCCCGTTAGTCATATTCGTAAGAGCAGCTTCGGGGTAATTGGGTATGCCGTAGGTGGCATCCAGCACAGCGCAGTTTTTGGTAGAGAGTTGTGCGCTTAGGTCATGCGCTGAAATAATAGAATAAAACACGGCAACATCCTGTTTTGATATGGACTTTTTAGCACATTGACTTCGTGCCGAATATGGGCGCAAATCAACATATATTTTATGGATTCCCAATTTACGCGCGTATGGCAGAAACCCCTAACACTCTAAGCTGCAAAAAACTTGGCCCGACAGAGTTCGGGGCGTTCGTTGATTTTGCATGCCAGATGCGCCGCGTCGGCAAGGATGCCAGCTTCATCCATATTCGCGGCGCAACCGAGAAATCCAAGGTCAACCTGCCCGAAATAATGCAGATGATGGAAACCCTGCTTAAAACGCAGGATGCCGTCATACTTGAAAACACCCCGAAAAACGAGGTTCTTATCGCGGTCAAGCAGGATGAAGACCGCTGCAAAAACCTCATTAACGGCACGTTTTATACGCGCTTCTCGCCGCACAGCATTCTGGCATCCGTATTGCCATTTAATGACCGCGGTACCGAGCATCTGGCCCGCATCCTTGATGCGGCTATTCCGTCCACGGACTTTGTTGGCCGTTTGGGCTACACCCGCCTGTCGAGGAAGGGGAACGTCTTCCTTGTTCTGGATGATGACCCCATGATCCTGAAGCAGATGGAACATATCCTCCAGCCGCTCGGTATGGTCGAAACCGCCCCGATGGCCGAGGAATTTCTACACAAATACAAACGCGCAGCCCCTAACTGCGTATTTATTGATGTGCACCTGCGTACCGAAAAGGGGACTGACCTCGCAGGCGTCCTTCGCAAAATGCTGGACCCCTTTGCCTACATCATCATTATCAGCTCCGACACCGTGAAAGAAAACATCATCGAAACCAAGGTAAAGGGTGGCAATGGCTTTGTCGGCAAGCCCCTGAACCGCGATTTGGTGACCCGTGCAGCCCAGGCCTGCAACAGCTTTATTCCCAAAAAATAAAACCATTTAAAATTTGAGGTAATTTTAATTCGCCGTTTAAGAAAATTGGCGATACTGGACGTGTCATTATGACGCAGTCCGGTAGTCGATTTGTCGCAATTAGGTATCTAGCTGCAAGATTTTAAACGAGGAAAGAATGCCCCTAACCGATTATAAAGAAAGCGAAATTGCTGGTTTTGTCGATGCGTTGGCGCAGCGCGCCAAATCCCCGCGCGAATGGGGCCTTTTGCACATTTTTCCGCGCCGCACGGCAACGCCCAACCTGCGTGAACTCAAAATGTATCTCGCCCACAACTTCGGCGAGGCCGATGCCTGCATCCTTCTGACGGACGATGAAAAAAGCCTCTTTATTTGCGCCAAAAACGATAGCGGCAAGCTGACGGGCTTTTTTGATAACCAGATGCTAGGCGCCCACCCGATGGAGAAAATCGAGATCGTCGCGCACACCCTCAACGAAAAAGGCATCGATTACATCGCAACAACGCTGGAGCGCCTTGCAGGTCCCGATAATACGTTTGCCAAAATGGGGCTCATTCGCTTACGCCGCCGCAGCAACGTGTTCATGATCCTCGATGATGACCCGATGGTGCTGAAGCAACTGGAATTCATGGCCTCAAGGCTGGGCCGCGTAGAAGTGTTTTCGAATGCCGAGGATTTTATCCTCGCCTACAAACGCTTTGCGCCAAATGCAATCATAGTGGATATCCACTTGCGTGGCGCGCGCGGCACAAACGTGCCAACGCTCTTGCAAACACGCATTGATCCCTATGTGCACACCATCATGATCAGCGCCGACGTGCAGGAAGAAGCGATTATCGAAGCCAAAATGAAGGGCGCCAAAGGATATATCAGTAAACCCGTAAGTAACGAGATGCTGATGAAACAGGTCTTTCAGGCCCCGACCTTCGTACAGCGCATGAACTAGCTCACGCCGCTACGGCTGCCTGCGTACCGTCCGCAAATGTCAGGATGATGCGCTTGTTCTGCTTACCCTTGTTCTCGACTTTTGCAATCGCCATGCGGCCAATCTCGCCTGTGGTTTTTACATGGGTGCCGCCACAAGGCTGGCGGTCTAATGGCGTATCGGCGCTTCCGATGGTGACCATGCGTATGCTGCCGCTCCCGCGCGGCGGTTGTACCGATAGCGTACGCACAAGGGCAGGGTTGCGGTCTAGTTCCGCCTCGTCCACAAACATGGCGCTTACGGGGTAATCGGCTGCAACCAGCTGGTTCAGGCGCGTTTCAATATCGGCTTTATCCAGCTCGGCCATCTCAACATCGAAATCGATGCGTGATTTATCGGTGCCGATGGAATTGCCGGTCGCATACCCTTTAATAAGCACGCACATAAGGTGCAGCGCGGTGTGCATGCGCATGTGGGTGTGGCGCTTGGCCCAGTCCAGCTTTCCGTGCACGGTTTGCCCAACGCTGAAGCTTGTCGGGTCGCAAACATGGATGATCTGGTCAGGCACTTCCTTGCTTTTGATGGTGTCGGTAACAGGAACGCCGTTCAGGCTGCCGGTATCCCCCGGCTGGCCACCCGATGTCGCGTAAAACGCTGTGCGGTCTAGGGCAATACCGTTGGGCAGCACGGCTACCACAACGGCATCGAATTCCTGCATATACGCATCTTCAAG
This sequence comes from Alphaproteobacteria bacterium, assembly GCA_018969935.1. Classification (GTDB taxonomy): domain Bacteria; phylum Pseudomonadota; class Alphaproteobacteria; order Micavibrionales; family UBA1664; genus UBA6145. The sequence continues at coordinate 991 of JAGWXJ010000140.1, read as the reverse complement.
GAACAATTTTTGGGTCATTGATTGAATTTCCTTCCCATTTGCTAATCACAATCGTGGCAACCCCGTTGCCTATGATGTTCGTTATCGCCCGCGCTTCCGACATAAAACGGTCAATACCCAATATCAGCGCCAAACCCGCAACGGGGATGTCGGGCACAACGGCCAGTGTCGCCGCAAGCGTAATAAAACCCGCGCCCGTAACGCCCGATGCACCTTTGGATGTCAGCATCGCAACGCCCAGCAGCATCGCCTGCTGCGTCAATGTAAGCTCGATATCAAGCGCCTGCGCGATAAACAGCGCCGCCATCGTCATGTATATGTTGGTACCGTCAAGGTTGAAGGAATACCCCGATGGTACAACAAGCCCGACAACGTCTTTCGGGCAACCTATCTTCTCAAGCTTGCCCATCAAAGGCGCCAATGCGCTCTCCGATGAAGACGTGCCAAGCACAATCAGAAGTTCTTCGCGTATGTAGCGTATAAACGCGAAAATGCTGAAACCCGTGGCCTTGGCAACAGCCCCCAGCACGCCAAAAACAAACAGCGCGCATGTCAGGTAAAAGAACCCCATGAATTTCAAAAGCGGCCCAAGGGCCTCGACGCCGTACTTGCCGATGGTAAATGCCATGGCAGCACCCGCCCCGATGGGTGCCAGCTTCATGACGGCATTCACCATCGCGAAAAAGATGTGCGAGGCTTCTTCGATAAAACTGTGTACCGCGCCGCCCGTGCGGCCCATGGCATTCAGCGCATACCCGAACAGGATGGCAACAAGCAACACCTGCAAAAGGTTGCCGCTGCCAAGCAAGGCATCGGGGAATGATTTGGGTATGATGTTCAGCAAAAACTGCACGATACTCTGGTCATGCGCCTGCTGCGCATAATTGCTTACGGCACTGGCATCCAGCGTTGCAGGGTCGGCATGGATGCCGTGGCCGGGCTTGAAGAAGTTTGCAACACAAAGCCCGATGACAAGCGCAAGGGTTGAAAC
>JAGWXJ010000139.1 GCA_018969935.1 Alphaproteobacteria bacterium | reverse complement strand
TTGGTTAGAGCGCCTGCCTGTCACGCAGGAGGCCGCGGGTTCAAGTCCCGTCACTCGCGCCATTCAGTCATTTTCAAGGGGTTCTTCGTGACCAACTCCGCTGCCGCATTAGACACTTTCCTCGCTCCCGCGCCGTATCTGGCCCATTACATGCCTATCCTGATATTCATTGGCATTGCCGCAGGGCTTGCCATTGTCATGCTTGTGGGCTCGTATTTCTCGGGCAAACAGCGGCCTGACGCCAACAAACTTGCGCCTTACGAGTGCGGGTTTGACGCCTTCGAGGACGCGCGCCACAAATTCGATGTGCGTTTCTACCTCGTATCCATCCTTTTCATTATCTTCGACCTTGAAATTGCCTTCCTGTTCCCGTGGGCCGTTACCCTTTCCGAAATCGGGATGTTCGGCTTTATCTCTATGGTGGTTTTCCTTGGAATCCTTACCATCGGGTTTATATATGAGTGGAAAAAAGGCGCTCTGGACTGGGAATAGACATGTCACACGACAAACACATCATTGCGGCGCCGTCCGTAAATCTGAAGCAGCCCAATGTGGCCGTGCCAGCCATCAAGCAGGACGAATTTGCCGCGCGCATCGCGCAGGAAGTGACCGACAAGGGCTTTGTGCTCACGCAGGTTGACAAACTGTTCGACTGGGCGCGTACGGGTTCCATGTGGCCGATGACCTTCGGGCTTGCTTGCTGCGCCGTTGAAATGATCCATTCCTACATGTCGCGTTACGACCTTGACCGCTTTGGCGTTATTCCACGCCCGAGCCCGCGCCAATCGGATGTGATGATCGTGGCCGGTACGCTTACCAACAAAATGGCGCCGGCGCTTCGCCGCGTTTACGACCAGATGCCCGAGCCGCGCTGGGTTATCTCCATGGGTTCGTGCGCGAACGGCGGCGGGTATTATCACTATTCGTATTCCGTCGTGCGCGGGTGTGACCGCATCGTGCCTGTCGATATCTATGTGCCCGGTTGCCCGCCGACTGCCGAGGCGCTTGTGTACGGCATCCTACAATTGCAGAAGAAAATCCAGCGTGAAGATACGAGGATTGTCCGATGAGCCGTAAAGTCCCGACAGAGGCCATGACGGCGCTAGCCGCCAAGATTGCCGAGAAGTTTTCGTTTGCCGTAACGGGTACATCGTTTGCGCAGGATGAACTTGTTATCCATGCCAAGGCGCCTGAGATTGCGATGCTGCTCTCGGCCCTCAGGGACGATGTTGAAACCGCTCTCACGCAGCTTATCGATGTTACGGCTGTTGACTGGCCTACCAAGGCAGACCGCTTCGAGGTTGTGTATCAACTGCTATCGCTCCGTTACAATGTGCGTGTGCGCGTAAAAATCACGACCGATGAAGACACGCCCGTGCCGAGCGTTGTGAAAGTTTTCTCCAGCGCCCTATGGATGGAGCGCGAAGTATGGGACATGTACGGCATTACCTTTGAAGGTAACCCCGATTTGCGCCGCATCCTGACCGATTACGGCTTCGAAGGGCACCCGTTGCGCAAGGATTTTCCGCTCACGGGGTTTGTGGAATTGCGTTACGACGAGGCGCAAGCCCGCGTGGTTTACGAGCCTGTAAAACTTACGCAAGACTTCCGCATGTTCGACAACATGTCACCTTGGGAAGCGATGACGACCGTGCAGCTGCCCGGTGATGAAAAAGCGACCAAACAGAAAACGGGCACCGTCGATTACCGCGCGATTGCCCGCGCCCGCGAAGGGGGTGCCCAATGACTGCCGCCGCCAAAAAAGAAATCGTGACGCTGGACGACATGACGGGGCAGATCCGCGCCGTGTCGGATGATACGAACATCAAGCCCTATACCATCAACTTCGGCCCGCAGCACCCTGCGGCTCACGGCGTTTTGCGCCTTATCCTTGAAATGAACGGCGAGGTGGTTGAACGCGCCGATCCGCATATCGGCCTTCTGCACCGCGGCACCGAAAAGCTGATTGAATACAAAACATACCTGCAGGCGCTGCCGTATTTCGACCGCCTTGATTACGTATCGCCGATGAACCAAGAGCATTGCTTTGCCTTGGCTGTCGAGAAACTGCTGGGCATTACGCCGCCGCCGCGCGCGCAGTACATCCGCGTGCTGTTCATGGAACTGACGCGTATTCTCAACCACATCCTCAACATCACGACCTATGCGCTGGATGTCGGCGCCATTACGCCAGCACTCTGGGGTTTTGAAGAGCGCGAGAAGGGGATGGAGTTTTACGACCGTGTTTGCGGCGCGCGCCTCCATGCCAACTACATCCGCCCCGGCGGCGTGAACATGGATATGCCCAAGGGCCTCGCCGAAGACATGTGGGCATGGTGCGAAAGTTTTGGGAAGGTTATTGATGACCTTGAAGGCCTGCTGACCGAGAACCGCGTGTTCAAGCAACGCACCGTTGGTATTGGTGTCGTGAGCAAGGAGCAGGCGCTGGATTGGGGCTTTACCGGCCCGATGCTCCGTGCATCCGGCGTTGCGTGGGATTTGCGCAAGTCGCAGCCCTATGACGTTTACGAGAAGATGGACTTCGATATTCCTGTCGGCAAAACGGGCGATTGCTATGCCCGTTATGTGGTGCGCATGGAAGAGATGCGCCAGTCCCTCAAAATCATGCGCCAGTGCCTGAAGGATATGCCGGGCGGGCCCGTGAAAGTGGACGACTACAAGGTTGTGCCGCCGCCGCGCGAGGAAATGAAACGCTCGATGGAAGCGCTGATCCACCACTTCAAGCTGTTTACGGAAGGGTACCACGTGCCTGCCGGTGAAACCTACACGGCTGTCGAGGCGCCCAAGGGCGAGTTTGGCGTGTACCTTGTTGCCGACGGTACCAACCGCCCGTACAAGTGCCATATCCGTGCGCCCGGTTTTGCGCACCTTGCAGGCCTTGATTTCATGTCACGCGGGCACATGCTTGCGGATACTGTTTCCATCATCGGTTCGATGGATATCGTTTTTGGAGAGATTGACAGATGAAACCCATCGTCGCCCCTAAGGAGCAACAACCTGCCAGCTTTGCCTTTAAAGACACGGCAAAGGTGAAGGATATTCTTTCCCGCTACCCCGAGGGGCGCCAGCAATCGGCTGTCATGCCCTTGCTTGACCTTGTGATGCGCGAAGTGGCCGCCGAGGGCAAAACGGGCGGCTGGATCCCTGAAGCCGCGATGAACGAGATTGCGCGCCTGCTGGATATGCCCGCCATCAAGGTTTACGAGGTTGCGACCTTTTATTCCATGTACATCCTGCGCCCCGTGGGGAAGCACCACATCCAGTGCTGCACGACGACGCCTTGCTGGCTGCGCGGTTCATCGGAAATTGTTAAGGCTTGCGAAGAAAAACTTGGCATCCATATGGGTGAAAGCACGGCGGACGGCAAATTCACGCTGACCGAAGTCGAGTGCCTTGGCGCGTGTGTGAACGCCCCGATGGTGCAAATCAACGATAGTTACTACGAAGACCTGACGCCAGCGCGCATGAAGGAAATCATCGATGCGCTGTCGGCTGGCCGCGAAGTGCCCAAGGGCCCGCAGAACGGGCGTAAATGCTCCATGGCTGTTTCCGGCCCCACGACACTTGCCGATGAAGCCAAGAAGGCAGGTGTTGGATGAGTAATCCAATCTTCGGTACTGAATTTGACGATGAAATCGGAGGATTTCCAGGCGAAGATATTATCTATGCGGGTGCTGGCAACGACAAGGTTTACTCAGGAGTGCATGGCGGTCTTGATATAATTTACGGTGAAGCTGGGAATGACCGTATTAGAGGCAATGGCCAAATCTATGGCGGTGCTGATAATGATATCATTGTGGGTAACGGGCTTTTGCATGGTGATGCAGGGAATGACTCCATTGAGGGGAATGGTCAAATTTATGGCGATGAAGGCGATGATAGAATTAGAGGCACTGGTGTGGCCTATGGTGGTGCTGGAAATGATGTAATTTTTCTTAATGGAGAAACACACGGCGGTGATGGTGATGATATTCTGAAAGGTAGCGGCTTTTTGAGCGGCGATGCAGGTGACGATACATTTTTTGTTACCATTCCTAACAATATTTATCGCTCGCATTATGGTGTTCTACCCGCGACTAACATTACAATTGATGCAGGGAGTGGTGTAGATACTCTAAACATCACGGCTGCGCCTTCTGCATTTTTTAAAAATGGTTTCGATTTAAATCTTTATTTCGAAGGCATCAATTACAGCGTCAAATTAGCAAACTATTACCTTGAGCAAAACGGAATACAGGTTTCTAAACTTGAAAAAATTACAGTTGGCTCAGTAACATCAGATTTTCACGACTATATAATCGGAAATGAAGGCTATCGTCATCCGAC
>JAGWXJ010000138.1 GCA_018969935.1 Alphaproteobacteria bacterium | reverse complement strand
TGAATCTGTTCCCCTCGCGCCCCTCCTTGAGGGCCAGCGCCATCGCACCAAAGAAAAAATCTCCGCAAATATCGGCAAGGGCGCGTTCTTCGGCTGTCAGGTTGCGCCCGAGAGCGCGACGAAAGGCCGCGCGCTGAAAAGAGGAACGCGCGTCCGCCATAGCCGTCCTACCAGCCCCTGTTGGCCATACGCATCGGCTCTTCGATTTTGGAGATCTCGATGCCGCTCATGGGGGTACCAAGCCCTTTGGATGCCTCAAGCACCATCTTGGGGTCATTGTAATGCGCGGTCGCCTTTACAATCGCCTTGGCAAAAGCCGATGGGTTCTCGCTCTTGAAAATGCCGGAGCCCACAAACACTGTTTCCGCCCCCAGTTGCATGCACATCGCAGCATCGGCAGGTGTTGCAATACCGCCTGCTGCAAAGTTCGGTACGGGCAGCTTGCCCTCATTTTTCACCAGCTTCACAAGCTCGTAAGGGGCACCCAAATTCTTGGCTTCCGTCATCAGCTCGCTGTCATCCAGCAACTGGATACGGCGCATGGCCTGATTCATGGCGCGCAGGTGGCGTACGGCCTCAACCACGTTGCCGGTGCCGGGCTCGCCCTTCGTGCGCATGAGGGCAGCCCCCTCGCCGATACGGCGCAGGGCTTCGCCAAGATTTTTGGCCCCGCAGACAAAAGGCACTTTGAAGTCGTGTTTGTTGATGTGGTACTCGTCATCGGCGGGGGTCAGAACCTCGCTCTCGTCGATATAGTCGACGCCGATGGACTCAAGGATTTGCGCCTCGGCAAAATGGCCGATACGGCACTTGGCCATAACAGGGATGGAAACCGTATCCATGATTTTTTGTACAAGCTCGGGCGGGGACATGCGCGCAACACCGCCAGCCGCACGGATTTCGGAAGGCACGCGCTCAAGCGCCATCACGGCAACGGCGCCCGCATCTTCTGCCACTTTGGCTTGGTCAGGGGTAACAACATCCATGATGACGCCGCCCTTGAGCATTTCGGCCAGACCCGTTTTCAGATTGATGACATTCGACATGGCAAACTCCGCTTGTTGGAAACAAGCGTATAAATGCACTTTGGCGCGATAAAATCAAGGAAGCTGAAGGCCAAAAGGCGGCTATGCCAGCACTTCCTTAACCTTGGCAGCCAGCTGTTGCAGGGTAAACGGCTTGGGCAGGAACCACGTTTTCTCGCCAAACTGGCCTTTGAACTTGTCTTCCGTATAACCCGATACAAACACAACAGGCACAACGGGGTACTGCGCCCGCACCTTCGTGATAAACGTGGGCCCGTCCATTTCAGGCATGATCACGTCCGTGATAATCAGGTCAGGCGCGCGGCCCTGCGATTTGATAATTTCAAGCGCGCTTTCACCGCCCGCAGCATCCAGCACCTTGTAACCCTTGTTGGTAAGCGCGCGGGATGAAAACGCGCGCACGGCATCCTCGTCCTCCACCAGCAATATGGTGGCTGAACCCGTGAGGTCGGGCGCCTTTTCCTCGGCCTTGGCAACGGCAGCCTGCTTGGTAACCGCCTGTGTCAGGCGCGGCAGGTAAATCGAGAAAGTCGTGCCCTGCCCCACAATGGAATCCACATGCACATAGCCGCCCGTCTGGCGCACAATCCCGTAAACGGTGGAAAGGCCAAGGCCTGTGCCGGAACCAACGGGTTTGGTTGTAAAGAAGGGTTCGAAAATACGGCTGATGATATCCTTGGGGATACCGCAGCCCGTATCGGTCACGGATACGCACACCCAGTCGCCCGCAGGCATGGTATCGGCACCCCGCTGCATTGGCGCATCCGTCATCACATGCTGCGTTTTGATAGTCAGTTTGCCTTGGTTGTTCATGGCATCGCGGGCATTGACCACAAGGTTGATGAGCACCTGTTCAAGCTGCCCTTCGTCCACCTTCACGAGGCCCGTATCCGCATCGTGCACCATATCCATCTCGATCATCACACCGACAAGGCGGCGCATGAGGTGGCTCAGTTCCGTCAGCGTTTCGGTAACGTCCAGCACTTTGGGTTGCAGGGTTTGCTGGCGGCTGAACGCCAGAAGCTGCCGCACAAGGTTGGCGGCGCGGTTGGCGTTCTGCTTGATCTGCATGATGTCGTTGAAGCTCGGGTCCCCCGGCTTGTGGCGCAGCAAAAGCAGGTCGCAGAACCCTATCATGGCGGTCAGCAGGTTGTTGAAGTCGTGCGCAACACCACCCGCAAGCTGGCCAACGGCCTGCATTTTTTGGGACTGCGTAAACTGCGCCTCAAGCTGCTTTTGTTCGGTAAGGTTGATGAAGTGCACAACCACGTTGCGGCCACGGAATTTACGCGCATGCATCTGCACGACAACCGTTTTTTCCTGCCCTTGCAGCATGATTTCCAGCGGCACGGCAAGCCCCGCGCCTTCCTCGATGCCGGCAATCGCCTTCGTTACCTTCTCGCGGTCCTTTTCGGCAATCAGCGTTTCGAAGTTGCGGCCCTCGATGCTTTCAACGGCCATACCCAACATGTTGGCAAGCGCACGGTTACAATCGGATAGCACGCCGTGCGTATCAACCAGCGCAATACCCAAAGGCGCCTCGTGGAAGAAGCGCTGGAAACGGTCCTCGGAATCCTTGAGGGCTTGGCGCATTTCCCGCTCGGATGTCAGGTCGTGTACAACAGCGCGCGTACGCACGGTACCGTCAACATCCGTCACAACCGACTGGTTGATGGACGCAAGGAAGGGCTTGCCCCCCGGCCCTTTCATTTTCACTTCCACCACCTGCCTTGTGCCGCCTTCGGCGGTCAGGTCATAGGGCTGGGCCTTCAGCGGTGGCTCGATAAGATAATGGTGCAAACGCCCGACAGTAAGCAGCGTTTCAATATCGGTACCCAGCCAGCGCGCCAACGTGGCGTTCACAAAAAGGAAACGCCCGTCGGTCCCGAGCGAGAAAAAGCCCACGGGAGCATTGTCGGTAAAGTCGATCAGCTTCTCGCGTTCGGTATGGATAGCGGCATCAAGCTCGTGCTTGTCGGTAATATCCAATACGCGCCAGCTGACATGGCCAACCCAACCGGGCACCGGCCGTGCCTCGATTTGCAGCCAGCGGCGATAGCCGTTGAACATGGTGGAAAGCTGCACCTTCTCCGAACTGCCGCGGTATACAAGGTCAACCATCAAATCAAAACGCTCAAGGCTCTCGGGCGAAGGCTCGAGGATACGGCGCAGGCAGCGCAAACCAGGCTGCGCATCGGCATTTCCACTCAGAAAATCCTTGCAAAGCGCCTGATAGGAATCGTTGAACAATATCGTTTCGCGCGAAATGTCGGTTACAAAACGGGCATATCCTGAGCCGTGAAAAATCTCCTGCAATACGCTGCGCTCACGGCGTGCCGAGCGCGATGTGATGAAAATCAGGACAGATGAAAGCAGGCACGCAATGGCAATAACCGATGCAATCACCTGCACATGGAAGTGTTTCCAGCTTAGGTAGTCAAAATCTACCAGCACCTCCATCGCGATGATGGCAAGCAGGCATATGACAAGCAGCCACCACGAAGCACTGGCATCCCCCGACAGCGCGCGTTTGCTGCCTTGTTTCAGGTATACGGGCTCGACCCGCGTACGCATCGTGCTCTCGGCAGAATGCGCAAGCGGGTTGGCGGGCGGAAGTGGCGAATCGTTTTCGGTCATTTTTCGTAGCAATACTATAGCTTTTTCTTCATCCGGAATACGTAGGATATGACTTCGGCCACAGCCTTGTAGTGCTCGGGCGGAATAACATCATCGATATCCAGTACCTTGAACAGGGTCCGCGCCAAGGGCGGGTTTTCAACGATTATCACGCCGTTTTCCTCGGCAATCTCGCGGATACGCAGGGCCACAAGGTCCTGCCCCTTGGCCACGCACACGGGCGCGTCCATCTCGTCAGGCTCGTAGCGCAGGGCCACGGCAAAGTGGGTAGGGTTGGTGACAACCACGGTAGAATTGGGCACATTCTGCATCATCCGTTTGCGCGATTTCTCCATACGCAACTGCCGCAGGCGGGATTTGACGTGGGGGTCACCCTCCGTCTGTTTGTATTCGTCCTTTATCTCCTGACGGCTCATGCGCATTTGCTGCATGTAGGTGTACCGCTGGAACAGCAGGTCCATCCCCGCCAGCAGGAACAACACCGTCAGGATAGCGCCCATCAGCTTGAGGAAAAGCGCCATCATTTCCTCGATGAGGTTGCCGAGCGACAGGTCAATCAGGTGTTCGATACCTTCAAGGTACGGGCGCAACACCCAGATGGACACGGCAGAAATAATCGCAACCTTGATGATACCCTTCACGAATTCGAAAAACGACCGCTTGGAAAAAAGGCGCTGGAACCC
>JAGWXJ010000137.1 GCA_018969935.1 Alphaproteobacteria bacterium | reverse complement strand
TTTCTCGCAATTCATGACTATCGACATGATTTTACCAATGAGGGGGTTTGCGCCACTCATGACCCATTCAACGTGGGTGCCTTCGGCCACGGGCTTCAATATGAATTCGGCGTTGCTCGTGCCTTTCATGGGGGCATCGAAATCAAGGCGGAAGGCCACGTATTCGGGGGCGCGGCTATCCGTTATAGCCATCGAGCCGCGACCGACGTTTTTATTGCCGTCCCAGCTGGTTTTGGCGCCTTTGCCTTCTACCGGCCCTTCCATTGTGTATTTCGCGTTCGGGTCCAGACGGGCCCACGGTGACCACGCATTCCAGTTGGCCAGATTGTTTATCTGGTTAAAGACCACGGCTGGCTGTGCCTTGATGACACGGCTGCGGGCATAGCGGAACGTATCGGGCTTGGTGCTGGCATAACCAACAAAAGCAGCCAGTGCGACCAGCAGAACAAGCAAGATTTGGAGGACCATGGGACACCTGCGGTGTAGGGGAAAGCAACGGTGGTCGGGGAGACAGGATTCGAACCTGCGACATCCTGCTCCCAAAGCAGGCGCGCTACCGGACTGCGCTACTCCCCGAAACCGGACCGTTACGGAGGGTACTCATAATGGATTGCCGCGATTAGGGCAAGCAGGCATTACCGTTTTCGACCACAAGCCTGTCGCCAACCTTGATTTTCTGCCTAGCGGCCTGCCCGCCCGCAATTTCGAGGATGGCGCAGATATCATTGCGGTTCGGGCCCAGAGGGGTCAGATCCTCGGGCGTGGCCTCGGAGTGGATGTAGACCAGTTCACCCTTCTGGTTGAAAAAGAGCATATCCAGCGGAATCAGGGTGTTTTTCATCCAGAAGGCGCGGCGGCCCGGCTCGTCATACACAAAGAGCATCCCCGCATTGGAAGCCAGTTTTTTACGGAACATAAGGCCGCGGGCGCGGGAATCGGGGTCGGTTGCCAGCTCGGCTTTGAAGGATGCCACGGATTTATCGGCACGGCGGATTTCAACCGTCGTCCGGTCAGATGCCAGTGCCGGCATCGAAAGCAAAAGTGCCAGAAGCGTGCTCATCACGAACCTCATGCGGCTACCTGCCCGCCCAACTGGTTACGGGCATAGAGCGCGGCATAGGCCCCGCCCCTTGCAAGAAGCGTATCATGTGTGCCTTCTTCTGCAACCCTTCCTTTATCGACCAAAAGGATGCGGCTGGCATGCTTGATGGTGGACAGGCGGTGGGCAATAACCAGCGTTGTACGGCCAGCCTGAAGGCGGCCCAGCGATTCCTGCACCAGCGCCTCGGATTCGGCATCGAGGGCGGATGTCGCTTCATCCAGCAGCAAAATGGGTGCGTTTTTAAGGAAAGCACGGGCCAAAGCGATGCGCTGGCGTTGCCCGCCCGAGAGTGACACGCCGTTTTCGCCCAGACGGGTTTGATAGCCATTGGGCAGGGCTGAAATAAATTCATGGGCGTGGGCGGCTTTTGCGGCCTCCAGCACCTCGGCCTCCGAAGCCCCTTCCCGCCCGTAAGCGATGTTGGCGAGCGCCGTATCGTCAAAAATGGTGATGTCCTGAGATACGAGGGCGATGTGGCCGCGCATGTGCCCGATATCCATGGCTTTAATATCGTGGCCATCAATGAGAATACGCCCGGCTTGCGGGTCATAGAAGCGGAGCAGCAGGTTGAGGATGGTGGATTTGCCGCCGCCCGATGGCCCCACAAGCGCCGTTACGCGCCCTGCATCGGCGGTGAAGTTTGCGCCGTCCAGCGCGGGGCCGTCACCGCCCTCGTACCCGAAAATCACGTTTTCGAAACGGACGGAGGGGTTGGGCATCTCGGGCTTTTCGGGCCCGCTGATGACCGTCGGGCGGGTGTCGATGATTTCGAAGACGCGGGCGGCGGCACCCAAGCCGATTTGCAGGGTGTTGTTGACCTTGGCGATTTTTTTCATCGGCTCGTAGGACATGAGGAATGCCGTGATAAACGACATGAGCGCGCCCGGCGTGAGGCTGCCTTCCCGCGCCTCGTGTCCGCCGTAAAGGATGAGTCCGAAAACGCAGAGGCCTACCAGCGTGTCGTTGACCGGCGCGTTGATGGTGCCTGTACGGACGTTTTTGATGTTGAGATTGCGCACATCATCGATTTTGGATTTCATGCGCGCGACTTCCCACCCCTCGCGGCCATAGGCTTTTACCTGACGGATCCCCTGAAAGGTTTGGGTGAGCAGCGCCGCCATCTCGGCCAAGCCTTCCTGCGTGCGGGTAGAAAGCTTGCGAAGGCGCTTGCCCAGTTTGGATACGAAGGTGGCTGTGATGGGGAAGATAATGAAGCAGGCCAGCGCCAGCGCCCAATCACGCCAGAACATGACGCCGACAAGCAAAAAGAGGGTGAGCGTGTTTTTGCCGAGGTTTGTCAGCCCTTCCGCCACGGCGTTGCGCATCACGGATGTATCGGCTGTCAGGCGCGAGAGAAGCGTGCCGCTGGCGTTTTTGTGGAAGTACGCGATATCGAGGCCCATCAGGTGGCCGAATACGTGGTTCTGTATATCGGATACGATGTGCTGGCCCGTGCGGTTCATCAGCACGGTCTGCATGTAGGTGGCAACACCGCGCAGCACAAAGCAAAGCATGACGCCGATGGCGAGCGGCAGGACCAGATGGTCTTTGTGGTTGATGAGAACATCGTCAAGGACGGGCTGGACGAGGCTTGCGAATATAGCGCTCATGGCGGCGGCAAGCACCATCCAGAGCATGGCCTGCACCACCCACCCCGCATAGGGGCGGACGTAAATATTCAGGATGCGTTTGACCAGCGGGCGGCTTGCACGGTCGAGTAATGTAATCATGGTTTCTCCGTAGGCGCAGATTAGGTTAATATTGTGGCCGTGAAAAGCTTTAGCGCCCTGTTTATCCTTGTTTTTCTGCTGTGGGCGGCCCCTGCCCGCGCGGATTTTCTGGCCTTCCCCCTTTTATGCGAGGCGGGAAGCAACTGTTTTATCATCGGCTACCCCGATATGGACGAGGCCCCTGACGCGGCCAAGGATTACGCCTGCGGGCCCGCCACGACCGAAGGCGACCCGTTTTTGCGCATCGGGCTTAGCAGCGTTGCCGCGATTACCTTGGGTATCGGCGTTGTGGCCGCCGAGGACGGAACGGTTACGGACGCCAAGGACGGCGTTGAGGACCTTGTGGTTGCCGACAAATCACAACTGAAAAAGGGCACATCGAATTGCGGAAACGGCGTGGTGATAGACCACGGCAATGGATTCAGAACAGCCTACTGCCATATGCGCAAAGACAGCATACGCGTGCAAAAAGGCGAGGCCGTCCACAAGGGCCAGATTATTGGGTACGCAGGCCAATCGGGCGTGGCGCTTTGGCCGCAGCTTGGTTTTTCCATCCGCAAAAAGGGCTACACCATCGACCCCATTACCAACAAAAGCCCTGTCGAAGGGTGCGGCTTCAAGCCGCGCGCGTACATGGCTTTGCCCGAGGCCTTCAGGGAATACCAGCCTGCCGCTATCGTGAATATCGGGTTTGCGGATGCGCCACAGACGGCGATGCCTGTGGCCGTGGGCAAGGCTTTGCGTTTGTCGCGCATCCACCCTTCCAGCACAAATATCACGCTGTGGGGGATGATTGTGGGCGCCAAGGCGGGCGATGAAATCAACGCAAAGATGCGTGACCCCAAGGGCCGCGTATTTCAATCGCAGGATGTTGTGCTGGACAAGGACAAGCCCCGCCAGCTTATCAATATCAACCGCCCCCGCGGGTATGCCTATTGGAGCGAAGGGCTTTATAGCGGTGAGATAACGCTCACGCGCACCATAGACGGAAGGCCCTACACGGTGCGGCGGGCGGTGAGCGTTGAAGTCGGGGCTACGGACTAAAACTTCGATTTCCTTTAAATAAAAATTGCTTTTTTTCCTGCATCTGTGGCAATCGGAAAGAAAGGAGAGCTTTCCCATGGGCCAGTTTGTTGTTGTTGCCGTTGAACCGGATGCAGATTTTTACGTTTTTGAAAAAAGCGCGAACCTCCAGCCATCTTATAACCGCGAGAGCTTTGACGGCGCTGTTGCGCGCATCACGGGCAAACGTTTTGACAAAGGTTTTGAACCCGGCAGCCTGAACTACATGATTGTGAAGGCCGCAACGGCCGATGACGCCTATGATACCGCCATCATCAAAGGCCTTGATTACAAAGCCCCCGCAGATGTGCTTGCCGCACGCGCAAAACTGCCCGCCACGATTGATGTAGTGAGCAATACCATCGATATCAAAGACGTGCGCATGGACCTGAGCGACGAGGCTGTTGCAGCCGAGCTGCTGCGTACGGAAGCACTGGCACAGGGCAGTGCTGGTGCACCGCGTTTCAATGCCGATTTCGCAAAGATTTTCGGGGCCAAGCCCGGCATGAAATAAGGCTTAGGCCTTTTTGCGGCGCTTGTTTTTACGGTCCAGCAGCGGTTTGCCCCAGTGCAAACGCGGGATCCAGAAATTGGGGCGGGCGCCGAAATTCATGCCCAGAAGTTTCAGAACCTTCGAGCAATCACCCACGCTTTTGACACCCTTAAAGGCCGCCGAGTGAATACCGGTTGCCACAAGGCAGGTATCAAGGCCGCAGTTGAGGCCACCCATGATGTCTTGCGGGATTGAATCGCCAATCACCACCGTGGTGGATGGCAGCGTATCCTTGAACAAGGTTTGGGCGTAACGGAAGA
>JAGWXJ010000136.1 GCA_018969935.1 Alphaproteobacteria bacterium | reverse complement strand
CGGCGGTTGCCTTGGCCATCGTGTGCGAAATCATGGATGCAGGCAGCTATTACCATTTCAGCAATCCGCGTCTTGCTATCAGCAAACGGCGTCAGGTTGTTGTGCAACAGCGCCAAAATGATGGTGATGCACACAACCTCGCGCGTGTGGTGGTGGGAGTGGAATTTCTGTTCCAGAGGGACGCCGCCAAGTACGCCTGCCATCAGAAGCGGGCGGAGCATGGGGTGCGTGGCATCGAGGCCAATTTTTTGCGCAATCTCGCAGACGATCTGTTTCAGGATGAATACGGGCGTATCCTTGCGGTTGCGCAACGCCACGAACCAGACCGAGAGATCATCATTCCAGTAGTGGTCAGCAGGCGGGATGAGCAACTTGAGAAGACCGTCTTTGACATTGCGGTCGTCAGGGAAATCGGGCGAGGCCGCGATATTGGCCGTTTCGAGCACTTCCGGGAATTTTTCGGTTTCTGGCGGCAGGGATGCAACCGTACGGGCAATCGCCTCGAATTCGGAGGCGAATATGATATCCGGTACCTGCTTGGTTGAGGCGCGTGCCTGAGTCATGACGGGTATTATGGCTTGATTTCCGGCTTATGGGCAACACCTAAGGATATGAAGCTTAAACTGGAAATGCCCCGAAAATTGTTGTAATTCCTTGGCCATGCAAACGAAAACACAAAAAACACCTGCCCCGAAACTGCAAGAAGCGTGGACGCCGGAAAGCTGGCGTGGCCGCGAAGCGCGCCAGATGCCTGTTTACCCTGATGCCGCCAAGCTGGGCGTAGCCGAGGAAAAACTGGCCAAACTGCCGCCGTTGGTATTTGCAGGCGAGGCCCGCAAACTGCAAGCATCCCTTGCGCGCGTCGCAGCGGGCGAGGCGTTTTTGCTTCAGGGCGGCGACTGCGCCGAGAGCTTTGCCGAATTCTCGGCCAATAATATCCGCGATACTTTGCGCGTTATTTTGCAAATGGCGGTAGTGCTTACGTTTGCTGGCTCCATGCCTGTTATCAAGGTCGGGCGTATTGCCGGCCAGTTTGCCAAACCGCGCAGCAAGCCCGAAGAAACGCGCGACGGTATTACCCTGCCTGCATACCGTGGCGACATCATCAACGGTATCGACTTCACGCCCGAGGCCCGCAACCCGCAGCCCGAACGCATGGTTGACGCCTACCACCAAGCCGCCGCGACGCTGAACCTTGTGCGCGCTTTTGTTAAAGGCGGTTATGCCGACCTTCACCAAGTGAACCGCTGGAACCTCGACTTCGTGAAAGATTCTCCGCTCAGCGAGCGTTATACAGACATTGCGCACCGCATTACCGAGGCACTGGCCTTCATGGAAGCATGCGGCATTACATCGGACCGTGTGGATGCGTTGCGTGAAACGGATTTCTTTACGTCGCACGAAGCGTTGCTGCTGAATTACGAACAGGCGCTCACGCGCGTCGATTCAACAACGGGTGACTGGTACGATACTTCAGCGCACTTTTTGTGGATTGGCGCACGCACAGGGCAGCTGGACGGCGCGCAAATCGAGTTTGCGCGCGGTATCCGCAACCCGATTGGCGTAAAGGTTGGCCCTGACCTTGATGCAGATACGCTGCTGCGTATCATCGAGCGCATCAACCCCGATAACATCGCGGGCCGCCTTACGCTTATCTCGCGCATGGGTGTTGGTGAAGTTGGTAAAAAGCTGCAGCCCATTTTGCGCGCGGTTACGCAATCGGGCGCGAATGTCGTCTGGTCGTGCGACCCGATGCACGGGAACACCGTTAGCTCCGATGCCGGTGTCAAAACACGCCGTTTCAACGATGTGCTTGGCGAGGTACAGGGCTTCTTTGATGCGTGTCGCAACGAAGGGGTCCACCCCGGCGGTATGCATGTTGAAATGACTGGCCAACAGGTAACCGAGTGCACAGGCGGCCAGCATGACCTGACGGACGCCGATTTGGCCCTTTGCTACCAAACCCATTGCGACCCCCGCCTGAATGCCAACCAAGCCCTTGAAATGGCGTTTCTAATCGCCGAAAAAATCAAGGAAGGCAAAAGGTTAGCCTAAAAAGTTTGTTTTTTCATAATCTTGACTTTTGGAGCCGGCTATGGCATAGTCGGGTTTGAAACTCTTATTCCAGGGAATTTGGCCATGGCACGCGAACCACGCGGACTTCATAATCTTTTTGATAGCGGCGAACCCGACGGTGGTGAAACACCCCGCGAGGATAGCAGCCTTAGTACCCCTGCAGCCACAGGACGGCGCCGCGCTACAGCAGAACAAGCCACTGCCGCTGTCGCGCCTGTGCGCAGCAGCATCATCTCAAAGATTTTTAAACTTGCCGCACTCGGTACTGTCGCGGGTGGCCTTTACATCGGCGGTGTAAAGCTTGCGGACTACATAAACACGCCACAAATGGACACGCCAAGCGCAAGCAATATCCAACTTACGCCAGAGCAAATGGCAAAATTGCGCGAGGATGGTCGGTTCATGCATGATGCAATAATCCGAATTTTCGATCAGGTCTGTTATACAGGCACATATGGCAACCACTTACCATGTCAGGCGCTTGTCGATTTTGAAAAAATTTCTAAACACAGCGCATTTGGCGATGCAGGTGCACAGGCTTTTGAAAAATTAAAACGTGAAGTACGACTTAGCTTCATCAATACACGTTACGGCGATGTGCCTCTTATTGACCTGATTAACAGCACGATTGATAAACGTATGTCGACACTTGTCAGGACCCGCCTAGAGAACGACAGCATTACTTGGGTACATTATAAAGCTCCAGTTGATGGCGTTATAAAATCTACGAAGGACTTTGTTGCCACACTAGAACGGATTAACGCAAATGTTTTGCGTTCAGAGATGGCAAAGTATGCCAGCCTTGACACATTGCGCGCAGATATAGCCAAGATTGACCCAAATTGCTGGGGCAAACTCATGAGTACCAGCCCTCGGCCTGCAAGCTGCGGCCCTGTGCCACCTATTAGATATAGATAGTTTTTAAGCACACCGGTTTTCGTGTAGGCTGGGCCACATGAAAATCGCGCTTGCGCAAATCAACCCCACCGTCGGCAACCTTGCTGCCAACGCTGCCAAAATTGCGGCTGCGCATGCGCGCAACCTATCTTCTGACATTGTAATGGTGCCGGAGCTTGCGTTGAGCGGCTACCCGCCTGAGGACCTTGTGCTCAAGCCCGCGTTTATGGATGCGATTGCTGCCGAAGCCCAAAAGCTTTGTGCACTTACCGCCCACGGCCCTGCCCTGTTGCTCAGCACACCCTGGGCGATGGATGGCGGCATATATAACGCGCTTTTGTTTATGTGTGACGGGGCGATTGCCCATGTCATACCCAAGCACCATTTGCCGAATTACGGCGTGTTTGACGAAGTACGGATTTTCAAGGCGGGCCCTTTGCCAAAGCCTGTTACTTACAAGGGCCGTTGCATCGGTTTCATGACCTGCGAGGATGCGTGGTACCCCGATGTGGCGGCACACCTGAAACAGCACGGCGCCGAGATGCTGATAGCGCCCAATGCCAGCCCATATGACGAAATAAAAACAGATGCGCGACTGGATGTTGCACGCGCACGCGTGACTGAAACAGGCTTGCCGTTTTTGTACCTGAACCAAGTGGGCGGGCAGGACGAGTTGCTGTTTGACGGCGCATCGTTTGGCCTGAATGCCGACGGCAGTATTGCATTCCGCATGAAAGCCTTTGCCGAGGATGAAACCGTTGCCACGTTTGACGGCACATGGAAGACAACAGGCACCGCAACCTCATGGCCGGAGGACGAGGAAAGCATTTACGAAGCCCTCAAACTTTCCTTGCGTGATTACGTCTTAAAAAACGGGTTTGGCGGCGTATTGCTTGGCCTTTCGGGCGGCATCGATTCCGCGCTTGTAGCCGTGATTGCTGCCGAAGCATTGGGGCCTGACAAAGTCACATGCGTGATGATGCCTTCACCCTACACCGCGCAGATGTCACTGGATGACGCAGCGTTGCTGGCCAGCAATCTGGGTTGCGAATACCGCACCATTACCATTGAAGACGGCATGAAAGCATTTGGCGCCATGTTGGGCCGCGATGCCGATATCGGCGTTACGCCCGAGAACATACAATCGCGCCTGCGGGGCATGATACTCATGGCACTCTCCAATGCGGGCGGGCGCATGGTGGTTTCAACCGGCAACAAATCCGAGATGGCAGTCGGGTATGCCACTTTGTACGGCGATATGTGCGGCGGGTTTGCTGTGCTGAAGGATGTTTATAAAACGCAAGTGTTTGCCATTTGCAAATGGATCAACAGCCGTGCTGGCAAGCCTTTGATACCCGAGCGCATCATCACGCGCCCGCCATCGGCCGAGCTGAAGGCCGACCAGACGGACCAAGATACCCTACCCCCCTACGATGTGCTGGACGGGATACTGGAAGGGCTGATTGAAAAGGAACTGCGCCGCCGCGAGATTGTGGCTCAAGGCTATGACGCCGCCGTGGTCACCCGCGTGGCCGCCATGTTGGACCGCGCGGAATACAAGCGCCGACAGGCCCCCCCAGGGCCCAAAATAACGGCCCGTGCCTTCGGGCGGGAGCGCCGTTACCCCATTACCAACGGCTTCAAGCCCGCGCCCCTTGAGAATCCTGCCGAGAACGGCTAAATTCCGTCGTTCATTCAAAACAAAGAGATACCATGTCCGTCCGCGTCCGTTTTGCACC
>JAGWXJ010000135.1 GCA_018969935.1 Alphaproteobacteria bacterium | reverse complement strand
CCTTGGCTTCGGCGAACACATCCTTGATGTCGCCCGCGATGGCGGTTTTTTCTTCTTCGAGTTTCTCGATGCGCTCGATCAGCGATTTGAGGCGCGCAGGCCCGCCCGAGGGGATGTCGTCAGTAGATTGCGCATTGATAGGCGTGACATTCGATTTTGTCATGGCTCTCCGGTCCGTTTCGTGTGAATGGCCAAAAATAACCGGAAGTCGGTCAACCCATCAAGGTGTTTGCGCAGGTTGTCCACTACTGTCTTGGGTGGTGGCGGCAGGTTCTTCTTTTTTCTCGACCCAGTTTTCTACCAGCAGGCCATGTGGCTCAACCCCCTTGGCTGAACGGCCTATTTGTAAACGGATCGTCACGTTTTTGGTGACTTGCGGGGCGCCTTCAACAGGCTCGCCCGTCGACATCACGACAGGCATTTCATAGGCCCAGGCATAGCGCCCGCTGCTCGCACCCTGCCCAATCAGCACGGGAGCGTTGTTGACAATCGCGCTCAGGTTCAGGGTCTGGGCCTGTATATCCTGCGCAAAACCAAGGCTTGTCAGAAAATCCATATAGGCCTTGAAACCCGCCTCGGTAAACAGGGGGCGCAGTTCGGCAATTTTTTGCTGTGTCTTGCCGCTGCTGTAGGTAAGCGCGCTGGCTACGGTGTCCGATACCCAGTCTTCAAGCTCGGCATGGCTGCGGTGCGGTTGGTCTAGCGCCAGCTGGCTGTCACCGGCATAGCCTTGGTACATGCCCAAAAGGTCTTCGGCGGCAAGGGCGGGGGTGCCTGCAAAAGCCAGTAAAACTGCGGCAAACGGCAAAATTCTCATGCGGCCTTCTTCTTTCCCAAAATGCGCCCGATGCTCAATACGTTTTCAATACGGCGGGCCAGAAAATCCCGCGTGGCGGTGTACCGTGGCGATGAATCCTGCAGCCAGTAAAGCATGGTGCTGGCCATCACGCCTGCCAAAAGCCCGCGCTTCGTGTAGTGGTTATAATCGGTGGCTGTATCGCCCGCCCAAATCCAGATTTTATCGGCACTGCGCCACAGGCACGTCACCGATGGGCGCGTAAGGGCCACCTGCAAACCGGCGCGGTAAGGGGCCATCAGGTCCAGCCGCGTCATGACGGCCAAGGCAATCCGCTCCCGCACTTTCATCTTTGCTGTATCGACATTTTTAAGCTGCGCCATCATGCGCCTGTCAAACAGCTCGGCCACATGGCGGCTGGCGCCGCGCGGCCCGTCGGCAAAAAGGGCCTCGGCCATCTGGGCCGTTTGCCCGCATTCGGTGGCGGCGCGGCAAAGCGCGCCCATGCCCCAGCCGTCAAACGGAGCGTTTTCAAGGGCTTTCAGCGTAATTTTGTCTTTAATCGCAATATCTTTCATCACCACCAGCTTATTAAAATAAGGGCTGGAAAAAAAGGCCAAACAGCGCCAAATTCATGCCATGTCGAAAATGGATGATAGCAGCAAACTGGGCAGCCGTATCGGGCGCTATACCAAAGTGTCCACCGCAATGGCTGGCCTTGCCACCAAGCTGGCGGGTGAAAAGTTTTTCGGCCTCTCCATCAACCGCGACGACCACGCAAAAGAATTGCTGCTGGCGCTAGGCCAGCTCAAAGGCCCCATCATGAAGGTAGGCCAGATTTTGGCCACCATCCCCGAAGCCCTGCCGCCCGAATACGCATCCGCCTTGCGTGAATTACAGTCAAACGCGCCGCCCATGGGCTGGCCGTTCGTCAGGCGCCGCATGCGCAGCGAGCTGGGCGCTGATTGGGAACGCAAATTCAAATCCTTCGGGCAGGAAGCGGCGGCAGCAGCATCACTCGGGCAGGTCCATAAATCCGTCTTGCACGATGGCCGCACGGTCGCCTGCAAACTCCAGTACCCCGATATGGCCTCCGCCATCGAGGCGGATTTGAACCAGCTCAAGCTCATATTCTCCCTCTACGAAAAAGTGGATAGCGCGGTTTCAACCAAACACATCCATGCCGAACTGGCGGCCCGCCTGCGCGAGGAGCTGGATTACAAACTGGAAGCCCGCTACTGCAAGTACTACGCCCACATGCTCGCCAATGAAAAAGGCGTGCGCGTACCCGATGTGGTGGATGACCTTTCAACCGACAGGCTTCTCACGACCACATGGCTGGACGGCAAAAAAATACTCGATTTTGTCGAAGCCCCGCTCGAGCAGCGCAACCGTATCGCCATGAACCTCTTCCGCGCATGGTATGTGCCTTTGTATTATTACGGCTCCATCCATGGTGACCCGCATCTGGGCAATTACTCGGTCCGTCCGGATGACGGGCTCAATCTTCTCGACTTCGGCTGTGTGCGCATTTTCCGCCCTGCTTTCGTCGGCGGCGTCATCGATCTGTATAAGGCCTTGCAGGATGATGATACCGCGCGCGCCGTCCACGCCTATGAAACATGGGGTTTCCACGGCCTTTCCAAGGATCTGATAAACGTCCTCAACACATGGGCGCGCTTCCTGTATGGGCCGGTGCTCGATGACCGCCAGCGCGTGATAGGTGAAACCAAAGGCGGCATGTATGGCCGCGAAACCGCCATCGAAGTGCATAAACGCCTGCGCGAATTGGGCGGCGTCACCATCCCGCGCGAATTCGTGTTTATGGATAGGGCGGCGCTGGGTTTGGGTTCCGTATTCATCCACCTCCAGGCTAAAATCAACTGGTACCGCCTGTTCAACGAGATGATAGAAGGTTTCAAAGTGCAGGATGTCGCAAAGCGTCAGGCCGAAACCCTGCCACGTTATGGATTGCCGTTGCCGGAGGATGGACCGGCACAAAAAATGGTTTATGCTGAGAGCCGCAAAAAGAAACCCGCGAAGAAATAATGTCCCAGCAATCCACGCGCAATCTCGTTCTTATTGAACCCTCGTTTTTTGGCTACAACCCCGAAACCGCATCCACCAACGACTTTCAGGTCGATGCCCGTGGCGGTGGCGATGCCACGCACACAGCCGCCATCCGGGAATTCCGCGCCCTGCGCGACATGCTGGTGGAAGCTGGCGTCACGGTCACAACGGTACAGGGTGCCAAAAACTGCCCTGATGCCGTGTTCCCCACGTGGTTTTCCACGCACGAGGACGGCAGCGCCTACCTGTACCCGATGCTGGCAGCCAGCCGCCGCCGCGAACGCAGCGAACACCTTATTTCCTTCCTTCAGAAATTCTACATCCTGAAAAGCGAGGCACTGGTCGCCGAAACCGAAGGCCGCGCGCTCGAAGGTACGGGCGCCATGGTCCTCGATAGGGTCAACCGCGTGGCCTATATCGGCCTCTCGCAACGCTGCGATGAAAAACTGGCTTTGGAATGGTGCGCCAAAACCCGCTTTGAGCCCGTGGTCTTCGATACCGTCGATCACGCGGGCAAGCCCGTTTACAACACCGGCATGGTGCTCTGGATAGGCACCGATGTCTGCGGCGTTGGTACAGGGTATATCGTTGAAAAAGACCGCGCGCGCGTCCTTGCATCGCTGGCCCGCAACCGCGAGGTAGTAGAGCTCGATAACGCCCAGATCCGTAATTTTTGTGGCAACGCCGTGGAAGTGCGCGGCACCGATGAC
Source organism: Alphaproteobacteria bacterium (assembly GCA_018969935.1). GTDB lineage: Bacteria > Pseudomonadota > Alphaproteobacteria > Micavibrionales > UBA1664 > UBA6145. The sequence continues at coordinate 1,137 of JAGWXJ010000135.1, read as the reverse complement.
CAGCCGCTGCTCGTGATGTCGGAAGCGGCTTATGGTTTGCTTACCTCCGACCAGCTAAGCCGCATCAACCGCTATATCACGCGCATACTTGCGGCCAATCTGGGTACAATCGAAACCTATGGCGGCGCATCCGCTGGCGCCATGGTGCAAGGGCTGTTCTAGTCGCGCACGCGGCGCATGGTGATGTTCACGCGGGAAGGGCCGCTGACAACAAGGCCCGACAGCACCAAAAACCCGTTTTCGGTTTTTGCCTTCAATGTCGTTTCGTAAGTTTGCCCCGAATATGTGGGCTTGCCGTCAGCGCCAATAAGCAAATAATCGGGATTGGCGTTGGATGTATCAACCACCGAAGTCATTTTGACAGTCTGGTCATCAACCCATTCGAAAGTGCTGTGCCATTCACAACCCGCGCCGTCCACGCGCGTGGTTTTACCGTCCTTGATGGTCGTAAACCCGTCACTCTGCTTTTCAAGCGGCCCGTCATACGAGCTTTGGGTCACAACCGTGTACTTCCCGTCTAGTTCAGGGCGTGTGGCCATGGCCTTAGCCTTTCCGCATGGTTAGGAAAATCGTTTCATTGCCGTATGTAATCGTGCCGGTCATTTGTACTTTGTCGCCCTTGCGCTTGACGGTCATAACCGTTTCATAGGTTTGCGGCTCGGCTGTCGGCAGGCCGTTGGGGCCGATCAGCAGGAAATCCTTGCGGGCGTTTTTGGGGTCCGCCACGGATGTCATTTTCACTTGGCCTTCGGCAATCCATTCAAAGGTGCTGTTCCACTCGCAGCCCGCTTCATCCACGCGGTGCGTTTTACCGCCCGTGATGGTGGTGAAGCCGTCGCTCTGCTTTTGCAAAGGGCCGTTGTAGGATGTAAGGGACGTCACGACGTATTCGCCGTCTAGGTCGGTAGCAAGTGTCATAAGGCTATTGAAGCACTTTTATTATGCGGCCTCAAGCAGCCCCTTTTTGCGCAACGACGCATCGGGGTCCGGCTCCCGCCCGCGAAAGCGCGTAAACAGCTCAAGTGGAGGTTCCGAGCCGCCTTTGGAAAGCACGTGTTCCCTGAAGGCGCGGCCGGTTTTGGCATCGTACAGGCCCTTTTCCTTGAAAAGGGCAAAGGCATCGGCATCCAGCACCTC
>JAGWXJ010000134.1 GCA_018969935.1 Alphaproteobacteria bacterium | reverse complement strand
CTCGTTGAAGGTAATCAGGTGGGGGGATGTATAGGCGTGGACCTTGTAACCAGCCGCCTCCAGCATCGCACGCAGGAATGCGATGACCGAGCCCTTGCCGTTGGTGCCTGCCACATGGACTACGGGCGGCAGTTTTTTGTGCGGGTTGCCCAGAGTTTCGAGCAGTTTGATGTAAGGGGAGGCACCGAGGCGCAGATCGATCTCAGTGCGGTGAAGGGTGTAGATGTGCTGGAGGCGCCGCGCGACTTGCGGGTTCGGGTGCGCGGCGTCCGAGGACATTACCGCGAGGCCTTTTTGCGCAACGGGGTTACGACCTGCTCCTCGTTGGCGGGCAGTTGTGCGACCGAACCGGCTGCGCGGGCCTTGGAAACTACGGCGTTCGCCTTGATGGCTGTCGTGCTGTTGCCGCCGCCTACCGTTTTGCGGCCACCTTTGCCGTCGTTGGTAAGGATGCCGATAAGGCGTGCAATGACCGTGCGTTGCTGGTCACGCGGGATAACCATATCGACCATACCGTGATCGACCAGATATTCGGCTGTCTGGAAGCCGGCGGGCAGAGCCTCGCGGATGGTTTCCTGAATGACGCGTTTGCCTGCAAAGCCGATCATGGAGCCCGGCTCGGCGATATGGATGTCGCCAACCATTGCGAAGGAGGCTGATACGCCGCCTGTTGTCGGGTCCGTCAAAAGGACGATGTAGGGCAAGCCCGCTTCCTTCACCATCTGGGTTGCGATGATGGTGCGGGGCATTTGCATGAGGCTCAAGGCGCCCTCCTGCATACGGGCGCCGCCCGACGAGGGCACGACCATCAGGGGCAGGTTGCGTTTTACGGCTTCGGTTGCTGCCATCACGATGCTCTCGCCCACGGCTGTGCCCATGGAACCGCCCATGAAATCAAAATCGAAGGCGGCGACGACAAGTTCAGCGCCTTCTACGGTGCCGACGGCCACGACCATGGCGTCATCGCGGCCCGTTTCCTCGCGGGCATCGCGCAGGCGGTCGACGTATTTTTTGCGGTCCTTGAATTTGAGGGGGTCAGCGGGGACGCGCGGCAATTTAAGGTTTTCGTACTGGCCTTGATCAAAGAGGTGGGCCAGACGCTCGGCCACGGGCCAGCGCATGTGATAGCCGCAGTGGTTGCAAACGGACAGGCGTTCCTTGAGGTCGCGCTGGAAGAGCATGCCCTCGCAGGAGGGGCATTTCGTCCAGAGGTTATCAGGCACTTCCTTTTGGGAAGACACCATGGAACGGATTTTCGGACGAATGAAATTCGAGAGCCAGTTCATGCAATTTCCGTTGTTGTTGCGAGGATGATTAAAGCGCGGCGCGCAGGGTTTTGACAAACTCCATGGCGTCGTTGGCCACAGAAACCTTTTCAACGATGGCCGAGCCTACCACAACCGCATCTACGGCCGATTTGAAGGCAGCGACATCGTCGGGCGTCTTTATACCAAAGCCAGCGGCTACGGGCAAATCAGTATGCTTACGTATTGATTCAATGTGCTTTTTAACGGCAGGGATATCGGCAGAGGCAGCCCCCGTGATACCCGTAATGCTGACATAATAAAGGAAGCCGGAAGCCTTGGGCAGGATGGCCTTGAGGCGGGCGTCGGTTGTTGTGGGTGTGACAAGCTTGATGAGGTGGAGGCCAGCGGGCTTGGTGTACTCCAGCAGTGCGTCATCTTCCTCTGGCGGGAGGTCGACAATAATCAGGCCATCGGCCCCTGCTGCTGCAGCGTCTTTCGCGAATTTTTCGAAGCCGTACTGGAAGCAAGGGTTGGCGTAACCCATCAGCACAATCGGGGTTGTGGTATTTGATGTGCGGAAGTCGCGCACCATTTGCAGGGTGGTCTGCATGGAGGCGCCAGAGGCCAGTGCACGAAGGGACGATGCCTGAATGGTCGGGCCATCGGCCATAGGGTCGGTGAAGGGCATACCCAGCTCGATGATATCGGCGCCTGCTGCAGGCAATGACTTCAATACCTCCAGCGATTTTTTAACATCAGGGTCACCGGCGGTGATGAAGGTAACAAGGGCTGCGCGGCCCTGTGCCTTTAGTGCAGCAAAAACGGTGTCGATACGGTTGGTCATGCGTATAGCCTCGCGCGGGTAAAGCCGCCTTCTATCAGGGGCACCTGTGTGCGCCCGCGCGGCATAATGGTTATGAGCGTACCTATGGCTACGCCCTGAAATTGCAGGTTTTCAAGCTTGTCCTTGAGGGCGTTGAAGCGCGTAGGAACGAGCGAAAGGTTTTCAAAATCGTTGCTGCCTCCAAAATTAAGGCTGAGCATGTGGTCCACGCTGGCATTGAGCTGCTGGCCGTCGATATTTTCGGGTGTCCTGCCATCGGCCATGCGCGCAAGGGCGTTGGCATTCAGGCCCATGGCCGTGAGGGCTTGTATCTGGTTTTGTGCCAGATGTTTGAAAAAATCGGGTTTTACATCAGCGAAATTGCTGCGCCTGCGGCGCACTTCATCCACACCTATGCGCGCATATTCGATTTCCACCAGCTCCAGTGACGGGGGAAGGTGCGCCAGATCGTTGAACATCTGGGCGGTACATATTGGTTTGAGGGCCGCCAGAAGCGGTGTCATAGGCTGACCCCGAAACGTTCGGCTACGGTGAAGATGTCCTTATCGCCACGACCGCACATGTTCATGATGATGATGTCGGACGGTTTCATTTTCGGCGCCACTTTCATGACCTGCGCGTAAGCGTGTGCGGGCTCAAGCGCGGGGATAATACCCTCGAGGCGAGTGCATTGTTTGAAGCCTTCCAGCGCCTCTTCGTCGGTGATGGAAACATATTGGGCGCGCTTTTCATCGTGCAGCCATGCGTGCTCTGGCCCGATGCCCGGGTAGTCGAGGCCTGCGGAAATACTGTGGCCTTCCTCGATTTGTCCGTCAGCGTTTTGCAGCAGGTATGTCATGTTGCCGTGAAGGATGCCGGGCTTGCCGCCATTCAGTGAAGCCGCGTGTGCCTTATCAAGCCCGTAGCCGCCTGCTTCCACGCCCATGATTTTGACCGACGTGTCATCAAGGAAGGGGTGGAAGAGGCCCATGGCATTGGAGCCGCCACCGATGCATGCAACCAGCAGATCGGGCAGGCGGCCTTCGCGTTCAAGCATCTGGGCGCGGGCTTCGCGGCCGATGATGGATTGGAAATCGCGGACCATGCTCGGGTACGGGTGCGGGCCAGCAACGGTGCCGATGATGTAAAACGTATCGTGCACGTTTGTGACCCAATCGCGCAGGGCTTCGTTCATGGCGTCCTTAAGGGTACCTGCGCCCGATGTTACGGGGCGGACTTCGGCGCCCAAAAGCTTCATGCGGAAGACGTTGGGTTTCTGGCGTTCAATATCCGTTGCACCCATGAATACCGTGCAGGGCAGGCCAAAGCGTGCGCATACGGTTGCGGTTGCAACGCCGTGCTGGCCTGCGCCCGTTTCGGCGATGATGCGCGTTTTGCCCATACGCATGGCGAGCAGAATTTGCCCGATGGTATTGTTGATTTTGTGGGAGCCCGTGTGATTGAGCTCATCGCGCTTGAAGTAGACTTTCGCGCCGCCGAGTTTTTTGGTTGTGGGTTCAGCAAAGTACAGAGGCGAGGGGCGGCCAACGTAATCGCGCATCAGTTCATCGAACTGGGCCCAGTATGTTGGGTCGTTTTTGGCGGTATTCCATGCCTTTTCGACCTCGAGGATCAAAGGCATAAGGGTTTCGGCCACGTAGCGGCCGCCATAGGGGCCGAAATGGCCGCGTTCGTCAGGTTGCTGGCGCAGAGTGTTTTGCATGGCGCACAGTTTCAACAAACGCGGCTATTTTGCAAGCGTCTTTGATTCCGGGGGAGGATTCCACGCCGCTGGATACATCCACGGCATCAGGGGCCAGCTTTATCAGGGCCTCGCCCACATTATCCGGTGTCAGGCCGCCAGCCAGCATCCACGGGCGGGCGGGTTTGTAGTTTTTGAGGATGGTCCAGTCAAAGGCTTGCCCCGTACCGCCCACGGCCCCATCCACCTTGGCGTCAAACAACAGCCAATCGGCCACTTGCGCGTATGTGGCGGCGGGCGTGATGTCTATGGCGGTTGCCACCCTCAGGGCCTTCATGACCGGCAGGTTATAGCGGGATTTGATGGCTGCCACGCGCTCGGGCGGCTCGTTGCCATGAAGCTGTATCATTTTGAGAGGGACGTCCGAAAGGATGCGGCGTAACGTTTCATCATCCGGATCAACAAAAAGGCCGACCGTTGTAAGGGCGGTTTGTTTGACAAGTATTGCAGCCTTGTCGGGCACAATGTTGCGCGGGGATTTTGGGTAGAAAACAAAACCTGCGTATTGTGCGCCTGCTTTTGCTGCGGCTTGCAGCGCAATTTCATCCGTAATACCGCAGATTTTGACGGCAGTCATAGGCTTGCCAGTATGTCGGCTGCTGCTTTGGCGGGGTCAGCTGCGCCCGTGATGGGGCGGCCGATGACCATGTGGTGGACACCTGCTGCTACAGCGTCCTTGGGGGTCATGACGCGTTTTTGATCACCTGTTGAGGCATCGGCGGGGCGGATGCCCGGAACCATGGTCAGGAAAGCGGGGCCGCAGGCTTCACGCACAATGGCAATTTCAAGGGGGGAGCACACAACGCCGTCCAACCCACATTGTTGCGTTAAGCTGGCCAAACGTTTTACCTGATCGGATATCGGCAAAGCCCAGCCCACGCTGGTAACAGCC
>JAGWXJ010000009.1 GCA_018969935.1 Alphaproteobacteria bacterium | reverse complement strand
CCATCAAGGCCGCCACCATGCCCGAGGGGCTGGAAATCGTATCCGCCCTCCCGCTTGATAAATACGACATCATGGCTGGCGAGTTTGTTATCAATCCCAAATCCGCCTTCGATAACATGGCGCTCATTAATGTGCTGGATACATACGGCGGCAACTTCGATGCCTGCCCCGAAAACACCGCCACAACCTTCGTACCGCGCCTCCATCCGCTGCACCTCACCGTGAAACTGGATATCGCGCTTGATCTCGCCTCGTTCCCCCTCTCGCGTGAAAAGGCGGACAGGCAAATGGCCCTCATGGCAAAGCGCCCGCAAATCGGCATTCACAAAGGGCGGGAGGCAACGCTGGTCCTGCGCGTGCGTATCATCGGCAATGATCCTCTTTCCAGTGTCACGGATCCCTTGCGCCGTACGGTACTCGGTGTCCTCGATGATCTGCGTATCTACGAAGGCCCCGAAAGGAAGGAACTTCTTTTCAGGCGCGATTACTTGGCGCAGCGGGAGAAAAACCTGAAGAAGTAACGGCAATCACTTTAAAAAGGTTGCCCATGTCATTCGGGTCCAATAACCGCATAAGGCCGCTTTCCAGCTTGGTATCATTCAACTGCGCATAACGGGCATGGATCCCCATGGCTTCCAGAAATTCCTTCTGGCTGATGCTGCCGTAAGCCTCGCATCCATGGCGCTTGGCAATAGCCTTAAGGGCATGGAAGTCCACGTGGCTGGTCAGGTCCGCATCGCCCACATGCTCCAGCGGGTCGCAAAACCGGTGCTTGTAAACGGCTTGGAATGTATCGCCCGCTGGCTCGGGCGTATCGTGCCCGTAATCTATGGCAAGCAGCATGCCGCCTTGGGTGCCAATGCGTATGGCAAGCCCCTCCATGACGGTTTCCCGTATGGGCGATATCTCGATGATTTCATTATTCTTCACGCGCCGCGGTAACAGTGTGGAAGGGGCAGGGGCAAGGCCCATGGTTAGTTTTTCGCCCTCAAGGCCTACAACCTGTTCCACAAGCCCGTTTTCGGTCAGCATCAGCTGTCGTATGGGCAAGGCATCAAAAAATTCGTTGGCAACAACCAGCAATGGCGCGTCATCGGGCAGCGTGTCGCCGCTGGCATGCCACGTGGGCCTGTAATCTTTCAGGGCCTCGTCCTGCTTTGCCCGCAGCACGGGGCTGGTTTCCACAAGGTGCAGGTGCATGCGCGCATGGAAGGCCGGCACGTTTTTGGTGGCCCGCAGTATATCGGCCATCAGGGTGCCGCGCCCGGGCCCCAGTTCGACGAGATGGAAGGGCGGTGCGCCAGCTCTCAGCCACGCATCGGCAAGGCAAATGCCTACCATTTCACCAAACAGCTGCGATATTTCGGGTGCGGTCGTAAAATCACCGGCAACGCCCAAAGGGTCGCGGGTCATGTAATACCCGTGCTGCGGGTGCCCCAAGGCCAACCCCATGAAGGTTTCTATGGTCATGGGGCCGTGGGTACGTATATGCGCCTTTATGACGCTTTCAACCGTGTCCATCGTACAATGATCCAGACGCCGCCAATCAAAAGGGGCAGGCTTAACAATTGTCCCATAGTCAGGTTTCCAAACAGATAACCGATCTGGGTATCAGGCTCGCGCACCATTTCTACGGTCATCCGCGAAAGCGCATACCCGATAAGGAAAGTGCCTGAAAGCAGCCCCTCTTGGCTCCACGCATCGCGGCGGCGGGCCAGCACCAACAGCACGGCAAACAGCACAAGCCCCTCAAGGATAGCCTCGTAAAGCTGGCTGGGGTGGCGGGGCAGGGGCCCGCCATTGGGGAAGATAATGCCCCACGGTGCGGTTGTTACGCGGCCATACAGCTCGCCATTCACAAAGTTGGCAATGCGCCCGAAAAACAGGCCAATCGGGGTTACGGCGGCGGCTACGTCCGTTACGGTCAGAAATGCCAGCTTGTTCTTGCGTGCCCAAAGGGCTACGGCAACCAGTACACCGGCAAAACCACCATGGAATGACATCCCGCCCTGCCACAATTTCAGTATGTCGGCAGGGTTATGCAGGTACAAAACGGGGTTGTATATCAGTGCATACCCAAGGCGGCCGCCCAGTATCACGCCAGCCACAATCCATGTCAGCAGGTCCTCGAACTGGTGTGGCTTGAAGGGGGATGCAGCGCCATACCGTTTAAGCAGGAAAACGCCGTAAGCCCACCCGCCCAGAAAACCCGTCAGGTACGCAAGCGCATACCAATGGATTTGCAAAGGGCCTATGGCAATGGCAATGGGGTCGATATTCGGGAAGTCCATCCCAAGGTTCTAGCGCGAAGCTAGGGCAGGGCCAAGCCCTTAAAGGGGCTGTGTCCAGCGTAATTTGGGCGTGTTAAGCAGTTTTCCGCCCTCAAAAAGCTTGGCAAGTTGCACACCCTGCTTGTAACGCTCTGGGTAAAAATCCTTATACCCCTCGACGCGTAGCTTGAATATGCGCGAAGCCAATGGCGAAACTTTTGCAAAATCGGCTGCGTTAGCAAGGATAATGTCGGCAACTATGGATGCTGTACCAACTTCAAATTTAGGGCTGCCATCCGGATGCTTGGGCATGATATTCGCGAACATCTTGGGCTTGGCCTTTTGAGTTTGAGTTAGCGCCAGCCTGACTTGCCTTTCTAAGGTATCGTGCTGGGCGGTAACAAGGTTGTGCGCGTCTACAATGTGTGCAAGTTCTGGTATGGCCTCGCCCGCAAGAACCGCATTGGTAGCAAGTACGGAATGTCCGGCGTTGTTTGTCTGTGAGCCAAAGGCCAGAACATATTTGCGTATCTTTGAATTGGGAAAACGTTTCTCAACCTCTTCAATCGCAAATTTGTCTGCTATTGCTTCCTCTAAAGGGTGGCCGTCCATTTTGTCAGGCCTTTTGAAATTTGATTTCTCAAGACAGTGGCCGATTTCGTGGGCCGTAATATACAGCTTGATTTCATCGCTGCTGATGTCTTGCATGTTTTCTATGTCGTAAACACCCATAAGTATTTTTTTGCGGTTATCGATCACTTTTTGATTGAATACGCCGCCAATGTAAATTTCACACTTTTGGCGGGATTTCGAGGCAAATGCAGGTACTTCGCGGCTAATATCGTTCTTGTAATCCGGCCTCATCCTGAAAAGGAACTGGGGCGAAGTTTGAGGTGCAATGACTGTGATTTTCTGCGCCTCGGCGGCTGGCATCATTTTCAAAACGCTGCCATCAACTTCACCGCTATGTACAAGAGCAGGCAGGGTAGTCGTGAGTTTTTCTTCCGCTAATTCGACCGTGCCTACAAGGCTAGCTATCAGTAGCAGGGTATAACTGGAAACACTGACAAGGCTGTCCTTAACCCCGCGCCTGACAGCTTGCGCATAGGTCAGTTTCAGGCGTTGCTTGGGCAAGGGTGGTGGCTGTACAGCCGTTTCATCCATGAAAAGACTATACAACACTATGTAAAATAAAGCAATTTTCTAGTTTTTGCCGCGGCCCTTGATAGGCAACAGCATGCTGCGCTGGCCCTTGGTGTCGGCAAACAGCTTCTTGCGCGCGGTTTCCCTGAAATCATCCAGCACAATGCGCCTGCCGCCGCGCTCGACGTGCCAGAAGCTCCAGCCGTTCATGGAAGGGGCTTCCATCACCTCGGCCCCCAGCTTGTGGATGGACTTGTGTTCGCCGTCCCCCATCATCAAAAGCCCGTCAGCACAGATGGTGGCCTCAAAACGGCCCATCTTGTCGGTCACGGTTTCACCCGCCTTCAAAATACCCGCTTCAATCACCTGCAAAAGGCTGACACGGGGTTTTTCGCGTTTGGCGGCAAAGGGCACAAACCCGTCGGGCCCGACTTCGGGGGCAACAAGCTTTATGCGCGCCTTGGCTGCATTGATGTACGTATCCTCGCGCTCGATACCAATGAAATGGCGGCCAAGCTTGCGGGCAACGGCCCCCGTGGTACCGGAACCAAAGAACGGGTCAAGGATGACATCGCCATTCCGGCTGCTGGAAAGGATAACGCGCTTCAGCAATTCCTCGGGCTTCTGCGTGGAATGGATTTTGCCTTCGTCATCGCCCTTCAGGCGTTCGTCGCCGCTGCAAATGGGGATGAACCAGTCATCCGATCGCATTTGCACGCCGTCGTTCTGCTCTTTCAGAAATTCGTAATGGAAAGTCGGGCGGCTGTCTTTGGATTTGCTGGCCCAGATAAGTGTTTCATGCGCGTTCGTAAACCGCGTGCCACGGAAGTTGGGCATCGGGTTCGCCTTGCGCCAGATGATGTCGTTGTTGATCCAGAAGCCCGCATCCTGCATCGCGCAGCCAACGCGGAAGATGTTGTGGTAGCTGCCGATAACCCAGATGGCGCCGTCTTTCTTCAAAATGCGGCGGGCCTCAAAAAGCCATGCGCGGGTAAAACGGTCATAGGCCTCAAGGTTTTCAAACTGGTCCCAGTGGTCGGTCACGGCATCCACATGGCTGTTGTCAGGGCGGTGCAAATCGCCACCCAGCTGCATGTTGTAAGGCGGGTCGGCAAATATGAGGTCAATCGAGTTATCGGGGATAGACTGCATGACGCTGATGCAATCGCCTTTCACAATCGTGTCCGTAATATCGGCCACATTCAGTAGTGATGGCGCTGCCAGTTTCAGTGCAGTTTTTTTCATGGATCCCCCTATTGATTCGGTGAATCCTAAAAGCCACAGAGTGATTCGTTCGTCAAGTCAATAAATGAAAAGAATCAATTGAATCAATATGATTCAACAAATTCATGAGTCAAATCAAAGGCTTGATTCCGTTTATCCAAACTGCGCACTTGTAACAGTTATCGCGCCGCCACCATTTTGACAGGTGCAAAGCTTTGCCTGTGATGCGCGCATGGCCCGTGTGCACTAAGGGCTTGAAGGTGGTCGGGCGTTGGGTATCCCATATTGCGCTCCCACCCGTAATGCGGGTGCTGTTCGGCGAGGCCCATCATCATCCTGTCGCGCGTAACTTTGGCCAGCACCGATGCGCAGGCAATGGAAAGGCTTTTATCATCGCCTTTTACAACCGGAACGCAATTGAAGGTTTCAAGCCCGCGCGGTTTATGGTTGCCATCAACAAGCAGTGTCTTGGCTTCAACCGTAAAGGCCATATGCATGGAGTCTACGGCACGGCACATGGCTAAAAATGTCGCCTGTAAAATGTTGATGCGATCGATTTCATCTGGCGTGGCAACGGCAATGCCAAACGCGCAGTGGCGCGTTATTTCAACAAACATGCTTTCACGCTGCACTGGCGTCATCTTTTTACTGTCACGCACACCCTTCAGGAATTCATATTCCTCGGGTATGTAAACGCAGGCGGCTACAACAGGCCCCGCAAGGGGTCCGCGGCCTGCTTCGTCAATACCGCATACAGGTCCGGTGTATTGTTGTTCTAACAATAGATTTGGCACAGTGCTTAATCCTTAAGCGATTTGGATACGATTTCGTAAACACCGGCCGAACGCTGGCCGGAAGCGTCAAGTATGCTCTGAAGCGCGGCCTTTGCAAACGGATGAAGTTTGGGGTCAAACGCGCGCCACCCCTTGAAGGGGCCGAGAATCCGCGCAGCCAGTTGCTCGTTGATGGCATCCATCTTCAAAATAAATTCTGCCATCAGGCGGTATCCTTCCCCTGTCGGTTCATGGAACCACGCAAGGTTGCCCCCGAATCCGGCAACCCCGAACAGCGATCGCGCGCGGTTCGGGTTCGTCAGTGTGTAATCGGGGTGGGCGGTCAAAGCCCGTACTTCCGTAATTACGGTTTTACGGTTGGCGCGGGCCTGTAGCGCAAACCAGCGGTCAATCACCAGCGGGTATTGCTTGAAGCGTGCATAAAAATCCTTCAGCAATGCCTCGCGTATGGCATGTTCGGTGGATGCAACGGCATTCAGCGCCCCAAGGCGTTCCGTCATGGTGGGCGCGGTGTCGTATTGGGCCTTGGCAAGTTTCGCGCCTGAATCCACATCACCATCCGTAATGTAACAAAGCGCGGTGTTGCGCAACGCGCGGCGGGCAATCGCAGCTTCGTCAAACTCGAAGTCGGTCCGTTTGGGCGCGCAAGCCTCGTAAACGCCCAGCAACGCCTTTTGCAATTGCTTGCCGATCAGCGCGCTCAGGTGGTCGCGCACGGCCTGTATGCCTTGCGGGTCGGCGGGCTTGAAGGTTTCCGTTAAAACGCCATCATCGGGCAGGGCCAGCATCTCGGCGAGTAGCCCGCGGTTCGTATCCTTCAGGTTGTCAATCAAGCCGCCCACGGCCTTCACGAGGTCGCCTTCCGCGGGCAGGGGCTTGTTGGCCTTGTAGGCTTCAAGGCAGCGGCGGAAGGCGTTGATGTACAACGTCTGCCCTGCTTCCCATTTGTTTACGCCGTCGGTGTCATGCACCATCAGGAAGCGCAGCTGGTCCTCGGTCAGGTTTGTCAGCACATTCACGGGCGCCGAAAAATCGCGCAAAACGCTAGGCACCACATTGGCATCGCCGATGTTTTCAAACACAAACTCCTTGGCGCTTTCGGTCAACTCCAGCACGCGTGTGGCAGCGGCTTCGCCGCCATTGCTGCCAATCAGCCCTACTTTTACGGGTATCAGCAGCGGCTTCCCGCCATACGGCACCTCTTGGCTCAGGCTCAGCACATACTGCCTTTTTGCGGCATCATAGCGGCCTTCCGCCTTTACGCTCGGTGTGCCTGCTTGGTCATACCAGCGCCTGAACTGCGATTTCAAATCGCGGCCCGATGCATCTTCCATGCACTTCAAAAAATCCTCGATGGTCGCGGCCTGCCCGTCATGGCGGCTGAAGTATAGGTCAGTGGCCTTGCGGTATGTCGCATCCCCCAGCAGCGTCTTGTACATCCCGATCACCTCGCCGCCCTTTTCGTAGACGGTAAGGGTATAGAAGTTGTTGATCTCCATATACTCCTTGGGCTGCACAGGGTGCGCCATCGAGCCCGCGTCTTCAACAAACTGGTGGCCTTTTAGGGTGCGCACCTCGCCAATGCGCTCGACCTCGCGGTTAAACGTGTCCTTGCCATAGCTGTTCTCGCGGTAAACCGTAAAACCTTCCTTGAGGGATAGCTGGAACCAGTCGCGGCACGTGACACGGTTCCCTGACCAGTTGTGGAAGTATTCGTGCGCAATCACGCGGTCGATGTTGATGTACTCGCTATCCGTCGTCAGGTCAGGGCGCGAAAGCACAAGCTTGGTGTTAAAAATATTGAGGCCCTTGTTCTCCATCGCCCCCATGTTGAAATCATGTACGGCCACGATGTTGAATACATCAAGGTCGTATTCCCGCCCATACGTGTCCTCATCCCACTTCATCGCGCGTTTCAGCGCATCCATGGCAAATGCGCACTGGTCTGCATCGGGTTGCCGCGTATAAATCCCCAGCTCGACCTCGCGGCCCGACATGGTTTTAAAGGTGCTTTTCTCGGCCACTATAAGGTTGCCCACCACAAGCGCAAACAGGTAGCAGGGCTTGGGGTGCGGGTCATACCACACGGCAAAATGGCGGCCATGGCCCGCATCACCCGTCTCTTGCAGGTTGCCGTTGCAAAGCAGGGTGGGGAATTTGGCTTTCTCCGCCTCAACACGCACCGTGAAAACGCTTAAAACATCAGGCCGATCGGGGAAGGGGGTAATCCGCCTGAAATCCTCGGCCTCGCACTGCGTCGAATACAAATCGCGCGCTTCGTTCGCATAAAAACCGGCACAGCTTTTGTTGTCTTCGGGCACAAAGCTGTTTTCAACTTCCAGTACGAATTCAGGCTTGGTGGCCGCAATCGTCAGTGTTTCGCCCTCGGTCGTGTAAGCCACGGCAACGCCATCAATCCTGATGGCCTTGATGTCCATGTCCTTCCAATTCAAAACCAAAGGCACCGCTGCGCCCTTGGCCTTGAAGCGCAGCGTGCTTTTGACATCCGTCCGCCCGTCATGGACCCTGACATCAAGTTCCGTCTTCAAAAGCTGGTAAGGGTAGGGCGTGTAATCGGCTAGGCGGGTAACGGTAGGGGCAACAGGCATATCGGTGCGCATGGCAATACTTCCTCGGTGTGTTCGGACCGTGAAAGTCTATGGCAATCCGCCCAAGGCGGCAATGCGGGGGTTGGTGCTATTCGGCGGCGGTTGCGGCAGCACGGCCTTTGGAAACCGCGTCGGCAATTTCCTTCAGCAGCTTTTCCATGCCCATGCCGGCCACGGCCGAGATGACATGCGGCTTCTTCTTCGTCTTCTTGGCGAAGGTCTTGGCCACGTCTTCAGCCAGATCCATACCAACGGCATCCGCCTTGTTGAGGGCGATGATTTCAGGCTTGTTGTACAAACCGCCGCCATATTCCTTGAGTTCCTTGCGCAGCATCTTGTAAGCGGCCGCGGGGTCGTCCTGCGTCACGTCAATCAGGTGCAAAAGCACGCTCGTGCGTTCAACGTGCCCCAAAAAGCGTGTGCCAAGGCCGTGGCCTTCCGATGCGCCCTCGATCAGGCCGGGGATATCCGCAATCACGAATTCGCGCCCCGTGCTTTTGACAACGCCAAGATTGGGGTGGAGGGTCGTGAACGGATAGTCGGCAATCTTCGGCTTGGCCGCCGTCACGCGCGACAGGAAGGTGGATTTGCCTGCATTGGGCATCCCCAGCAGGCCCACATCGGCAATCAGCTTCAGGCGCAGCCATAACCCGATTTCATCCGAGCCGGGCCAGCCGGGTAACCTTTTACGCGGTGCTTGGTTGGTCGCTGTCTTGTAATGAGCGTTGCCAAAACCGCCGTCGCCGCCTTTAAGGAATACGATGCGCTGGCCGGGCTCCGTCATGTCCAGAAGCACGGTTTCCTTGTCGTCGCTCAAAATCTCCGTACCCACGGGGATCTTGATGACAAGGTCCGGCGCCGATGAGCCCGAACGGTTGCGCCCCATCCCGTGCTGGCCGTTGGCCGCGCGGAAGTGCTGGGTGTATCGGAAGTCGATCAGCGTGTTCACGTCCTTGACGCATTCGAAAATGATATCGCCGCCTTTGCCGCCGTCACCGCCGTCAGGCCCGCCGAATTCCACAAACTTTTCACGATGGAAGCTGACGCAGCCGGGGCCGCCGTCACCGCTTTTCACGTAAATCTTTGCTTCATCAAGGAATTTCATGGCCCCCTTTTAAACCGTTCTTAAGGGAGAACGCCATAAGATTTTCATACGAATCTGGGAAGTTGCCTGTATGGAAGCGTTGTTTGTTTCGTTATACCCCTTGGTTGCCATCGTTTCGCTGGCCGGTTACCTGCCGCAGATTGTGGCCCTCATCAAAGCCAAATCCCCGCACGACAACATCTCGCTCCAGTCTTGGTACACATGGGTGTTTACCTACTGCATCTCGCTCGGCTACGGCCTGTTCCATCTGCACGATACGCTGTTCATCGTCAATACAGCCTTCGGCCTGACCGCCATTCTGGCTGTCATCGGCCTTGTCAGTTACAACCGCTACTACAGGTTTAAACACCTGCCAGCCGCAGCCGAATAGGCAATAAAAAAGGCCCCGTGAGGGGCCTTTGCTTTATGGGGCTTGGTAGCCTTACTCGGCAGCTTCTTCAACAACCGAGATGGTCTGGCGGCCCATTTTGCCCGTCTTGAACTGCACAACGCCGTCGCGTGTCGCAAAGATCGTGTGGTCTTTGCCCATGCCGACGCCCATGCCGGGCCAGAATTGCGTGCCGCGCTGGCGCACGATGATGTTGCCTGCGGTGGCGAATTGGCCGCCGTAAACTTTAACGCCAAGTCGCTGGGAATTGGAATCGCGACCGTTTCGTGTAGAGCCGCCTGCTTTTTTGGTTGCCATGGGTAATTCTCCTAAATCCTATACTTAAGCTTTGATATCCGTGATTTCGAGCACGGTGCGGTGTTGCATGTGGCCTTTTTTGCGGCGGTAGTTGTGACGGCGCTTCTTCTTGAAGATGATCACTTTATCGTCGCGGTCCTGCTCGACAACTTTTGCCGTGACGGATGCGCCTGCAACGAGGGGGGCGCCCACTTTGCCGCCAACCATGACAACATCGGAGAGAGTGACGGTCTTGCCGGCCTCTACATCGAGTTTCTCAACGCGAATCTTGTCACCTTTGGTGACGCGGTACTGTTTACCGCCGCTTTTCACGACTGCATGCATGGTTTTAATCCTTCAAAAAACTGTTTAACAGGCGCGGAATATACTGATGGAGCCGCCTATGTCAAGAAAATTGCACCATCGAAATAGGTTGCAATCGGCCAAAGGGGGAAATAGATATGTGAACATTAAAGACCAAATAGGTCCGATATAGCCTCTGGAAGGTAAAAATAATGTCCCAGCAAGCCCTGGCCCACGTCTTCGCCCCCGATGCCAATGGCATGACGGCATTCTTGCTTCCCACCCGTACCGTGGGTGACACCCTCTTTGAATGCACCGACCCGGCCCGCGCCAAAGACGGCGGTTTATGGGCCATGCGCCTGATGGCCACAAAAGGCGTCAGCCGCCTGATGATCGGCACGCATAACGGGCAGGATTGCGTCTGGCTTAAAATTGTCGACCCATACAAACGCCCCGCAATCGAACGCATTTTGGGTGAATTCCTCTCCAATATCGGCCCCGATGGCAAACCCAAAAATCCCAAACTGGCGCTGCTCTCCCACATGGGCACGCTTACGCCCGAGGCCTTCCGCGCCCGCGCCAACCAATATCTGGCCCAACATAAAAACGAGCCGTATATCGCAGGCGCCAAAGCGCTCGTAAGCCTGTTCAATGATTGCATGGCAGGCCCCGATGGCGGCGAGGTGCTTTATAAGGGCTACAAGGTTGAAAACGGTCAGGGGGTCGTGGAAGTGGAATTGAAAGACCGCTGCTCCACATGCTCGGCCAAGGATATTTCAATGCAGGTGCAGCTCATGGGCTTGTTCCGCACCCACATGCCCGCCTTGGTTTCGAAAGTCCGTATCGTCTAACCCATCTTGAGGCCGGGCGGCTTGATAGCCGTAAACAGCCCCGCAAGGTCGGCATCCACAATCGCGTTCATTTGCGCGGCGGCTTTTTCGCCGATTGTGGTGCAGGCAGCGCAACTCTTGTTAAAGCAGCCCGAGCATCGCCCGCTAGCCGCAGGCTTGTCTTTGGCAACGTCGGGGGCCTTGGCCGTCGGGTTGGTGGCGCCCATCATTTCAACAACACTGGCCTTGGCGGCAACAGGCTGTGCTTCGGTTATCTTTCTGGCCTCGACGGGGGCAGGCGGAATGGCGGCAGGTGCGGTTACACCCACAGCCTTGCCGAGTGCGGCCAGCGGCGCCTGTTCATGCAACGGCATGGGCATTGTGGGCTGCACGGGGGCTGGGGTGCGTGCCTGTACCGCCAAGGCCTCTACTTGCGCTATGGCCACGTGTATCTGTGGCTTCATGGCGGCTGGTATTGCCGCGGTCATGGTAACGGCCTGCAAATTCTCGGCCACCGACTGAAGGGCAGGGGCGCGCAGCGTTGGCGGCGTCATCGCGGCTTGTTCCAGCACATGTGCCGCCATCTTGATGGTTGGCAACGCGGGCGCATCGGCCTGCATGCTCTGTGCAACGGCTTTAAGGCCCTGTGCAACGGGCGTAAGTGGCGCGGGCGTATTGCTTGCCGCCTGCATTACGGGTGTGGTCAGCGCCTCGCGTACAATTTTTGCAGGCGCTGCCGGTATGCTGTGCTCAAGGGCGGGCAAAAAATTCGGTTGGGCCATCACGGCGACCACGGCCCTGACGGCACTGGCAATAGCTGGCGGTGCATCGCCGGTCAGCGCCAGCACAATGGCATCACGCACGGGCATGTCGGCGGCCTTGCTCTCGGTGCGTAGTGTTTCTATGGCGCGTGCAATTTCAACGGTAGGCGCTTTTGTGTGCGGCACGTCATTGGCAACTTTGGCAACAAGGGCAGGTGGTAACGCCTGCGCAATGGTCGTAAGGGCGGTTGTAATTTGCCGCGCATGCATCTCCACTTTTATGGCGTTGCTGACGCGCGCAAGTTCCACGCGGGCAGGGGCAGGCAGGGCTGCCTGCATAACGGGCAATCTGGCGGCCAGCGCCTCGGTCTTGAGGGCAAGGGCAGCCGCAAGGGGTGCGGCCTTGGGGCTCTCGCCTGCCTGCACTAGCGCAGCCTTGATTGTTTTTATCTCGGCAACCAGCGTGGCTACTTCACGTACCGTATCTGCAGGCGCTCCGCCCTTGGCTACTACATCCGCAATCGCCTGCATCGCGGCGGGCGAACCACCGAAGGCCTGCATGGCAGGCATATCCGCCAAAAGCGATTGCGCGCGCGCATCCGTGATATCCAGTGCGCATACCTGCAAAAGGAAGCCCTTCTTGGTGCCAAGGTTCAGGTGTTTCAGCATGTCGGCGCCGCTGCCGCCCGCCCCGCCAGACCAGCCGGGCTTGAGGCGCTTGTGGTTGCCTTCGTAATCGCCGCCCGCAACACTGCCGATGCCATACCATTTTACAAAGGTCTGCATATTGGCGCGTGCGGCCTCGGGTATTTTGCCGTCGCCAATGTAATCAAGCATCACTTCCTGAAAACGCTGCCCCGATTGCTGGGCATTCTGCCCGACCACAAAGCTCATATCGTCCAGCACGGGCGTTACATCTATATGTGTCGGGAAGTAACTGGTGATCTGCTGCCCGATATCGCCCATCGTATCCACCACAAAGCCGCGTGCCATAAAGGCGGCCCCTTGGGGTTGGCGGGCGCACCAGTCCATCATCCTGCCTATGGCGGCCTGCAACGCGGCATCCATCCCGCCTTCCTGAATCTGGAAATCAGGCGAGGGGGCGCTGGAGTGTGTTTTAAGGGCTTCGGCGAGCATCGGATCTAATCTGTACCAACTTGGTACGGAATGAATATCAGAGCCGTGCCCAGTTGCAAATGATTTTTATCTAGGCCCGTGGGTATCCCCATCTACGTAAAAACTATTCCACGGGCCTGCCCAGATTTGACCACAATTTAAGTTTATCTTTGAAATCGAGGGGCGGTACGTGACGTACAGTGCCCGAAAGAAACCAAATCTACCGCGGCTTCCGCGGTTTTTGATTGCTAACGTGTACTAAGAAAGGTCACTACCTATGAAAAAGTTTCTCATGATCGCTGCTCTCGCAGCAGTTTTCGCAGCCCCTGCATTCGCAGAAGACGCAGCTCCTGCTGCTGACGCTGCTGCTCCTGCTGCCGAAGCTCCTGCTGCTCCTGCCGCTGAAGCCGCTCCTGCTGCTGACGCTGCTGCTCCTGCCGCTGAAGCCGCTCCTGCCGTTGACGCAGCTGCCGCTAAAGAAGCTTGCACAACCGAAACCAACGAAAAAGTAAAACTCCCTGAAAACGCTGGCGACGCTGAGAAAGCCCAGTGGGACGCCGCTTTCGCTGAATGCCTCAAAGGCAAAGGCGTAGCTGAAGAAGCCCCTGCTGCTGAAGCCGCTCCTGCCGCTGAAGGCGAAGCTGCTGCTCCTGCCGCTGAAGCCGCTCCTGCTGCTGAAGGCGAAGCTGCTTCTGACGCCGCTGCCGAGTAATCGGATTACCCCGCGCTGGTCCTCCACGCGGAGTTAAATAAAAGCCTGCTGGCACCCCCGCCAGCAGGTTTTTTTGTGCCTTTGATAAACGCGGCAAAATGGAACGTAATAGCCGCGCCCTTCGTATCTCTGCAACTGCCCAACAACCGCTAGGAGATACAAATGTCCAAAAAAATCACAGCAACATTCCAAAACCGTTTTGAAATGGAAAGCGCATTACGCCAGCTGACGGCCATAGGCGTTGGCGATGGCCAGATAGGCGTCATCATGAATGACGAAACGCACGGTAAGTCTTTTCGTATCAAGGATGACAACAAGTCAGACGAAGGCATGGTGGCGGGTGCCACGGTTGGCGGTATTGCTACAGGCCTGCTTGCTGCTGTTGCTGGGGCAGGGACACTTGCCATACCCGGCCTCAGCCTTGTTGTTGCAGGCCCTGTGGTGGCAGGTCTTGCGGGCGCTGGGCTTGGGGCCGCGGCCGGTGGCATCGTCGGCGGCCTGATAGGCCTCGGCATTCCTGAACATGAGGCAAAGCTCTATCAAGGCGAGATCAAGGCAGGCCGCATTCTTCTGGCCGTTGAAGCGCTGGATGACAAGCAGGCCCAGCAGGTAAAGCGTGTGTTCGAGAACGCGCACGCCCTCAATATCGCAGCCTAAAGGATATGCGCTCTGCGGCAGCATGTCGCAGAGTGCACTGCACAAGTTATTCATTTTATTGAATATTATTGTTATGAATCAGCTCATCCTTCTCCGTGGTTTGAAACCTCTAAAAGGAGAAGAATATGAAAAAACCAAACACGGCACATACGGCCATGGCGGCGCTGGGTATGGCATTGTTGCCATCAGTGTCCCATGCGCAGGAAGCTGCCAGCACAATTAATTCGGGTGATACGGCATGGATGCTTGTATCCGCCGCACTTGTCCTTCTAATGACGCCGGGTCTGGCGTTTTTTTATGCCGGCATGGTTCGCGGCAAAAACGTTGTTTCCACACTCGCCCAAAACATGGTGGCTGTAGCAGTCATTGGCATGGTCTGGGTTGTTTGCGGCTTCTCGCTCGCCTTCGTGGGTGACATCAATAACTTCATAGGTGATACCTCCGCCATGATGCTCGCTGGTGTCGGTCAGGCGCCTTCAGGCACCATGACAATCCCTTACAACCTGTTCATGGCCTACCAGATGATGTTCGCCATCATCACGCCCGCCCTCATGACAGGCGCATTCGCTGAACGCGTAAGCTTCAAGGCTTGGATCCTCATTTCCATCCTCTGGTCGCTTGCCGTTTACTCGCCTGTGGCCCACTGGGTCTGGGGCGGCGGCTGGCTTGCCGATAAAGGCGCACAAGACTTCGCAGGCGGCTTCGTCGTCCACATGACGGCAGGTTACTCGGCTCTCGTGGCTGCCATCATGTTCGGCAAACGCGCCGATATGGCGGCAAAACCATACGATACGGGGCTGGTTGTGCTTGGCACCGCGCTGCTCTGGTTCGGCTGGTTCGGCTTTAACGCTGGCTCCGCAGTGGCTGCCAACGGCCTTGCTGCCCACGCATTTGTCACCACGTTCATCGCATCCGCGGTGGCCATGCTGGCTTGGATGCTGGTCGACAACTGCAAGGATGGCAAACCCACCATCATGGGTGGCTGCATTGGTGTTGTTGCTGGCCTCGTTGCCATCACGCCTGCTGCCGGCTTCGTCACAACGGGTTCTGCCATGGTCATCGGCCTTCTGGCTGGCGTCCTGTGCAACCTCATGGCGCGCTTCATCAAAGGTAAAGTCGGTATCGACGATACGCTCGATGTCTTCGCCTGCCACGGTATCGGTGGCACCATCGGCGTTCTCTCGGTCGGCTTGTTTGGCAACGCGCTTGTTAGCGGCGCCAACGGCATGTTCAACGGTGGCCCTGACCTGCTTAAAACGCAGCTCATCGGCGCTATCGCTGTTGCCGTTTACTCGATGGTCGCAACCTTCGTCATCATCAAGGTCGTGGGCATGATTACGCCCGTCCGCGTCACCGCTTCGGAAGAAGCCGCTGGCCTCGATAGCTCCCAGCACGGTGAAAAAATCTGCCACTGCGATTAATCGCAAGCGCGGTTATCCAAAACATCAAAGCCGCCCCGAAAGGGCGGCTTTTTTGATGCCGAAGCAATGGCGGATGGTGTGAGATCCGAACTCGCGGTAGGTAAAACGCACAACGAAACTCCAATACTACTTACCGCAGCCGCAATTACAACGGGGTTGGGAAAAAATAAACCCGATTGACGCTCTTTGTGCGGCGCACTATTTAACTAACAAAATTACAAAAATAATGTTTCTGGACAGGGAACGCACAGTGGACGCTACGCTTTTTTCAAAAGAGCTTTTTTCCGCCTTCTTCGGCTCGGGCGACGTATTTTCAAGGCTTTCAAAAGAAGATTCAGTTCAGCATTCTGCTGTACTGACAGACTTCGACGGCGGTGCCGTCAGGTGCCTGACCCTCCTCTGGGATAAGGACGCGCAAGGCCGTATCTCGCTATCCATAAAATATCTCTACCACACCAACGGAAAGCGCAACCATACACGCGATCTGCTACGCTTAGAGGCATGGCCCGAGGGGCCAGATGCGATTAGGCTCAAGTCCCTCTGGCTTGCGCCCGAAATTGCGGGCGCGCAGTCCGATATTGCCGTGAACAATTACGAAGCCACCCAAAAGGTGGCTAATTTTTCGCGAAAAATACATGAAGCCGTGGCAGGCAGGGGTGAATGGGTGAATCCCATAGGCATGGCCCAAAAAGCAGGTATTGTGGTAAAAACTGTGGCAGGCACGCCTCTGCCTGGTCTTTACAGCAATGGTGAAATTCAGACCTACATTCCCGTAAAAGAAGATGGCGAAGAATCTGATGGGCTGGTTTATCCGGCCCCTTTTTTTTCGCCCGTGCTGGGCCTTGGCGCAAGGCGGCTAGGCCATTCACAATCGCTTACGGTGCGTGATGAAGCGACGGGCGGTATCTACGTTCTCACCCACCACGATACGGAAACCGACAAAAAAGGCGTCTACAGGCAGGGCGTCACGCTCACGCTGGCGCAGGGCGGTAAAAAAACCGTCTGGCCAGTCTATGAAATGGAATATCGCGCGTCCCTGCACAAGCCGCGCAAAAAACTAAAGAAACAGGGCGCCCTCGATGAGGCTGCGATGCAGGTCACGAAGCTAGAATTCTTTGACATGGGGCAGGGGGCCGAAGGCGGGGGCATGCGTCGCATCGATTTGGCCGATACCAAGGCGGCCAACATTGCTCTCAAATCCGTGCGAATGCTCAATCGAAGCATCGGGGCGGGTCAGACCACGCTGGAAGATGATTTGAAACGCCGTCCGCAAGATCGGCGTTTTTTATTGCCGACGGATATTTTTCTCAGCACAGGCCTCTTCGGCGTTTTGGCCTCAGCCGACCCCGCGCCCAAAAAGACAGGGCGCTTTACGTTCAGGCCCTTGGGCGGTAACAACGCGCGGGAGATTTTTTCGGCTGCGGACAGGCATATTGGTGCCAACGCTTATATTCTCAGTTACTACCCGCCGGGCAAGACGCGCGCCAAGGCATTACTTGTCGATTTAGGCGTGCTCTTTCACGATGAATTCGATGTCACATTCTTCAACGCAGGCCGCTTTCTAAGGCATCACGACAATCCCGCCCACGTCCCCGAACAGGATGTGGAGGCAGTTTTGTTCACCCACCGCCACAAGGACCACGTAGGCCAATTGGCCTATCTGGTAAAGGCTGGTTACGTCATCCCGCCATTGGTCATGGATGCCATGTCCCATCGCCAGATACGCCGCGAGATGGAGGAGCTGGATGTTGACCACAAGGTCCGTGACGCCATTCTCGAAAAGTGCTGCATCGTCGATGTCGCGGATCCTGAAAGGAAGTTGAAAACAAAAATCGGCCGTACAACCATCCTCCATAGGGCCGAAAGCCTACGCAAAGTGCAGGCTGGCCCTGAAGGTGGCTTTAAGCTCGGCGGCAAAAAAACTGAATACGAGGATTACCCTATCCTGGAAATCGGGGACCATTTCAAGGTCCACGTCGGCCCGATGCCGCATTCAGCTCCCGGCCTTTGCTACCATGTTACGACAGACGCAGGCTCGCACCTGCACATGGGTGATCCCAAACTGGATGACAGCATCCAGCTAGATTTGCCCTGCTTCGAAACATGGCTGCACGACAGAAAGCCCGACACCCTCAGCGTCGATTGCACAGGCACCATGCGGGATGATAAGCCTACGCCGCGCGAAAGCCAGATACGTGCCTCCGTCGTCCGCGTGTTCAAGGAAAATCAGGGTAAACGCTTCATCTGCCCGATACTTGGGTCAAACACCGCTCGCATTCTAACGCTTGTCGCCGCCATGGGCGATTGCGGCAAAAAATATCTGGTCATCGACGGCAAGGCGCTCGAAGACACGGTAGGCGACCTTGATGAAATCTACAGCATCTGCAAATGGGCCCTGCGCAACTTCGGTGTCACCATTGCCTTCAAGGGCGAGAAGGAAGCCCGCCGCATCATGGCGGAAGAAAAAGACGACGATGTGGTTTTTGCCGTCACAGGCACGCAGGACGAAATGTTCTCGACCATGAACCGCGCCCTGCGCGACTGGCTGCCGGGCGAGGAAGCAGGCGATAAAGCCCGCATTCAAATAAAGCCTGATGACGTCATCATGTTTTTGCAAGGCCCCATACCCGTTGGCGGCAACGCGCAAAAGCGTTTTGCAGCCGCTGATTTGGGGCGTTATTTCCACGGTGCAAAAGTCATCCTGCCAGAACTGGTGCGCGATGAAAGCCTGATGCTGGCGGGCTCTGGCCACTGCGGCCCGTCTGAAATTCGGCGCATTCTCTCTCTGGTGAAACCTCGCGCGGCCTTCTTGGTGCATGGCGGGCCTGAACAGTTGGCGGCGGGCGCCGCCATCGTGCAGGGTCAAAAAATCCCCGCGCATGTGCTGGACGCGACGCAGGAGGCGATAGTGGCGAAGGATGCGCCCGTGTCGGTCCTGCGCTCCTCGCCCGCCGAACTCATCGGCATCCATTCACGTATCAGGGAACCATCCAAATTCTATCTCAAAGGCATGTTCACCAGTTACGTGGTGCCCTTAAAGCCGTTGATGGCCAGTGAATTCGGCCGCGCTCTGACGGCATTCGAGGCCATAATCCGTAAGCGTTGCGATATCCCCGCCATCCATAACTATATCGAAACGCAGATCTTCTCGCTCTCCCGTATGTTCAACAAGGTGGGCGTTAATGGTTATCTCGCACGCAATATCGCCTTTGGCATCGACAAATATTCTGGCCGCGACGTATTGGGCGAAAAGAAAATCGCGCTTGTTGCCGCCTTCGATACTGAAACCACGGGCCTTGGGGCCGAGGACCACCGCATTACCCAATTCGCCTTGGCCGCTTGGGACACAAAGGGCAAAAGGCAGGATAAGCTGACAGTCGATGTCCGCCAGCAAGTGCCGCCCTATGTCATTGCCTCGCCCGAAGCCCTGCTTGTCACCTCAACCGAACCTGAAACGCTGGCCGTAGGCCTTCACCCCGTGCGTTTTGCCGAGAAAATTGACGAAGCATTCAAATCTCTCCGTCACGCAGCGCGCGCAGCTCATGAAACCAAAAAGAAGCAGGATAAGCCGACGCGCGAAGTCATCAAGGTTCTGGCGCTCGCGCACAACAAGCGCTTCGACGACCGCATGATCTACCGCACCATGGCGGAAAGCCTGCACCACAGGGGCAGGCCGCACCATTACCGTGGTGTCGTGTCGGTCGACACGCGTATCGTGGCCCGTGCGCTGCTGGCCTTCGCACCTAAGAAATTCAAATGCACTTATCACCTCGATGATGACGGCAAAAAGACATCGCTGCCCAATCTCACGCTTGGCGCGCTCTGCCTTGCCAACGGCCTGAAATACGAAGAATCGAAGGCTCACAAGGATGCGATGTACGACCTCAAGCGCTGCCACGCCCTTTATGAGGAGATGATGAAACAGGCCCCCGAGATTGTAGGCCAGCTCATCATCAACGCCGATCACGGCACGGGCCATCTGGTCAACGACATGACGGGCGGTAATCTGGGCTTCGACAACCCGCACCCTGTCTTCGCGTATGTCAGCCCCATGGCGGCAAGGCCGCAGGCGCAGATGGGCTGCTTTGTCTGCATGCTCGATGGGGGGCGCCGCGCCGTCGTCTTCAATCTTAAATACAATCCCGAGGACTATCTTTCAAAAACGACCGAGGAAATCGCGGCCATGATAGCCGACCGTGATAACGACGTGTTTGAGCTACTCGATCTACGCGACCAGCCCATCGTGCTGCCCGCCCGCTTTGGCTTCAAAGTTGGCGCAGGACAGGGCGTGCTCAAGGAAACGCTGGATAGGCGCGCGGCAGTCGTCAAATCCTACACCCTTTATAAGGATCCCGCGCATAACCTGACTAGCCTCGAGGAACGCATAGAAGGCGCTTACGCAAAGCTTGGCAGGGCTGCAAAAACTTCGGAATACGAACCCGATTTAACCGCCATTGAAAGGCCCTTGCGTCACATGTCTGGGCCATCGCCGCTCGCCGATGCATATGCAAACTTCGCAATCGCGGGGAACAGCCAGCTGCACCGTACAAACCGCACGTCGATCCGTCTTCTTAAATCCTACCGCGAGGCCGTTCTGGCATGGCTTGATGCCCCCGCAACCAAAAAGCCCGAAAGTCTGTCGGAAGTTTCAAAAGCCTATAGGCGCGTACGCCACGTAAAGGATGTTGCGGGCTTGGGCAGCTTCGACATTATCAATGTGCATTACGACATCAAACCGTCAGATTTAACGCAATCGGAGCGCGAAGCGGTTGAACGGTATCGCCACGCCCACGGCTACCGCATGGCTTTGGCGGCTCAAAGGCAACTGGAACGTCTGGGCGATGACCCTGTGCGCCGTAAAAAGTACGTTGGTCACAAGACGGGCCTTTTCAAAAAGGTGGAAGCTTATGTAACGGCGGCTACCAAAACTTTTACCCTGAACGACAACGTGCGCGACCACGCACACGGCTGGCGATCGGGCCTCAAAAAACTATCTATGGAGCTGAAATGAGCGACGATAACGTTGAATTGCTACATGATGAAGTATTGGTGATGGGCATAGGTACAAGCATCGTCTTCGATATGTCGGAGGCTGATGCGGTGTTCCGTAAGGTAACTGCCGAAAAGGGCAGGGCTGAAGGGGAGGCCGCCTACAGGGCTTACATGATGGAGCGTATGGATGAGCCGCTGGAACTAGGGCCTGGCTTCGAATTTGTGCAAAGCTACCTTGATCATCCGCACCATGAACTCGTGATCTGTTCGCGTAATAGTGCCCTGACGGCCCTTCGTGCCATGCGATCCTTCTACAAGCATGGCCTCATTCCCGATAGACTGTTCTTCACCAATGGCGGCAGCATAGCCAGCTATATGGAAGCCTATGACGTTGATTTTTTTCTCTCCGCCAACCTGGATGACATCAAGGCCGTAAATGATGCTGGCACGCCGGCTGCTCTCGTCAGGCACAAAAAGAAACTGGTTGAGGTCGATGAAATCGTAAAGGCTATGGCCGATAAAAATCTCACCACGGTCAAGCCCCGCACTCGCCCGCAGTTGGTTCATACCGCATCGGGGCCTGTAGATACAAAGCCGGCGGCCAAGCGCAGCTTCAGGGCTGTCAAAGGCAAGCTCTGCTATGTCTACGACTACGACAAGGTTCTGGTAGGCCCTGAATCTGATGATTTCTTCGCCGCAAACGGGCTCGATGTCTACAAGCAGGTGGAGGCGCAGATGCGCGACACCCCGATGGAGGAAGGCCCGTTCTTCCATCTTTATCAAAAGCAGATAGGCCTTAACCGCAGGGCCCCTTTGGGCACCGAACCGTACAAGATATCCATCGTAACCGCGCGCGGTGGGCTGGCTTCCTTCAGGGCGCTCAATCAGTTAGTGCACTGGGGTCTTGAGCCGAATGGCGAGGTGCATTTCCGCAACGGCACTAGCAAGCAGCCCGTTCTTGAAATCATGCGCGAGGAAGCGCCGATAGGCTCCATCTTCTTTGACGACGGTGAAAAAAATATCGATGCAGCCGAGGCGGCACAAATGCTGGCGGGCCATGTCGTCCTACCGGCGCCAGAAACACCTTGAAAGGAAGTTGTGATGAAGGAAGTTTTTCCGGTTTTTCAGTATAAGACGGTATTCATCTCGGATATCCATATGGGCAGCAACAAAACCGCAGCGCCCTACCTCTACGAATTCCTGAAGCATCTCGATTACGATTATTTGGACGAGATATGGCTGGTAGGTGATGTCATCGGCGGGTGGGAACGGCAGGCAATGAAGCAGCAGCCCGCCCCTGAAATGGAAAGGCGCATACTGGACTGCATCAATTACGCCGCCGCGCGCGGCAAGAAAGTAGTCGTTCTGCCAGGCAATCACGATGAAAAGCTGCGCCCATTGCTCGGCAGGCTGAATGCCCGCGCACGCTTCGGTACATTCGGGCCTTCCGTAACATTTGCGAATGAGGCTTTTTATGTGACTGAAGGCGCTGACCCGAAAATCTTCAAGGTCGTGCATGGTGATGAACACGACCCCGAACTCTTCGTAAAGCCGTTCTTCGTGCCCGTGGTTTATGCGGTCAGCGCCGCTTACGATTGGCTTGTTGCGCTCAATTACTACTACTCGCGCTTCATGTACGAACGTTTCGGTATCCATTCGTCTTTCGCCCAACCCATCAAAAGCAATTTCAAGCGTATCGTGGGCTACGTTTTCTCTCACAGGTCATTATTGCGAGGTCTTCAGGAAAGAAAATTCGACGGCGAGATTTTTGGTCATATCCATACACCGGGCAAACAGGTCTTTAATGAAGATGGGCGCCTCACTTACCTCATCAACACGGGTGACTGGGTCGAAAACGCGACGGCTGTAGTAGCCAAAACCCGTACCGATATTCCTGATGTGCTGGATTATAAGGCCGAGCGCGAACGGCGCGGTTTCGGCGCACTGCCTGACATTGACGATAAACACCCCCCGCACTTCGCGGCCATGCGCGCGCAAACGGAACGCCAGTTGAAGTTCGTTCACAGGCTTTGGCCTGCCCGCAACCGCAAACAGCAATTCGCAAAACTGCGGTATGAAGCCGGTAAAATAAAAGCCTATCAAAAAGATAAAGCCGACCTCACGGCTATCATGCAAAAAATCAGGCAGGATGGAACGCTGGGTGAGCAAAACCGCGAAACGCTTCAAAATGTTCTGGATAGGACCAAAAGAGAATCTTACGCAGGACAGAAGCGGGGCCTGTCCCGCATTTTTGCACAATATGCCTCAAACGAGCCTATGAACGGTGAAGATATAATGTTCTTGCAAGTGGTAGTGCGCGAGTTCTCCACCCGCGCCGACCGCAAAATCAGAAAGCACCTGAAGGAATGGGAAAAAATTTCAAAAAAACTGGATTTCAAAAAGGCGGTTGGCCAGACATTGGTGGAATCCGAAGATCCGGAAGATACGGAAAGGCTCTTTCATATCCCACTCATGGCCACGCGCGAAAGCAGGGCGAAAGCACTTACGATAGGGTAATAATGGCGGATGGGGTGAGATTCGAACTCACGGTAGGCGTTAACCTACGCTAGTTTTCAAGACTAGTGCCTTAAACCACTCGGCCACCCATCCATGCTTTAAAAGCGCAACGAAGCTGTGATATACCAAGAGTTATGGTTTTTGTCCTCTCGAAAATGATCGCTTTTCTTCTTTCCCCCCTCAATGTGGCTATCCTGCTGTTGTCGGGGGCCATGCTGGCCCTGCATTACAAGCGCCCGCTGGATGCCCGTAAACTGGGTTTCGCGGCATGGCTGGTGCTCGTTGTTTTCGGGGCGCTGCCAACGGGGCAGGTACTTCTACAGTCGCTTGAAGGCCGCTACCCGTTCCCCGCTGAAATGCCCCGTAAGGTGGATGGCATTATCCTCCTTGGCGGTTTTGTGGATACCGATTTGGGCGTAACCCGTGGCGCCCCTCAACTCGAAGGCTCGGTGGATCGCCTGTTCACCTTCACCGACATGGCGCAAAAATACCCATACAGCCGTCTGGTCGTCACATCGGGTATCGGCAATATGGCGCAAACAGGCACGCCCGAGGCGCAGCTCATCAAGCCCGTCCTCGAGAAAATGCGCGCCTACACAAGGTCCCGCCTGACCATCGAGGATAAATCGCGCACCACATGGGAAAACGCGACCCTCACAAAAGAACTCCTGCAACCCAAATCAGGCCAGACGTGGCTGCTGGTAACCTCCGCCTGGCACATGCCCCGCGCCATGGGCGCCTTCAAGGCGGCGGGTTGGGAAGGGGTTGTGCCCGTCCCCTCCGATTACCTGACCGACGGCAAGGAAATCCGGCTCGAAAGCAACTTTGTAAAAAACATGCGGGATTCCGCAACCGCCCTGCGTGAAATCGGTGGGATAGTTTTCTATAGCCTTACAGGGCAGTGGAAATAGCGCGGCTGGCTGTTATATGGTTTGCCTATGCGCCGACTGTTATTAACCGCTGCCTTTCTGGTTTCCGCCATCCCAGCCCATGCCGATGAATACGGCTTCGCGCAATGGCTATACGGCTTCAAGCAGCGCGCCGCCTATCAGGGCTTTGACCAGTCGTTCCTCAACAGGGCCCTCACAGGTACCGAATATTTGCCGCGTGTGATTGAGCTCGATGGCAAACAGCCCGAACACAAAATCACCTTCAAGCAATACAAAAAGAACATCCTGACCGACCAACGGATAAGGGAAGGGCGCGAGAAACTCTCGCAGCACTACAACATCCTCTCGCAAGTGTCCGAGGCCTATGGCGTCCCGCCGCAATACATCGTGGCCCTGTGGGGCATCGAAACCAACTACGGCAAAATCACGGGCGGGTTTGATATTGTAAGCGCGCTGGCAACACTGGCCTATGAAGGCCGCCGTGCGCAGTTTTTTGAAAAGGAATTGGTAGGCGCCCTTCGCATTTTAGAAGGCGGCCACGCGGGTACCGACAAGCTGACAGGGTCATGGGCAGGGGCTATGGGCCAAAGCCAGTTCATGCCCTCCAGCTATCATAAATACGCGGTTGATGGTAACGGCGACGGCATGGTGGATATCTGGAACAGTCTGCCTGATGTCTTTGCTTCCATCGCCAACTACCTGCGCACCGAGGGCTGGAACAAGGATGTCCGCTGGGGCCGCGCCGTAAAAGTGCCGGTATCCATCCCCGAGGCGGCTTATGGCCGTGAGAACATGCGCCCGCTCTCCGAATGGATGCGCAGGGGCGTCAAACAGGCTGATGGCTCCCCCCTGCATATGCCGTCCGATGGCAAGGACCCAAAGGCCGCTCTGGTGGCCCCTGATGGCATCGGCACCCCCACATTCCTTGTTTATGAAAACTTTAACATCATAATGCACTGGAATCGGTCCACATATTTTGCTACGAGCGTAGGTCTTCTGGCCGATGCGATCGCGCACCGTCCGGATTAGGTGCAACAACAAAAAGGTTCTCCTTTTGAAAAAGCGCATCCTGACGCTGTTGTTGCTTGTAGCGGCATGCGGCCAGTTGGCTGCCTGTGCTGGTGATACAAGCAAGGGGCGGTTTAGGGTAGGCGGGCCATACACCATTAACGGCCACACTTACTATCCTGAAGAAAATTACACCTACGAGGAAACGGGCCTTGCCAGCTGGTACGGCCCCGGCTTTGACGGTCGCAAGACCGCCAGCGGCGAAACCTTTGACGAAGACGCCCTGACAGCCGCGCACCGCACGCTTCAGCTGCCCTCGCTTGTCCGCGTCACAAACCTTGATAACGGGCGCTCCATCGTCGTCCGTGTGACGGACCGCGGGCCCTTCCACTCCAACCGCATCATCGATGTATCAAAAGGTGCCGCCAAGGCGCTCGGAATGATAGGCACAGGCACCGCCAAGGTGCGCCTGCAGGTATTGGGCCCCGAAAGCATGGCCCTTTCAGCCGCCGCCAAACAGAAAATAGATACCCGTGGGGCCGAGATTGCCGTCAACAACACAGGCATGCTCGATGACCGTTTCGCATCCTTCTACCCCACGGCCGATGGCCAGATGCCTGAACAAACACCCATCAGGGTCGCGACGGCAACCCAATATCTCTCGGATGCCGAACCTGCCCCCGTGGTTGCCTCCGCCGCCGATATCGGCATGAACACGCAGGCCGTCATCACACCTGTCGTCCCCGAAAACATTGCACCCGCCGCAGGTGGTGCAGCCATGGCAGCCCCCGTGCCAGCCGATTTGCCGCCCCAACGCCGCAACGATGAAGCCGCGCAAAACAAACTGGCTTTCGCCCGCCCGCGCGGTGCGCGTTACCCCGGTATCCCTGTCGCAACCCTCCAGCCGGAGGATGTCATTCCCAAACCCAGCTACGCATCCCAAACGGTGCGGCCTCAAATCGTACCTGTAAAACCCAGCTTCATTTACGTGCAGGCTGGCTCCTACACATCATCGGCAAATGCCCAGCGCGCGCAGGCGCAAATCGCATCCCTGGGCCCCACCAAAATCATTGAGGCCAAACTCGGCGGCAAACCCTATTACCGTGTCCGCATAGGCCCCATAAGCAACCCGAACGAGGCGGATGCGCTGGTAAGCGCCCTGCAACGGCAGGGGCGTCAGGCGTCTATTGTCGTATCCGAGAACTGATAGTCCACAACCCCCCGATAAAAAATGTGAAGGGGCCTTCACTCCGCCACGAAGTGCCTTTATCCTCCCCCGCACATAGCAATCGGAAAGGTTATAAAATGCGCCGTCTTGGCTTCGGTATCGCACTCGTTCTCTCGCTGTTCATGGCCCCGCTTCAAGGTTTTGCCGAACAGCCTGAAACCATCGCCAAGGAAGCTTATATCATCGATGCGACATCCGGCGCCGTCCTGCTGGACAAGGACTCGGGCAAACGTATCCCCACCGCCTCCATGTCCAAAATCATGACGATGGCGGTCGTCTTTCAGGCCATCAAGGATGGCCAGCTAAGCCTGCAGCAATCACTCCCCGTGTCCGAAAAGGCATGGAAGATGGAAGGCTCCAAAATGTTCGTGGAAGTCGGCAAGCAAGTCCCCGTCGAAGATCTCATCAAGGGCGTCATCGTCCAGTCCGGCAACGATGCAACGGTTGTGCTGGCCGAGGGTGTTGCAGGCTCCGAGGATAAATTCGCAGGCATGATGAACGATAAAGCGCAAATGTGGGGCCTCACGGGCAGCCACTTCATGAACGCTTCAGGCATGCCTGACCCCAACCACTATTCCACCCCGCGCGATCTGGCGGTGCTGGCATGGCACCTCATCACCGAATTCCCGGAAGATTATAAATACTACGCGATGCCCGAATACACCTATAACGGCATCACTCAGCAAAACCGCAACCCGCTTATCGGCAAGGTCACAGGGGCTGACGGCGTCAAAACCGGCCATACGGAAGAAGCAGGCTACTGCCTCATCGGTTCCGCCGTGCGCGATGGCCGCCGCGTCATCATGGTGCTTGCAGGCCTTGCTTCATGGGATGACCGCGAAAAAGAAAGCGTCCGCCTCATGAACTGGGCGCTCGATAGCTTCAAAATTGGCCGCTTGGTCAAACAAGGGCAGGAACTGGTCAAGGCCCCCGTTGTTTACGGCGCATCCGATAACGTGATGCTCGTAGCAGGCAGGGATGCCGTTGCAACCATCCCCGCATCCATGACCCTCAAGGACGTCACGGTAAAAGTGAAATACAACTCGCCGCTGGTGGCCCCGCTCAAGGCAGGGCAGGAAGTCGGCTCGGTTACCGTATCCGGTCAGGGTATTGTTGAACAAACCTTCCCAATGGTAACCGCGCAGGCGGTTGAACAAAAAGGCTTCATCGGCCTCACCTTCGATAAAATCATTCAGGCCGCGAAAAACAAATAAATGAAGCAAGGGCTTTTCATCACACTCGAAGGCGGGGAAGGGGGCGGCAAGTCCACCCAGTCCCGCCTGCTGAAGGAAAAGCTGGAAGCCCAAAGCCATCAGGTCGTGCTGACGCGCGAACCGGGCGGCACCCCCGAGGCCGAAAAAATAAGGGCGCTGTTCATGGACAGCGCAGGCACATGGTCCCCGATAGCCGAGTGCATGTTGCTCTTCGCCGCCCGCGCCATGCACGTGCGCGATTGCATTAAACCCGCGCTCGAGGCTGGTAAAATAGTCATCTGCGACAGGTTCACGGATTCAACACGCGCCTATCAGGGTTACGCAGGCGGTATGGATCTCGCTGTCATGGACCAGTTAAAGCAACTCTCGATAGGTGATTTTGAACCCGATCTGA